>JADYXS010000071.1 GCA_021772155.1 Candidatus Obscuribacter sp.
GTTTACCGCGATGACACATATTTATCCTCGCGTAATAACGGAGCTTAGGAGGCACCATGTCCAACCATAACAATTATCTGTCGGGAAAGAAAATCGATCCGCCAGCTATCGGCAAGGACCTGACTATTACGCAACTGATTGACGAAACTTTCCTGGCATATAATGCCGGACGCCTGCGCGAGGCTTGCCGCCTATATACCGGGCGAATGCTTGAAGATGATGTAACAGTCGGACTGAGCCTGACAGGCGCTTTGACCCCAGCCGGGCTTGGACGCTCGTCCTTGATTCCGCTTATCGAAGCCGGTTTCGTGGACTGGATTGTCAGCACCGGGGCAAATCTCTATCATGACACGCACTTCGGCATCGGCTGCTCATTGCACCAGGGAAGCCATCACTGGGACGATCGCGAGCTTCGCGAGCAGGAAGTGATCCGCATCTACGATATAGTCTTTGACTACGACGTTTTGCTCAGCACTGATAAATTCTTTCGTGAAATCATGGCTGCGCCAGAGTTTCAGAAAGAGATGTCCACTGCCGAGTTTCACTATCTCTGCGGCAAATATGTGGCAGAACGCGAGAAGCTTCTCGGACTAAAAACCTCAACTCTGATTGCAACCGCCTACCGATGCGGCGTTCCGGTATACACGTCCTCACCGGGCGATAGCTCAATTGGCATGAACATCGCAGCGCTGGCGCTTTTCGGCAAAGGACCGCGCATTGACATTACCGCTGATGTGAACGAGACAGCGGCAATTGTGCTTGGCGCTAAGCGCTCGGGCGGCAAGAGTGGCGTTTTGATTATGGGCGGTGGTTCACCCAAGAACTTTATCCTTCAAACCGAACCACAGATCCAGGAAGTACTCGGAATCAAAGAAAAGGGACACGACTTCTTCTTGCAGATAACGGATGCTCGTCCTGATACCGGCGGTCTGTCAGGAGCCACGCCAGCGGAAGCTGTATCGTGGGGTAAGGTCGACCCTGACGCACTTAAAGATACTGTTGTCTGCTATGTAGATACGACAATTGCCCTGCCAATCATGACTGCCTATGCGATGGCCAATCATGCACCGCGCAAGCTCAAACGTTTGTATGATCAACGCACGGAACTAATGGACAAGCTCAAGAAAGAGCACGAGGCGGCGGTCGCAGTATAGTGGCACGCGGTATCCTGCTGGAGCATTTGACTTGGATTGAGGCAGAAAGTGTGCTCAAAGCAGACACAATTGTCGTGATCCCGTTAGGTGCTGCGACCAAAGAGCACGGACCGCATTTGAAATTGAACAACGATTTTCAGATTGCCGAGTTCTTGAAGGAGCATGTTCTGGAGCATGAAGACGTAGTGATGGCGCCGACAGTGTCTTATTGCTACTACCCTGCTTTCGTCGAGTATCCAGGCTCAGTCAGCCTGGACTTGGACACGGCAGCCGATACCATTTTTCAAATTTGCAGCAGCTTCGCTAGATTCGGTCCTCAACGTTTCTACGTGATAAACACTGGCGTGTCGACGCTCAAACCTCTGCTAATTGCAGCACAGCGATTGAAAGAGCTTAAGGTGCTTCTCCACTATACAGATTTGGAGGAAAAAATAGCCCCGGCGGCCAACCGGGTTAAGGAACAGGAGGGGGGCTCGCACGCCGATGAAATTGAGACTTCGCTGATGCTGGTAATTGCACCGGAATCGGTAAACATGGAGAAAGCAGTTAAGGATTTCGACCAAATTGGTAAAGGTCCGTTGACGCGCACCAGGTCCGCTGTTGGGACCTATTCACCGACCGGTATCTGGGGCGATGCATCGCTGGCAACGCCCCAGAAGGGTCAGGCGGTAGTAAAATCTCTTGTGTCTGGAGTACTTGAAGACATTCGGCTGTTGCGACAAATGCCGCTGCCGACTGCACAGAACGAGCAAAATCTTGGCTGAATTTTTACGGTATTTGCGTGAAGTTGTCCAAGACAGAGAGCTGGTGCTCTTGTCTTTCATTGCCGGCATAGCCGTGCTGATGACGCCTTTGCAACGCCAAATGAGCCTATCTCGCTTTCAGCACTACAGTCTGGGCATTTTCGTGATCGCTTTGGGATGCCTCCTGCAAGCCGTCATTTCTTGGCGACATGTGTCATGGTGGGGCAGACTGGCATTGTTGTCCTGTGCCATCTATTTAGCCTCTTTCGGCTCAGTCTGCTATACGAATCCTTGGCTTGACTGGAGCTTCGATTTGCAGACATCGCTGCAGGGTCAAACACGCCAACAGTTCAGCGCATACTTCTTCATTGCCGGACTGCCTGTCGCCACTTTCTGGTATCGATGGGCATTGGACAGGTATTTAAGGAAGCAAGCGAAAAAAGGCAAAGATCAACCTGAGCAGGTGTCGTCTTGAAGCGATTAGTCTTGCTCGTTGGTGTGCCGGGTGCCGGCAAGACCACACTTTCCAAACAGTTGATAGACAAAGGTTACCTAAGCCTCAACGCAGATTCGATCCGACAACAACTTTGGGGCGATTCCGCCGATCAGCGCGAACCGGAACGAGTGTTCGAAATATTCTACGAACGGCTTGAGCAAAGCCTTGCAGAGCAGAACGACATCGTAATTGATAACACGAACATAAACGCGAAACACCGAAGCCCAATTCTGCAAAGAGCTATCAAAGCCGGCTATCAAGACATTCAACTATGGATTCTGGATGTTCCGCTGGAAGTTTGTCTTGAACAGAATCGATCACGCGAACGCGCGGTACCAGATGAGATTGTCGTGAACTACTTCAACACGCTACAAAGTCATGGCAAGCCGCGCAAACACGAAGGCAAGCTCGTCATAGTGCGGCTTGGTGCAAAGCCTTTCGAATATCGATTTTTTCTACCCAAGTAGAACTAAACGCGAATTACTTGATACTCGCTGTGCTTATCGCCTGACCCCTGATTCGTCTCCGTCCTCTCAGTCCACCTGGACGCTTCAGTGACGACGTGGTTAAGCTTCGCAAGCAACGCTTTAAAATCTTCAGGCTGAATGCGGTCTGCAGCGGAACTGTTATCGCTACTCGCGACGTTGGCGCTTGCAGCGACCGCATCCGGCTGGCGCTCACGTCCTTGTGCAGCACGAAGACTGCTGCCTTCCGCCACTGATTGCTTCATTGATTTCTTGTGGATACTGGGGAATGTATCATCGCCCCCATCGTGCCGGATTAGTGGCTGACCGAACAACGCTTGAATTTTGGCTGTGGCTACATCATCGGACTGAGAGTGCTTTCTAACACCGTCCAAAGTTTCCAGGTCATTCACCTTGGTGAACTGCGCACGGAAGTAGTCCTCTACCGTCTGAATGCGCGCGCCATTGGAATTATCTTTTCCGCCCTGCATTGCCATTTATTAACCAGCACCTATAAGAAACGGCTTTCGCCAGATGAGTACAGGTTAAGGTAGCGACGTGACAATGCCGTGGAAGTTTTGTGGAATTTTCGTGGAATGAGCGTGCGGTTTTTACTCAATGAAAGACTTGTAATCTGCGCACCGTTTGGCCGTTGACGACCTAACTGCCGAACGGTTGATCGCAAAGCAATCAATAGAATGGCCGGTGCACCCAGCGGCAACCAGGTCCGCAAGAATCTCACCGACAACTGGTCCGAATTTGAATCCGTGCCCAGAGAATCCAGCCGCGACGAAAACGTTGCCGTGCTCCGGGTGCACGTCAATAACGAAATGCTCGTCCGGCGTAAGGGTGTAAAGGCAAGTGGTTGCATCTAAACAGACATCAAACTGCCCGGGCAGAAAATGCTCGACGAACGCTTTCAGTTCCCCAATTTCGTTATCGTCAACGACTCGATTCACGGTTGCTGCAGTGCAGCTTTCACCGGCATCATGGCGGCCGACCTTCAAACCCTGTTCTCCGATGGCGGGCAATCCATAGTAGAACTTGCCGTCCGTCTCGATGCAGTAGCTGGGGAACTTGTCTATCGACACTTTTTCCGGATGCGCAGGCTTGAAAAACGCATTTACCCTACGTTGAATTCGGAAGCCGACATCAAGGCCACCAAGTAACTCCGGGGCCCAAGGACCGGGACACACAACTAACTTATCCGCGACGTATTCCGTTTCTTTAGTTCTCACTGAGACAGCTGAATCCGTTGCGGACCATGAAATAACGGGCGCGCCAAATCGAAGATGTGCGCCCATCTTCTGTGCCAGCATCAACTGGGCTGTCCAGCATGCATCGGCATACAAGGTACCTGCGCCCGGCTCATACACTGCCACCATATCTGAAGTCAGGCGCCACGCGGGGAATCTTTTGGTGAGTTGTTCTGCATTCATTAGTTCGTGTTCGAGACCGTGCATTCGCGCGCTCTTAAGAGAACCAGCCACAAGTTCGGAGTTCACGGCTCCGACAAATAAGGCGCCGTTGAGCGTCATTAAATCGCGCTCAGACTCTTGCTCCAATTGTCTCCACATCTGGTAAGTCCGGTGCAAAAGCGGAACATAGTCAGGCGCTTCGAAATAGGCTTTGCGAATGATTCTCGACTGCCCATGGGACGCACCATTTGTATGCTTCGGGGGAAAAGCGTCAAGCGCCACCACCTTGAGTCCACGGCGTGACAGCTCCAGTGCAGCACCGCTGCCGATGATTCCCAATCCAATGACTATTACATCAGCGTTGTGTTTCATTGCCGTGATCTTTGTCCTGTGGCGGTACCGCCATGTCATCCGGCTTTATCGTTGGCAGCGTCTTGCCCGACTTCGCTGGAATGTCGTCCGTCTTGCCTGTCTTCCGCGGACTGTCCGCCTTCACCGGGCTGTCATCAATAACTACACAATCAACCCAGCGCACGCCACCCAACAACGTTCCCAAGTCCCGCGCCGCCTGCCGCGACAAGTCCATCACCCGGTTTGAGACGAACGGACCTCTGTCTAATACAGAGACGATCACGGTTTTACCTGTGCGAGGGTCTTCCACCAGGACCTTGGTGTAGAAAGGAAGAGTCTTATGCGCACAGGTCAGCTTGTTCATATTGAAAATGACGCCGGAAGCCGTTCTTCTGCCATGGAACGGAACTCCGTACCATGAGGCATTACCACTAAATTTGAGCGGATACGCATGTTTCGGGTGTGCCGCAGTCTTGGAGTGGCTACCAGACTTCGCATGAGACTTTCGCCGGGACTTCACTTCCGGCTTAGCAGCCTCATATGCATCAGACTTCTCCTGAGCCAAGGAGTCGTTTTCGACATTTTGCTTTGCCTGTGAAGGCTTCTGCGAGTCTGACTTATTCTTTGTTTCCTTCAAGGTCGCGGCGTAGGACGGCCATACAGCAGCGATGCTGATCCAGACGGCCAGCAAGAGTTCGTTGCGCATGGTTCAGATATCCCCTGCTGCTGGGGTGGCTTTGCGCTCAATTTGAGCGGCCTGGCTATTGAGCTGAGCGGCTTCTTTGCCGCGGTTCATTTCCAGCAGCAGCAGAGCATAGTTACGCAGTGTGGAGGCGATGGCCAAATCATTTGGTGCCAAGGCCTTACGGCGAATCTCCAATGCTTCCTTAAAGGACGCTTCCGCATCTTTATACTTGTGCTCCGCGAACTGCACTTTGCCAAGGTTATGCAAGACATTGGCGGTCTCTGCAGACGAGTTACCCTTAGCCTCGCGCCAGCTAACCAGCGAACGCTTGAGAGTTTCCTCGGATTCACCCATCCTGCCAGTTTCGCGGTAAACCAGTGCCAGGTCGGTGAGAGCAGCGGCGACCCTTCCATCAGGCGGCGCGCCGGTAGCATTCAAAATTTCGATCGCTCGTTTGGCCCGCGCTTCAGCTTCCTGAAAACGCCCGGAGTCGCGGAAAACATCGATCATCTGCAGCAATACATCTGCAACTTCAGCACTGTTCTTGCCGCAATAATTCTCCAGAAATGCCAAAGCGCTCTGATAAGTTTGCTCAGCGCCCTCGTAGTTCCCTTCTTCTGTTCTCAGCTTACCAATGTTGACCAATGCATCGGCGACCAGTGATGGCTTGGTTTCCGGCATTCCCTGTCTGATAGCAAGGACTCGCTGATAAAGAGGATCTGCATCTTTGTATCGACCTTGATCACGATATACAAGAGCAAGATTATTCAGTGCCACCACAAGGTCCGACTTATCCGGCGCGGGAGACTTTTCTATCATTTCCAGCGAACGCTTCAAAAAAGGCTCTGCTTTTTCGTAATCTCCTTGATCCTTGTATATGGCGCCAAGTCGGTTTAGCGTCGATGCGATTGCACTGGTATCGTTACCCGTCTCGCGTATCTTCAAAGCTTCTTCATACAACGCCACAGCCTCTGAATACCGCCCCTGACCGCCGTACACCTCTGCCAGATTGCTAACTAGCGTTGACAACCCTTGATTCTCAGGACCCTTAAGTCCCTTGATAATGCTGATAGCACGCACCATATGCGGTACCGCCAAAGCTGGCTTACCTTGCTTGCTGAAAAGCAATGCCAGGTCATTGAGGCTGGTAGCCATCTGATCACCGTCAGGCGCGATCTTCTCAGCTATGGCTA
>JADYXS010000544.1 GCA_021772155.1 Candidatus Obscuribacter sp.
AAAAGGTGGGCCCCAAGCACGACTATCATCACCCTTCCCTGGTTTCTCAACCTTGATTACATCGGCACCAAGATCAGCAAGTATTTGCCCACAAATTGGCCCAGCCAAGACCCTTGACATATCAAGAACACGCAAGCCATCAAGCGCACTAGAAAATCCATGAGTTGAAGCAAATTTCTGTGACCGCTCGGAATGCGCTTCATCAGTCATATCAGTCCTATAAAAGCAGAATTATTGAAACGAAGGTCTTGCGACAACGGCGCACTGCGTTTCCGAAAAATAACTTCTTTAAGTCCGATTCCTTCCGGGATAATCGAGCCCTACATCGCCACGTAGTAACTCTTGGAGGCAGGTCAAATTTTCTGTGATCAGTCGATCTTGATTCCCGCTCCCTGAATAATCTTTTCCCATCGCTTGAGCTCAGTATTGAGATAGGCACGGTATTCATCGGCACTTGACCGCAATGGGCTTGCCCCCAATACCGCGAATCGATCAATTACTTCTTTTTCCTGTACGAGCGCATTTATTTCAGAATTTAATTTCTCAACTACTTGACGCGACGCCCCCGCCGGCAACAATATCCCCTGCCAAGTTGTTGCCGATAAATTCTGTTGAACCGATTCGCTAAGAGTAGGCACTTCCTTGATGACAGGCGAACGAGTAAGTCCAGTTACAGCCAAAGGTTTCATCCGTTTATCTTTAAGAACTCCAGCTGCTGTAGCAAGTGTAGACATCACAAAATTTGTATTCCCAGCGACCGCATCAATTAATGCAGGTCCCGCTCCTTTGTATGGCACGTGGACAACATCAATTCCTGTCGCCTGCTGCAATAAAAGAACCCCTAAGTGGGTGATATTTCCGGTTCCGGCTGAACCGTAAGAAAGTTTTCCAGGGTTTGCCTTTGCATAAGAAATAAATTCCTGAATTGTGTTTGCGGCCATGCTTGGATGTACAAGCAGCACCATCGGCACAGATGAAATAATAGTTACCGGAGTAAAGTCATTTAACAAATCATAATTGACTTTAGATGAAAGGGCCGGGGTCAGCACAATTCCCGAGGAATTGAGAAGCATCGTATATCCATCAGGTGTCGCACGTTTAACTATATCGATTGCAATAGCGCCAGCAGCGCCTCCCCGATTATCTACAATGACCTGCATGCCTAGCCGCGCGGTCAACTTTTGCGCCACGATACGCCCGATCACATCGTTTGATCCTCCCGGGGAAAAAGGGATAACCATGCGAATGGGACGCGATGGATAGGGGTCTGCCGCATTCGCATTGAATACACCACCAATCATCAACAATGATGTCGCGATGCCTGCAAGTATTGTTCGAGTCATTGTCATTCTCCTGTTCCTCGGGTTTGTTGTATCCAACTAAATTGCTCCTTCGCTCCGGAGCTTCTTGATCTCTTGCTCTGTGTAACCGAATTCGTACAATATCTCGTCCGTATGCTGCCCCAGCAGTGGCGGAGGAAGCTGTGGTGCAATTTCATCCGCTTCCATAGAAAAAGGGGCGCCGACCAAGGTAAGCTTGCCGTAAGAATGAGACAGTTCATTAAGCATGTGGTTTTCGAGAACCTGGGGATGACGCATTACTTCGGAAAGGGTTTGCACGTGCGAGATGACTAGGCCTGCACGTTCGAACTTCCCCACCCAGTGGTCTGAGCTCTGAGTGGCAAATACTTCAGACAGCACGCTATCGAGGATTTTTCGATTCGCCACACGCTTTTGGGGATCATTGAATCTCTCGTCCTCGGTGAGTTCCTGCAGGCCGAGCACCGCGCAAAGCTTGGCCCATGCTTCCTCGTTAAGAGTGCCAACCACAACATGGGAATCCTGAGTTTGATAGGCCCCGTAGGGAGCCAAATGACTTACCCCCGAACCAGCCCGCTTGGGCTGATGTCCAGTCATCAGGTAGACAGCTGCATGCGCTCCCATCAGCGATAGCGCCGTTTGCAGGAGAGATGCACTAATACGCTGACCTTTACCTGATCGGGCACGCGAAATGACGGCTGTCAAAACAGCTGAGTAGGCAGTGAACCCTGTTGCCATGTCTATCATTGATGCGCCACTTCGGACTGGCCCACCATCAGCCTCACCAGTAATAGCCATGTGACCACTGAAGGCCTGCACTGCCCCATCGTAGCCTGGCTTCGTACGCATTGGTCCTTTGAGACCGTAGGCCGAGATTGAGCAATATATTAGCCGGGGATTGTTTGCGGCGAGCGATTCGTAACTTAGTCCGAAGCGATCGAGGGTTCCGGGAACAAAGTTTTCGACCAAGATGTCCGCTCGCCCTGCAAGACGCTTGATCACCTCCTGCCCCAAATCGTGACTCAGATTCACTGTGATACCGCGCTTGTTGCGGTTCACATTCATGAAATCCAGGCTCTCACCATGCCAAAGGTGCCCCCAGCGCCGGTTCTCATCCCCCTTTCCCGGGCGTTCAACCTTTATGACTTCAGCTCCCGCCTCACCTAGCAGCGCGCAGCAGTAAGGACCCGCCAGCACCCGACTCAGATCGAGCACTCGCAATCCAGACAGCGGCTTGGCCGCAGTTTCGCCGGGTGATACCACTACTTGCCCTCCCAATTGGCATCACGTTTCTCGATATAGGCCGTAATACCTTCAACTGAATCCTTGAGTCCCGCAACAATTGCCACTACATCCCCCATAGTCCGGATGCCCTTCTCGAATTCCATGTCCATCGTTCGGTAGAATGCCTCGCGGGCCAGTTTCACCACCGCGGGGGATTTGTTAACAAATGATGCGACCATGGTCTGCGTTGCTTCTGCCAGTTGAGCATCCGGAACAACACGATTAATGATGCCTAGACGTTCTGCCTCGGTAGCGCTGATCGGCAAGCCTGAAAAGCAGAGCTCAAAAGCCTTGAGGCGGCCGCATACACGGGGCAGATGCACCATATGGAAGGCCGGCAATATGGCTCGATCAATGGCAGGAAAACCAATGGATGAAGATTCAACCGCAAGAACCATGTCACACATGAAAGCCATCGTGCAGCCTGCTTCTCTAGCAGGGCCATTGAGAACCGCTAGTGTGGGCTTGTCGAGCTTCCGGTGAGTCGAATAAAAACCCCAGTAGAATGATTCAAAGTGTGCACGCGTCTCCGCTGGCGAACGTCCACGGTGCACCTTAAGATCAATGCCCGAACAGAATGCGGGGTTGGCCCCCGTAATCACGATGATCCGTGCCGCTGGGTCATCGTTCGCCCGAAGCAGCGCATGCTTAACTTCCTGCTCCATGTCGTAGTTGATAGCGTTTCTGACTTCAGGACGATTGAGAGTGATGCGAGCCTCCGCACCTCGGACTTCATATAGGATCGTCTTGTAACTAGTCATCAAATTTCTCCTTTTTATCTTGTGAATTAAGAGCCCGTACAGACCCCTTCGGCCCGAAGCGCTGCAATTTCATCGGCTGTGTACCCTATCTCCTCAAGCAATTCATTTGTATGTTCGCCAAGAGCAGGGGATAGAGTATGACGATCTGCCTCAACACCTTGCATGCGTACTGGGTAGTTGACATAGCGAATCCCATCCGCCTCTATAAACATGCCTCGCTCACGCAATTGAGGCTGATCAAATACAGCTTCGCCCTCCGAAATTGCAGTTGCTGGCACATCGTTTTCAAAGAAGAGTTTCAGCCATTCATCAGCATTTTTCTCAAGTATCTTGCGCTCTATGATTGGATCAAGGAATGAAGTCGCAGGCCACCGCTGCTTGGCCTGTGCGTAAAGGGGATCAGAAAGTTCAGGGACTGCCAGCACCTTGACCAGACGAGACCAAAAGTGGTCTTCAAGAGCAGCAACAGCGATATAGCGGTCATCACCAGTTTGGTAAACATTGTTTCCAGCTCGGTACAGGATGTCCCTTTTGCTGTAGTCAATTCGCGGACCGACCATTGCAAGAGCAGAATCTGTAAGTGCGACATCAAGAAATTGGCCAACACCTGTTTGCTGTCGCACCAAAAAAGCCGCAAGAAGCGAGGTAATCGCATAAAGACTGCCGCTTAGATCTGCGAGAGGTATTCCCAAGGCATGCTGCGGATGTTCAGAACGCCCGCACATACCCAGTACACCTGCCACCGCGTTGTAGTTGAGGTCGTGCCCCGGAAAATCGCGCAATGGACCAGATTGGCCAAAGCCCGTTATGGACATGTAAATGATCTGAGGGTTTACTGCCTTAATGACCTCGTAGCCGACCCCTAGTCGGTTCATCACCCCTGGTCTATAGCCTTCGATGAGTGAGTCAGCGTGTACTGCAAGTCGTTTCAGTACCTCACGCCCGGACTCACTTTTTAGGTCTAGCGCAATACTTTTTTTTCCGCGGTTAATCAGGCGGAAAGATGACCCGCGCATTTTGCGATAAGCGTCACCAACCGTGGGTTTCTCTATCTTTATTACCCGGGCTCCCATGTCGATAAGCGTTTGTGTAGCAAACGGCCCCGGCAAAAGCTCGGTAAGATCAAGTATTGTCTTACCTTCAAGCGCGAGCGTGGATTTCGCGTATGTCACATGACTCCGTCACGTTTCATCTTTTCAATATCAGACTGACTCATATTCAGCCATTGCCTTAATACCTCCTCGGTGTGCTGCCCTAGTGTTGGTGCCGCTTGGACTGCTGGAGGACGACCATCAAAGCGCACTGGCCAAGCAAGAACCTTGAGTGCGCCAAGCGTGGGATGTTCAATCGTTTGGATAATTCCCCGTTTCTGAAAACTCTCATCGTTTTCCAGTTCCATGGTGTCAAACAACGCACCAACAGGGACGCCCGCCTCTCCCAAAATCCGCATGGCCTCGTATTTATCTCGCTGCCTTGTCCAGTCAGAAATAAGGGAGTCAACCAAGGATTCGTTTTTGACTCGAGCCTGCGCAGTTTCATACAGCGGATCACCAATCAAATCAGCTTTGCCCATGGCCTTAAGTAGTCGGTGCCATTGATCAGGGGCCTTGCGACTCGCGTAAACATAAATATAATCACTTGATCCACCGGGACTGCAGGGATAGATGTTGCTGGGAACGTTGACTACGCTTGGACTTTTTGCACCAGCCCGTTGGGCTGCGCGTCCAGTATTTCCATGCTCTGAGAATGCAGTGCGTAAATATTGCATTACTGCATCCTGCATTGCGAGCTCGAGTCTCGCACCTACTCCTGTAGCCTGCTGCCGATAGAGCGCACCCATAATGCTTGCCGCCATCAACATACCACTTCCTGAATCAGCTACGGTTGGCCCAGGCCTTACCGGTGGAGCACCACGCTCACCTGTAATGCTCATCGATCCACCCGTTGCCTGCCCGATAGAATCAAATGCCAAAAAGGATTCGTATGGACTTCCGGTGCCGAATCCTTTGATCTGTGCATATATGATTTTCGGATTTATCTGTCGCAATACTTCATAGCCAAGTCCGAGTCTTTCGATTGTTCCTGGTGCAAAATTTTCGATGAAAACATTGGCATTACTAATCATGCGTTTGATGAGATCAATTCCGGCTTCAGACTTTAGATTTACCGTCATTGAGCGTTTGTTTGCATTCAGTAGTGCGAACCAGAGGCCATCCTGCCCAGGCTTTGCACCAGTAGACCTTCCGGGATCTCCCCCTCGGGGGGTTTCAACTTTGACCACGTCTGCGCCTAGCCAAGCCAGCACCTCCGTACAGGAAGGGCCTGCCTCAAACTGGCTCAGGTCAACAACCCTCACTCCTTCCAGGCACCGCGAGACTTCATTCATATGTCGATCACTCATTTATGTCTAAGCAGCACGATCAGTGCCCAATGTTGCAACACCACCTTTGATCTGAGGCTTTAGATCTGAGAACTTGGCCGGGAATGCACGCACTTTGAATGACCGCTTCGAATCCAGGGGGACGCTAACAACAATTTCAAGTGCTTGCGTTTGCGGATCTAAAAGCATCTCATCTGCGCGCTGGAATACACCTGCATTCCCCATATGCCTGCGAATGATCTCAAGCAACTTTTCAGCAGAATAGCGTTTGAATGCGACCTCGTACTCTTCGCGAACCAAGTGCGAATAGTTGCCGTGCCCGGTCGATCCTCGGCCAGTCTTGTCTAAAAATCTGGAGTCTTCGAGAAGATGAGAAAGTCCGATCTCGTGCATAAAATCCTGCCATCCGGGGCGACCACCGAACGTGAAGTAGATGCGACGATCTGCAGTACGCCAACCTCGATCCGGCGGAAATGTCGCGCCAGCTACCCTAGGTCCCGCGTAAACGTCTGGGTCCCCTTGAGCAGCAAGATGGATCGTTTTCATGCAGATCGATGAGTTCAGCAACGATAACGATACGCTTTGGCCACGACCACTTCGGTTACGCTCCCATAGTGCAGCAAGCGCTGCCTGCACAGCAAAAATACCGGTCCCAACGGAAGCCACATCCGCGCCGAGGCGCAGAGCAGGTTCTCCCCTTACGCCAAGGTAGCGGGTATAACCAGCCATTGCCTGTGCAGTAAGCTCGGATCCTTGATAACTGCTTATCGGTCCTTTATCTCCAAATGGACTGATGTGAATGACAATAAGACGTGGATTTCGGCTGCACACTTGCTCAATTCCAAGCTCAGCAAGAACATTTCTTGGACGATCTGTAATAAATACATCAGCCTTGATTAACAATGGCTCTAGTATCGCCGTCGCTGTTCCTGTCTCCTCGACCATAACAATCGACTTCTTGCCCCGATTCAGGTCGCAGAACGCGGCGCTATCCTCCCCACCATCAATAGCCGGAGCTGCTTTACGCAGCCAGTCACCCTCTGGCGACTCCACTTTGACTACATCGGCCCCAAGATCGCCAAGGCGAACCGATGCAAGTGGGCCTGCAATCCCTTCTGACCACTCCACAATACGAAGACTGCTTAGTGAGTATGGTTTCGACTTTTTATTAGATGACAGATTCGGTGCACTAAATCCACAGATTGTGTTGCCCACATCATCCAACAACACAGGAGCACGAAGATCACATGAAGTCCTTGAAAAGTGCCAGGGAGCCCCCCCTAAACTCAATACCCCCCATTCTTGGGTATCGATTTCGGCAATCATCCTGTTTTGAACGATTTGCTGATGGTGCCGGAATGTTTCAAAGTGATGAGCAAGAGCACAGGGGACGCTGTTTCTCTGCATTACACGAAGCCACCAAATCGCCGCTTTGGATCTGATGATTGGCGCTATCAAAGCATTAAGAGCAATGCGATTCCTTACGCGAAGCCGATTGCTCTTGAAACGTTCATCCTGCAACAGTTGGTTCTGATCAAGTGCATTGCAGAATCCGTTCCACTCTTTTTCCGAATGGACCGTGACAAAGACTTCCTCATCAAGAGATTGAAATGCTCGATCAGGCGCCAATAAAGGAGATTCACTCCCAAGCGGTAAGGGCTTCATTCCGGAACCTAAAAGCTCGGCTATTCGAGTGCCCTGCATCTCCAGTGCCGCCTCCAGCATCGACACCTCAACCTTCTGCCCCTTGCCGCTGGAATCTCTTTCAGCAAGAGCAGCAAGGGTTGCCTCGACAGCCACTGCCGCAGTCGCCAGATCTATAAAGCCGGTGAAGCGGAAAGCCTCCAAATCATCTTCAGTGGCACCATTCATCGCTGCAAAGCCTGAAAAAGCTTGCATGATCGTGTCAATGCAGCCGGCATTTGCCATCGGTCCCCGCTCGCCAAATCCGGAGATCGAGCAATAGATAATTCGGGGATTGATCTTTCGCAGCACCTCATAACCTAAGCCGAGACGATCAATAACGCCAACGCGAAAGTTTTGCAGGAAAACATCACACTGCGCAGCCAGCTGCATCGCCTGAGCCAGTCCGTATTCAGTCTTTAAATTCAGCTTAATACTGGACTTGTTTGCATTCATTGCTAAGTAATTTGTTCCCATGCCACGTTGCGTTGGCATAACGAAACGCATGCTGTCTCCAGCAGGGGATTCGATCTTGATTACTTCAGCCCCAAGCATTCCCAAAAGGGCGCCAGCCCAAGGACCTGCGGCCATGATGCTTACATCAAGAACACGAACACCCGAAAGTGGGCCAGCACTAGTTTTGCTCATCGTCAGCTTCCTACTACTGCCCGGCCTTGACTTTGGCCTCACGCACAACTCTGCTCCACTGCTCAATATCACGGGCGATGACAGTTGCGAAGTGTTCAGTAGAACCGCCCACCGTTACATAACCTTCAGCGGCGAGGCGATCCTGCATAGCCGGCTGGGCGAGCGATTTATTTATATCAATGCTCCAGCGATTAATAATGCTGGAAGGGACCTTTCCTGGACCAACTGCCCCAAACCATAAAACTGCGATAAAACCCGGGAAATGCTCGCTTACAGTTGGCACCTCAGGTACCGCCGGAACACGCTTAGCAGTGGTGACAGCGATCCCCCTGAGCCGGCCTGCTTTGTGCATATTGACCATATTTGCCATACCGCCAACGATGAGCTGAACTTGGCCACTCACCAGATCGCTGAGAGCCGCACCCGTTCCCTTGTATGGGATATGGGTCATAACTGTGCCGGCAGTAAGGTTGAAAAGCTCGGTTGCCAGATGGGTCACCCCACCCGTCCCGGTAGATGCATAGTTCAATGCGCCAGGCCTGGACTTAGCCAATGCGATCAACTGCCGCGTCGTTTTCACTGGGACACTTGGATGCACCGTAACCATGAAGCCCGACTCGCAGAACATTGTAATCGGCGAAATATCCTTGATTGGATCGTATTTCTGCTTGAGCAACGCGGCATTGCTTGCATAACTTGTGGAGGTCACCATCATGGTGTATCCATCAGGCGCAGAACGAACCAGAGCCTCATGACCGATGGCACCACCCCCGCCAGCGCGGTTTTCCACGATCACTGGTTTTCCAAACGAATCCGTTAGGAATTGGGCCACAGGTCGGGCAACAATATCCGTCCCTCCACCCGGCGCAAAAGGGACAATCAAGCGAATTGGACGATCAGGGTATACAGGTTCTGCCGCAAGGGCAGGAGGCAAAAATGCGACCAAACCAATCAGCGAACAAGCGTCAGGAAACCGAATTTTCATCACTCCTCCAAATTTCTCACCAATTTAATTTCTAATGCCCTTCTTCTATGGAAGGTTCCCGCATTAAGTGGAATCGTGATTCAATAACGTATTATGTGTCCAATACTAATAAGTCTACTTTTAAGACGAAATTCGACTTAATGCTCAAACGGATACGCTATTTCGTGACAGTTGCACGCACTTGCCATTTCGGCCGTGCTGCTCGCGAACTTCATATCTCACAACCCCCTTTGAGTCAGCAGATACAACTGCTCGAACGGGAACTTGGGATAGCGCTGTTCATAAGATCGACCCGAAGGGTCGAATTAACCGAGGCAGGCAAGGCTCTGTATGAATCAGCACGAGTTACAGTTGATAAACTTGATATCGCAATTGCTCGCGCACAGCGAGTGCATCATGGAGAAGCAGGACATCTACGTATAGGATTTGTATCAACGTCAACCTTCAAACTGCTTTCAGACTCAATTAGCGCTTTTCATACTCGTTTTCCAGATGCCACCCTGGAGCTATTCCACATGACATCAATTCAGCAGGCCGAAGCACTAAAAAGGGAGCAAATTGATGTTGGGTTTCTACGATCTCCCCCGAGCGACTCCGCATCCATCATGATTCATCGAGAGCCTCTGGTATTAGCTTTACCACCTGATCATCGATTAGCAAGAAAACGAAAAGTTAGATTTGAGGAATTGCGCAACGAGCACTTCATTATGTGGGATCGGAAGCAGACCACAGGAATCGCTGAACAAGTTCTCGACATGTGCAGATCGCATGGATTCGAGGCCAAAATCGTTCTTGAGGTGACTAATCCAGCGGCAATGTTGAGCTTGGTGGCTAGCAATATGGGTATCGCTGTCGTGCCGACTTCAGCAACTCAACTGCTACGACAAGACGCACTAATATTTAAGACTATTGACGACCCCAAGGCATTCTCAGGCTTGTCGCTGGTTTGGCGCAAAGATCAAGCTTCACAACTCGCTACACAATTTGTCGCGCTAGTTTCAGAGCTTGCCGACTGATTCTGTCGTTCTCAAGCGTATACGAGCCGGGATGTTTTCATCAACATCGAGAATTAGATCGCCCCTTTTTCCCGTAATAAATCAATGCCTAACGAATCTCTGTTTAATACATTCAAAAGAATTTCTTCAGTATGTTCGCCAAGCATCGGTGGCGGCCTTTTTATGTCTGTTGCGCAGGCACCGAATTTGAACGGAATTCCGAGCTGGTGAATTGAACCAAGTGTCGGATGCAGCACCTCGCGAACCATACCCGGTGAGTTTTTACCCAGTTCCTGGTACGCCGTCCTGAGATCATTGACCGGGGCGCACGGGATGTCCGCGTCTTCGAGTGCACGCAGCCATTCACCGGTAGTACGCTTGATGGTTAGGGCACTCAGTTGCGGTATTAGGGCATCACGGTTCCTGACGCGGTCGTGATTCGTCGCAAAGCGAGGCTCAGCAGCCACAGGTTCACATTCGAGCAGAGCACATAATCGCTGGAATATTTTATTGGCGGCGGCGCTGATCACGATATGTCCGTCCGCAGTCGGGAAAGCCTGGTACGGAACGACCTGCGGATGTCCAGAACCCACCGGCTTTATGGTCGAGCCACCATCCAGAACGGCAACGGAATAATTGATCAACTGACTCATAGTCGCATCAATAAGCGACACACTGACCTCCTGACCTTCACCCGTCCGCTCACGATGGTACAGCGCGGTCATGACAGCGGTGGTCAGATAGATGCCGCCACTAAAGTCCGCCAGTGACGCCCCAGGCCGGAGAGGCTCTGTGCCGCCCTCGCCACCGGTGATGCTCATAACTCCTGAGCGCGCCTGCACAGCAACATCCATCCCGGGTTTATCGGCTAGCGGTCCGGTGTCACCATACGCCGAGATACTCGCGTAGATCAAGCGAGGATTCATAGCCTTCAGGCTCTCGTAATCGAGCCCCAGCCGCTTGGTTACGCCCGGGCGGAAATTCTGCACGACAATATCAGCCCAAGCGCAAAGTTCACGGCAGATCTTCAGGCCCTCGGCCGTCTTCAGTTCCAGACCGATGCTGCGCTTGTTGCGATTGATCGCCAGAAAATAGTCACCGCCCACCTTGGGAATCCCGGCGACAAACCGCTTGCTCATGTTCATGTGCCGTGTCGTGTCGCCGCGGTCCGGCTTCTCAACTTTGATGACGTCACAGCCGAGATCGCCGAGCAGCATCGTGCAATACGGTCCCGCAACGAAGTGCGTGAGGTCCAGTACTTTCAATCCGGCAAGAGGTGCTTTTTTTGTCATCTCACAACACTCGCAGTGAAATATCCCGGGACGGCAAGCCGACCGTCGCCTTGCCGTCGCAGGTCCGCTCGTCCCGCTGATTGCTACCCCACCATTCCAGAT
>JADYXS010000545.1 GCA_021772155.1 Candidatus Obscuribacter sp.
ACACTGACATCGTCACAAAGCCAGGCAAACGGGTCACAAATCCCAAGACTGAGACCGCCGATGATTGCAACACGGACATTGTCACCAAGCCAGGCAAACGGGTCACAAATCCCAAGACTGAGACCGCCGATGATTGCAACACGGACATTGTAACCAAGCCAGGTAAACAGGTCACAACACCCAATACCGTCCCCCAAGCCGCCGATGATTGCAACACAGACATTGTCACCAAGCCAGGTAAACAGGTCACAACACCCAATACCGTCCCCCAAGCCAGCGATGATTGCAACACAGACATTGTCACCAAGCCAGGCAAGCAGGTCACAACACCCAATACTGCACCTACCTACTGCCCTGACAACCGTCCCTCCACTGCAGGCATTTTCCCGCAGACTGCTCCGGAAAGAACCAATCTCAACAACACCAGCAAGCAGTTCTGCGTATGCCCACATTGCGGCCACACTTTAGGCGTGCTGTTGTTTAGCCCCAGACAGGCTGCGGCGAACAACGACTTCTAGGACCTGCCCACCGGCATCTTGCAAAATCCAGCGCGACAAGCTCACTTAGCTTGTCGCGCGGGCTATTGCTTCGGGCATTTGCAAGCAATAGCCCGCTGTCAGAAGGAAATGCAAAATTCGGGCGTTCAGGTGTTACGCCAGCAGGGCGCGGATACTTTCGGCAGGACGCGCAAGGATAGCTTTGTTGCCCTTTTCGACAATCGGACGCTGAATCAGATCCGGATGCTCAGCCATGAGCTTTATCAACTGATCATCAGAGTGGTCGGAATTGGACAAGTTCAACTCCTTATAGATCGCATCCTTGGTACGCAGCAGATCGCGCGGTCCGATTTTCAACTTGCCCAGCAAGTCTCTCAACTTCGCCTCTCCGATTGGCTCAACGTAGTAGTTGATCTTCTCGTACTCGTCCCCAAATTCGCGGAGTATCTTGTCGACCTGCCTGCATGTTGAACAGGTGGGCTTTTCGTAAACCGTTATCTTTTCGCTCATCGCTTTATTCTCACACCGCTACTTCGCGGCATATTCTAGCTGAACTCAATTCGTCCCGTCCGGAGAATCCAAAAAAGCGATCGGCGCCGACAACAGCTGCCAATTGCGCCGCCGGCTGCTCGATGAGCGTACCAACGTGCTCTGGCTTGAAAGTGTTTTTTACGCGCACTTTCAACCCATATTGTTGGGCAAGCAGAATTGAGCGATCATGCATAACCTGAGCACCACCTCGCACAATACTCAGACAGTCGTCATAATTGATATTCGGAATCTGCTGCGCGAGCGGATCTTTATTTGGATCAGAAGTGAATATCCCGTCGACGTCTGTGTAAATCTCGCATTCTTCAGCGCCGGCGGCAACGGCCAGGGCCACCGCGGTGGTGTCGGAGCCACCTCGTCCAAGGGTTGTGATGTCACCATCGACAGTTACTCCCTGAAATCCGGCAACAACGACCACATCATTTTCAGCTAAGGCTTGCGCCACTATTTCTGAATCAATCAGAAGAATGCGAGCGCTTCCATGAGAGGACTCAGTCAGCATCCCAATCTGAGTGCCGGTGAACGATTTCGCGTTGATACCGGCAGCTTTGAGAAGTATTGAAAGCAATGCAATTGATACCTGCTCTCCAGTTGACAGCAGCACATCCAACTCGCGCTTATCGGGATTATCGGTACACAGCAAGGCCAAGTTGTGAAGATGGTCAGTGGTGTCGCCCATGGCTGACACCACGACCAAAGTCTTTTGAGTACGGCAGCGTTCGGCAATAAGACTCACGACGTGCTGCATGCGTCCAACGCTCTTCACAGAAGAGCCACCAAACTTGAGCACGGCAACGCCGGGCGCAAAGTTTGATTGTTGTTCGCGAACTTGCAAATCGATATCACACATATGAACTCCTTTGAAAAATGTGATGGTTACTTACGACTGCCAACCAATTGACGCTCTTCGGTACGATCAATAGATTGGGTCGTGCGAGCCAGAGCCTGTTCCAGATCGGCGATCAAATCGCGGCCTTCTTCAATTCCGACAGATAGCCTGATCAGACCATCGACGATTCCAATCTGTTCTTGCACATCTTTCGGAATCGGCTTGTGCGTCATCGTGGACGGATGGCAGATCAACGAACGCACACCACCAAGACTTTCCGCCAATGCAAATAACTTCGTCGAATGAAGAATACTCTTGGCATTCTCAAAGCCGCCTTTGACGACAAACGACACAACTCCGCCGAAACCAGTCATTTGCCTCTTAGCCAATTCGTGCTGCGGGTGGGAAGCAAGACCGGGGTAGAACACTTTTTCCACCGCGTCATGTTGTTCAAGGAACGTCGCGACAGCCAAAGCATTGCGTTGGTGTTCCTTCATACGAAGAGCTAGAGTTTTGAGTCCACGTAGAATCAAGTAGCAGTCGAACGGTCCGGGAACGCAACCAGCGGCGTTCGTATAGAAGTTGAGTTCTTCATAGAGGTCTTCTCTGTCGGTGATAACACAACCGCCGATGATGTCGCTGTGCCCGCTCAAGTACTTGGTCGTGCTGTGCACAATCACATCTGCTCCAAACTCCAGCGGACGCTGAAAGTAAGGAGTGGCGAAGGTGTTGTCCACAGCGTAAATCAAGTTGTGTCGTTTAGCGATTTCACCAATCGCCTTCAAATCAGCTAAGTTGAGCAATGGGTTCGTCGGTGTTTCAAGCCAAATCAATTTCGTTTCCGGGCGAATGGCAGCTTCCACTTCGCTTAGTTCGCGGGCGTTTACATAGGTGAAGTGCAGGTTGTAGCGCTTCAGTACCTTCTCGAACAAGCGGTACACGCCACCATAAACGTCTTCGCCAACAACTACGTGATCGCCAGCACTGAGCAGACTGCCAACAACTGAAACAGCTGCCAGTCCCGATGCTGTGGCAATTCCGAAGCGTGCACCTTCCAATGAAGCGAGGCAGCCTTCAAGGGCGCTACGTGTCGGGTTGTGTGAGCGAGCGTATTGATAGCCTTTGTTCTTGCCGAGCTCTTCCAAGACGAAAGTCGACGTTTGATAGATAGGCGTGCTGAGCGCCCCTGTGGCTGAATCAGGCTCTTGCGCATGGTGAATGGCGCGTGTTGCGAAGTCGAGCCTACTCGTGAATTCGCGATGGGTTTCTTCATTCGCTTTGGTACAGGCAACGGCGTTGTTGTTATTTGTACCGGTGTGATTGTTGCTGGTCATTTGGTTTTCTCCTAAATATCGACAAAAGAAAACTCCCCCTCTCTGCCAGAGAAGGGGAGTTAGATGCACTTTATAAAGCTGTTTTTTAGTCTAGCCTTGTGACGTGCAACCACCCTACTTCCCTGGCGGGGGAGTACGGCATGCTCATCATCATTGTGGCGCGGTTCGACATGAGTGCAATTATGCCGGTTCTCGAACCAATGTCAACCAGAATTGCTCGCGGATGTAAATCTGCGTCACATTCAGCGCTCGCTTCCCATTATATGTGGAGAGGCTGGCCATCAACTTAGACGAAAGGCAGCAAGAGTACTTTCTATATGCCCGTGATGTAGCACCATATTCGGTGCCCGCCTTCCGAGAGCGTTGCCCCTACACCACGGAGCGGGCAAGATGCCCGCGCGCCCGGGTAGACCGAAGGTAGAAGTCCGGCGCACCAAGCAGGTGATCGTCTATTCTGGTATTAATAGACTTGGTGCATGAGCTAAACTTCGAGTCACCCGACTCAGCAGCAATGGCGCACCTTCGAGGATCAATGTTCACACGGCTGAAGCCTATTGTCCTGTTACTCGTAGCAGTCACGATGCTGATACCTTCGACGGCATCTGGCAGAGGAAACGAATTCTACAATGACGCCATCCGAGCCGGTTGGTACGGGATTTTCCCTCAAGTTACCGGCTATGTCCATAGCTTCTCCAAGCCTATCGTCAAGTACAAGGGGTACTCGCAGACTGCACGCTATGTCTCCAAAGAAGACGCGGATAAAGCCTGCGAAGTAACTGTTGGCTTGAATCATCATAGATTCGGGCAAGCGTCGCAAGCCCGGCCGTACACGTGGATTAGCGTGTCTCTTGTGACGCCGAACACGCGAAAAGTGCTCATGTTCCACGGCTCTGGGCAAGGCTGGGAAGCTAACGAACAGGAGGCATTCGTAAAACGCTTCAATTCGGGCAAGATAGCGCAGGCTGTAAGCGATCTCCCTCGACAGAACTTTAGGATTACAAAATCATCATTCGATGCCATTCCAGCCAAGCCGAATTACGAAGACATTGTCGATTGGCTCGGCACGCCCGACGAGGACGTTGGTTCCGGAATCCACATCATGGTTTTTCCAATTGCCGAGGGTGGGCGCGCACTTGTTGGCACGCCAGACTTGAAGAAAGTTTTATACCTGCGTTTTCAAACCCAAGAAGAAACTGATAAATGGCGTGAGCCATAGAACCATATTTGGTGGGTTACGGTTGACCTGTGTCGCCGCTGTCAGTCGCTTGAATCGGGGTCGGCTGCCCCAACTCATCCACTGCAACTAAGGTAAAATTGCCAGTTGCACACATGTGGCGCTCACCGGTTAGTAAGTCCTCAGCGAACATATCAACGACCACATTTACTGAAGTCCTGCCGACACGCTGAACCCTTCCAACAAGCTCCACAAGCTGCCCATGCTTAGCCGGAGCACTGAAATCGACGCGCTCAGACGATGCCGTTACCATCGCCTTGCGCGAATAACGAGATGCCGTCACAAAGGCGGCCATGTCCATGAGCCGCAAGGCGTGCCCGCCAAACAACGTTCCGTAATGATTGGTCTGATCCGGAAAAACCATTTCCAACATGCGAGTTTCACTTACCGTCGTTATGTCCACGTAACCTCCAAAAATAAAAATCTCCCGCCTCAACGAGCGGAAGAACGTGTCGCATTGCTGCGACCTTCGCCTTTCCTCCTTGCCTCGAAGAGGTTGACCTATGTACGCTCTGACAGGCATTCTGACTTTCAGCCGTTGCTGGTTCACAGTTGCGGGACAGCGGTGGGTTTTCGCCACACTTTCCCTATCAGATGTAATTTGTTATGCAATCGTAAAGGCCAAAATACCTCAGATTAGAAGAAGCCGATTATAGCTGCGGCAGAGCGAAATCGGTCCGCTCGATGTACATTCGTTTAAATTAGCTTGATGAGTCGTACAGAATGTCGCATGATCTGTAGACAAATCGCCCTGCTCTGGTAGGATATCTTGCTTTCGATATACGGACCAAACCAATGAATACAATTCTCGCTGAGTACCAAGTGGCAGGAGCCACTATGCGCGTCGTTCGCGGCGACATTACTGCAGAGCAAACCGAGGTGATCGTCAATGCGGCAAACGGTCAGCTTTTGCACGGCGGCGGAGTAGCTGCCGCCATCAGCAAAGTGGGCGGGACTGCAATTCAGCAAGAAAGCAATGAATGGGTCAAGAGAAACGGACCCATCCCAACCGGCGATGTCGCCATCACCAGTGGTGGCGAACTGAGCGCAAAGTACGTCATTCATGCCGTCGGGCCGGTCTGGTCGAAAGGGGATGGTGAAAGGCTTCTCGGGGCGGCAGTTCGAACCAGCCTTGAGGTTGCCGACGCACACGAGCTCACCAGTATTTCGATTCCAGCAATTTCTTCGGGAATTTTCGGTGGACCGAAGGATGTATGCGCGCATGTGATCGTCAGTACTGCGCGTGAATACCTCAAGAACCATCCGGAAACAACACTCCGAGAAGTGCACCTATGCAACATCGACGCCGAAACCTGCAACGCATTTATGGAAGCATCTAAACAGCTTCTTGCCTGAGGATGGGGCATTGCAGGGGTGGCGCCGTGCGCCACAATCCGTTATGGCACCCTAGTCAACTTGCAGGTAGGGGAGGGGCTTGTCCCTAGGGCAGCGCGTGCAAGCGAAGCCTGCCGAGTTGCCCTACCTGTCGGCTCCCGTTCTAAGCTATCGGATTGGTGCATGCCTCAACTACAGGTGTTCCGTGCACCACGGGTGATCAGCGCCGCCTTCGTTCAACGGGAGGGGACAAGCCCCTCCCCTCTTGTTTCTACGGAATCACCGACAGGCGTCCAACCTTGTCAAATTCCGATCTCATCTTCGCCGCTTCGCTAGAGCGCCCTAGTCTATCCAGCGCAGTAGCATAGTCTGCTACCGCCTCAGCCATGCCGCCGCCGGGATACTTGCCGTATTTGTTATATAGGCGCAAAGCTTCCTGGTAATTCGGCACCGCCTGTAATGGCTTGTTCAAAGCCAGGTAACATTTGCCTAAATGCTGGTAATTGTCAGCCAGATAGGTGTCCTCGCCGCCGTTGTTGCCGTAGTGCTTGCCGCCTTCTTTGTATGTCCTGATGCCAAATTCAAGGTACGGAATTGCCTTTGCATAGTCACCAGCCATGAAATACTTGTAGGACCACCTATCGAGCTCGTCGGCGTCCGCGTGCAGATCGCCGACCAGCTTTGGACCGCCGACCGCCTGCTGCAAGCCTCCCGGCGGAATTGGCACGGCCAACCCAGTCGTTGGATACGGACCACTCTCGGAATTACCAACGACACATGCGATGGCGAAAACACCTACAGCGACAGCGATTATGAGGCACCAAAGCTCCACAGGAGTAATCTTCTTCTCAACATCTTTTTTCGCCAGCGTGGCAGCTGATTTGTACTTTAACTTACGACCATCGCGAATGCTCTGCAGGTCAGTCAACACCGCTTGTGCGCTTTGATATCTATCTGAAGGCTCTTTAGACAAACAGCGCATGACAACATATTCAAGATCTGCTGGAATGGCATAGTCTTGCTTTAGTTGGGATGGTGGCACAGGCATGTCATTGATCTGTTTGATGATTAACTTGATTGGATTCTCAGCTTGAAGAGCAGGAACTCCTGTCAGTGCCTCGTACATGACACAGCCGAATGCATAGATGTCTGAGCGTGCATCCAATTTGTTTCCCAGGCA
>JADYXS010000072.1 GCA_021772155.1 Candidatus Obscuribacter sp.
ACGTTTAGTGTCAGTGCGAGGCGTGGGGCGCTGGACCGTCGAGATGCTCTTAATGTTCCGGTTGGGTAGACCTGATGTCTTGCCGATTCACGATTATGGAGTCCGGAAAGGATTCGCTCTGACCTACGGAGCCGCCGCGGACCTGCCGACCCCCAAGGAGCTTGGAGAATTTGGGCTTCGTTGGAAACCGTATAGAAGCGTAGCCAGCTGGTATCTCTGGCGCTCTTTAGAGTCGAAAGCTCTTAGTTAATCTTCAAGGCAGATTAATCTGGAAATGTGGGTAAGTAGACAATGGTCACTAAAAGAGGATCCGCCGATGCCGGATGTAACTGAGGCAGCCGTAGCTGAGCTCGTGGACGCAGGTGTGCTCGCTTATAGGAATCGAGACTATAAGGCAGCAATCATCCATCTCCAGCATGCGCTTGATGTAGAACATCGACATTGGCGAGCGAAGATCTATTTAGCGATGTCGCTCTATCATGGCGGTGAATGCTTCACTGCATATCGGCATTTGGTTTTCTTGCGCGATAACTGCCCGGAGCCGGAAATTTGTGCAAAGGCAGAAGCTGCACTGGCTGCCATGAATGCAGAGATGGCGGTCAAGGCGCCTATGCCGGAAATGACTTGTACTATGAAGAAGCCAGTGCTGCCACTGCCTCCGGTAGAAGATGGCTCGGACATCGAATGGGTCAAGAACGAGCGTGATTGACCACTGGTTGAACTGCTGACTGTTGAAACCTGGTCGCTAAGTGCCGCGGCGGAGTCTAAAGGCGATTATTTTCTGCAGCGCTTGAATCAAGACGCGCTGTTGCTTTTCCACCATCTTCTTAGCCTGGGCAATTTCGTAGAATCCAGCAAAATCAATTTCCGGTTGCTTGCATTTGATTTCGGCACCGCTGGGGCACTGACCCATGTAGCAGTAGAGGCGTTTGCTGCCCTTGCCATAGTCCGCGTAGCCAAGAAAATCCAGCTGTTCCAGTTTGACATTCGTCTCTTCTAATACTTCTCGCCGAGCAGCTCGCTCGTGCTCCTCAAGCTGATCAACGCCGCCTTTCGGAATGCTCCAGAGGCTCTTTCTCTTCCCGGACTGGTGAACAAGTAATATTTCCAATTTTCGCGCATTGATTCGATAGACGATCACGCCTGAATTGACTCGTCCGAATGCCACCATGGTCCTCAGCCCTTCGCACTGATGAATTGCTTGAGCCTGAATTCGACCCCTGTCAATTCGCTTTGTGCTTCGATTGTAAATTGCCTGTCGGGCATTGTTGCTGAGTCATGCAAGACGGCATCCACGGTCGGTTATATTATTATTGTCGCATAACATCTAAACGGAGACGCTGAGTCTATGCCTGTGGACTTCCCGCTCTGGCTGGTTCTGGTCATCGCTATCATATTTATCCCGCCGGTACTGCTGTTCCGGCCTCTTATCGTGGCAATATCGAACCGAATTGCCGGGAAGTCGGTCAATTCCGAAGAAGTAAAGCTGCTCAAGAAAAAGGTCAATTTGCTAGAAGACCAGCTGATGGAAATGAAGGGTCGCATGATCTCGATAGAAGACACTCATGACTTCTCAAAGAAAATGATCGAAGATGTGGCAAAGCGTAGACCGGATAAACCCTAAGCAGTCGCCGCCGACGGCTTAAAGTTTCGCAGGCGCGCGACTGCCTCGTCGGTTGTCATACTCTTCATTCGCAGTTGATGCTGGGTTGTTAACGCAATTGCGACGATGGCAGGTGGTACGGCGCCGGTCTGGATAAGCACGTGTCCAAGAGGGATACCGTTGTCGCCGCTGGCCAGCAATGCCCAGGCGAGGTTCTCTTCACTAATATATCCGGCCATCACCAGCAGTTCACCGAGGCGATGGGATAAATGCTGGTCAGCAAGCCCTTCTTGGGCTAAGCCTTCCTCAAGTGTAATGTGGTTTTTGAAAATGTTTCGTGTCAGGTGGACGGCAGTTTCTAGCGTTATCAGGCCGTCCACATTCAATGATTGGATGTGAATAAAGTTGACGAGCTGCTCCTGGTCTACATCTTGCGATTCAATAAGTGCGTGACCCACTGGCAAGCCGAGTTGCCGCGCCAGACCCAGTCGCTCGTTGAGCTTATCTTCGGTGATTACTCCAGCTCTGACTAGCAACTCACCGATTTTGAGTGGTTCGCCCATTATTTGTTGACCCGTGAGACACAGTCCTCTATGCCCGGGGCATCCGCTGCTGAATCGTTGAGCCGCAGAAGCGCTTCATGTGCGTTTGCATAACTGTCTACTTGTCAAAAGTCCAACCACGCTTTGATTTTGCGCACGAATTTTTTTAGCTTTTTAGACTTCTTCTTCTCGTCATGTCGGTTATGGTTGCCGTTATCTTCTTGAACATCTTGTGATGGTGCCCATTGATAGCTTCGAACGCCTTGAGATTCTCGATTGTTGGGAGAATCCTCGTCGCCGAACCAACCATCGAAGAAATTGTGGTAGCGTCCCGATGATGAAGGCATAATGTGGACAGGCTCTGCATCCTCGATTAAGGGATTGAGCGGCTGAATGAATGCTCCTGCGGCAATGTGACGCTGGTCGTAGTAACCATTCATATAAGTGTGCCAAATCTTCGTCATGACAGAACCGCCAGTTACTTGCCCTTTCACAGGCTTATTCTGGTCGTTTCCGCCCCAAACCGCTGTCACCATATCTGGTGTAAAACCGACAAACCAGATATCTTTTCCCTGATCCGATGTTCCCGTCTTGCCTGCCACGGGTCTGTCGAACAAGCGAGCGCGGGTACCGGTGCCATTTTCGACGACGTCCTGTAGTGCGTCCACAAGCTGGGCCACAGGTTCCGATGCGAAGGCTGGTTTGGACTGCTGCTGGAACTGTTTGAACGGCCTGCCTTGCGAATCTCTTATTTCGCGGACCAATTGCGCTTCAACAAATTCGCCGCCCCGGGCCAACGTTGCATAAGCATTAGCCATTTCGAGCGGTGACACAGCAGAGCTTCCCAAAGCCAGAGATAGGTTCTCATCCAACTTCGAGGTTATGCCGGCCTGGCGGGCACAAAAAACCACTTCTTGCGGGCCGACTGCCTGCGCTACTCGCACGGCGCATGTGTTGCGTGATAAGGCAATTGCGTTGCGAATCGTTATCGGTCCGAGGTATTGGCCGTCATAGTTTTTCGGACTGTAAACAGGTGCACCGGGCTGGTGAATCTCCAAGGGTTCATCGACCACCATCGTATCGGGAGAGATTGTTCCTTTGCAAAGTGCCGCTAAGTAGACAAACGGTTTGAATGCGGACCCGGCTGTGTGCGGGCTTAGCGCCTGATTCCACTCGGACCGTTTGCCAGCACCGCCAACCATGGCGATGATGCCACCATCATGCACGGATATGGACACTAACGCGCCTTGGTTGATGCCCTGTGGTGCGTTCTTGATGCCTTTTTCGACAGCAGTTTCAGCCAGTCCCTGAGCCACCCTATCCATGTTCGTGTAAACGCGATACCCCTTCTCATAAATGTCATCGGTATGAAGTTCCCGTCTACAAAATTCTATTACCGCGTCCGTGTAGTGACGGTAACGTTGCCCTGGATTAATGCTTTGAAACTTAAGGGAGTACTTCTTCGCGTTCTGGATATCCACGGACGGAGCGAATTTTAGTTCGGCCATGCTGTTCAGAGCTAACTGCTGCCGGAGCACCGCTCTTTTTCGATTAGCAGGCTGGCTTAACTCTGAAGGTGCAGTGACTAACCCGGCAAGAAAAGCTGATTCTGCAAGGTTGAGCTTAGCTGCTGGTTTTCCGAAGTAGGTCTGCGATGCTCTTTCTATTCCATAAACACCACGACCGAAGTACACGCAATTCAAGTACGCTTCGAGAATTTGCTCTTTGCTGTAGCGCTGCTCGATATCCATCGCCATCAAGGCTTCTTTAAACTTATCGCCAATATTGCGCTTCTTGCCTTCAAAATAGAGATTCTTGATGAGCTGCTGCGAAATTGTTGAACCGCCCTGGATTGCATGTCCAGCGCTAATGTCGACAGCTATGGCGCGCATCACGGCGAGAACATCCACGCCGTTGTGCACGTAAAAGTCATGATCTTCTGCGGCGACGAACGCTTTCGGAACAAAAGCCGATACTTGCTTTAGTTTGACAAGCTGTTGATCGCGGTCACCGTATATGGTGCAAACTGCGTGATTGTCCCGGTCATAAATTTGCAGTCCATCTCCTGCAATGGGAATCAACGGATGATCAAGACCGACCAATTTCAAGGCGATTGGCGGTAACACCACCAGAAGACCAAATAGCGTCCCTATCGCAACCAGAGATAGAATTATCGTTTTTGGCCGCCAGGAATTGCGCCAGCGCTTGTTCGGTCGGCGCATCTTAATATTGCGTTGTAAAACGCGTGCCACGTTCATGTCGAGATAAGTAACCCCTCAATAGAAGAGTACGACGTAGTTATTGCGCCAGAGGTTCCCGATCGCGTTTGTTAAGGGCGCAGTGAAACGAGCTTAGTCACGGGCTCTTGACTGCCTTCGGTGGTATACCAGTTCCACTGTGTCGAAGTCAGTTCGCAGCCTTCAGACGTTTCGACTAGCTGCGCCTTCAAGCACTTTTTGTAGACCTTGCCGGACTTTTCATCTGGAATTGCGGTTTCGATTAGAACGTCGCCGTCACGTACTTCAATGTTTCTTAGCTGTTCCCGTTCGTCGATTCCTAGCTCGCCGATTTGAAGCAGCTTGTCTCCACGCGAAACCACGAAGACGATTTGTTGAAGCCAGCCGAACATTTCGTCTTTGTATGCAAGGTGGATGACGGCACCGATTTCTTTTTTGTCTGTTAATTTTCCAAACGACGCTCGTCCGAAAACGACCTCTGTGCCTTGGGTATCACCTTTTCCATTATGGAGTTTAACGATTTTGTAGCCACAGGCGTTGTCCGGTAGTTGGTAGCTACCGTTTTTGAGATGTTCCAGAGTCAAGGAATTCGATACCTGGGTAAACTCGGCTTGAGCAGCCGGTTCTGCTGATACTGCCCCGCTGCTGACGGCCAGTATTGCCATGGATGAACCTAATGCGAGCAGCGTGAAATTGATTCTCTTTCTAGTGGAGTACATGATTATTACCTGTCCATCGAAGCTGCACTTTCCAGCAAACCTGCTCGGCGCGTCTCTTCTACTAATAGGTTAAGCGACCAGTGTTACGTCGTCTGCCGCGTTCGGTTAACCGCACGTAAAGGGCAGGAGAAATCTTTTTCACAAATGGCGGCGCATCGGTTGATTGATTGTAGGGGACCCGTCCCCTACAGCGGCGAGGCAATGGTTAGGGCGTGCCATGGTGCTTTGGTTTTGCCGAACAGCGCGGCCCAGTACCATGATGAAACATCGGTCCATGATTGTCCGTGGTCGTCATAAATCCGCTCTCGAACAATTAAAGTCAGATCACCTGTAGACGCTTCGAATTGTCCCCAGGCTGTGCCATGGGTGTCACGGAGATTCGGCTTTGAGTGCGTTTTGTATCCGCTTCCTTTAAAGCAGTCTTCGGCTGGATGAAGTTGGCGGGTGGCTTGCATTACATCACGCAAAATGAACTGCCTGCGTCCATCAGTCATTTTATGAATGATTCCGGGAAACGCCTCTGTGAAAGCTTGCTCTGTCACTGTTAGTGGTATCTCGCGTACTTCAGTGCCATCGATAGAGCTGGGCGTTACATAGATAATCTTGGATTGATCAATTGCCGGCGTTACGGCTTTGGCGTATGTGAAAGATGTAATAGTGGTGATCAAACAAACTAGGGCAAAGGCTCCTGTGGCGTAGTAAGAGCTACGCGAGCGCCTTAGTTGAACCGACTCAAAATCAGCACAGGATTGATTGCCTTCGCCGAGGGGCGCTTGTGGCTCATTATGGGCCTTTCGTGCCATGAAGTTTGCTAAAACCGCCACTGCCAGAAGTATGAAGGCGAAAACTGCCACGCCTACTGCTGAATGCAGCCACTCCGGTGGGACGAACTGTGATCGCTCCGTCAGTACTTCCATTAGAAAGAGAGCTGTGGCGCGAATTATGTTCCCACACAAAACCACCGCCAGCGTCCCGAAACAAAGTAACAAAGTCCGCGTGTTGCTCATCTTGTGCAGGCACGAAAGGGCAAGTGCGGCAAAAAATCCTGTCCATAGCATTTTTACTCCGCTGCAGGACGGGTCTATGCCGACAACGTGCCTCGCCCATATCAAATCGGTACCGCTTTGGTTGACGGAATAGCCACCGATATTCACGATCGCTGAAACAGCACGAGTCACCAATAATCGTAATGGAAAGCCCATGTAGAACTGCATGGTCGCCACCACAGGTAGTGACAGCAAGCACAATCCGAGGATTGCTAAGTTGATGCGCATGCCAAAAATTACTCGCGATATGAGCAGAGCAACAGCGGAGATTGCAAATCCGCTGCGTATTAGCATGGGCAGAGAATCCACGGTAAGGACATAGGCCCCTAGGCTCGCTCCTATCAAGCCTGCTTGCATCCAGTCAATCTGGTGATTCGCTGGTGACCTGGACTGCTGTTTTGCAGCGATTAGCGAAAAAGCGGTTGCGGCCAAAAGCGCAAACAGACCGTATGGGTCGTCGGATCGATCTGTGAGGCGGTTGAAAGACCAAAGCCAAACTTGCCAGCATGCCGCAATCGGCATCAGCACGAGGGTTGCTGTCGGCAACCAGGAGGGCAAGGCTATTGGTGCCTGCCC
>JADYXS010000546.1 GCA_021772155.1 Candidatus Obscuribacter sp.
AAGGGGCGCTTGATGCGCCCCTAGAATAACTTGTCTCAGCCGTAGAGCAGCTTCTCGTTTTGACCCGGGGTGAGCCAGGTGGGGTACCTCCTAACAGCTTCCCGTTTCCTAATTCCTATACGACCGGGCGTATAGGCTTCATAGGTTTACGTCGCTGCTTCGAGTAGATCGGAACCCCTTATTCGATTTCTTGTAGGACAAAACTTACTTAGCTTTATCCTACGACCGAGACTACGTGCATCATACCAGATCGTCCAAAAAGACAACAGCAAAAAGAATCTTGCGAAAACGCGCTCTGGCTGTTTAGTTTAGAACTTTTCCGCGCACAGAACGGCTGCGTACATTAGCTTGACCGTCGCGAGCCTCAATGTCGTTGTTAACAGCACCAGAGTTCGATTCTGCGCGCTTACCATAAATACGAGCGACAGCTCCGTGAACCTCAGAAATAGCGTGATTTCCGGTTGTGGAACCGTAGCGGCGCACATAAAGATCAGTGCCTTCTGCAAGCAATCTAACTCCGCCATTGCTGGGCTTGCCGCGCATTTGTTCCTCGAGATTATCGGCTACTTGGTCAAGGGAAGTTTGCCGCATCTCTGCAGTTTTACGATACTGATTTGCTCGCGAAAGTGCGACTCGCCGAATGTGTTCTTGTTCGTCTTTTGCAGCGCTGATAATTTGTTTCTCGCGCGATTCCAGATAAGTACGGTCGAGCATGCGCGGATCCGTAGGATGCGCTTGCGGGGACCAGAGCTTCTCAATCTCCCCTCGCGCCTGAACATCTATGCGCCGCGATTCATAATCGCCGTTCTTGATGATCGAGCTTACGTTTAAATCGCCGATGGACTGATTTTTCGCCTTCTCATATGTAACCTGGCGACGAATGATTGACGATGCATGTTGAATAGATGGATACTGACCAGCTGTCTGGTCCCGCACGGACTGACCCGATGATGGACTCCCCTGCTGCTGCGGAAATGCCGCCGACTCAACAGAACCGCCACCATCTATAGTGGCATAAAAGTTACGCATATCGGCGCTGCTGGGTAGTTCTTTTTTATAGCCTTTCAGCGCCACGGCGCAGTAATTGCTCACGCGCCCTGCAGGATCAAGCATGTAAGCGATGCGGTATTCCTCCGCAGCCTGACCATGATCGCCACATTTAACAAGGGCATTGGCCAGATAATAATGCACCACCGCGTTTCTCGGTTGTACACCGGATTCCCTAGCTAAAGCAACGACAGCCTGGCGGTATCGCCCAGCTTGATAATCCAAAACGCCGCGTGAAAGGCCACTCTCAAAAGCCGGGGCTGCTGTGGCAGTCCCGAGCCATGCAAGCAAGGCTAGTGACAGAACGGATTTTTTCATCACACTCGGTCGGCGTTCTACTTTTCAAGTCTAACACCCGATGAGCACATCTAGCGTCGAATTACGTCTATTTGACCGACTTCTTCTGAGCAAGACGGTCTAATGTGGCCTGTGCCAATTGAAGCTTGGGGTTCAGATTCAACGCTTTCTCGGCTTCCGATTCAGCGCCGGCACGGTCGCCATGCATCTCAAGAGCGAGACTCAACGCGGCATGAGCCGGTGCGCTGGAAGGAGTTAACGATACAACTTCGCGGAAAAGGGCAATCGCCTTCCCCTGCTCGCCGGATTGCAGCAATAGACTTGCCAGTTGCTGCTTGGCCTCCATGTTTTGGGGCGAAAGTTTCAGCGCCTCGCGAAGTTCGCTAAAAGCTTCCGGATAGCGAGACTGTGCTTGATACATGGTCGCAATGGCAATTCTCGGAGCGGCCGATGTGGGGGACACTTTCACAGCCAAACGGGCAGCGGCAATTCCGGCTTCTTCCTTGCCCAAACTGAACAAAGACAAAGCTTGTCCTACCTGCGCCTGGGTGTGATTAGGCTTTAAAGACAATGCTTTCTGGTAGCTGGTGAGGGCTTCGTGCCAGCGCGACTTCTTTAACTCGGCCCAGCCAATGTTTACCAAAGTGTTCGCGTTTTTGGGATCTAAGGCCAGTGCCTTGCGCTCCTCAGCCAACTGCCCATCGTAATCACCCATCGAACCCAACGCAACTCCAAGGTTGGCGTGAGCAAGAGCACTGTCCGGTGCCTGTGAGATCATTTTTTCGAAGGTGCGGCGGGCGACCTCTAATTGACCGTGTTTGTAAGCAAATTGTCCTGCCTCAAGCAAACTAGCCGTAGCCGGCGCCACTTTTGTCTCCACGCACAAAGGTAGCGTCCCGCTCGGTAGTGATACCGCATGCGATACTACTGTCGGACCGCTAATTCCGATCGGGCGTTGCGGTGGCAGTGGTCTGAAGCGCTGAGCAGCGGCGCGTGCAGTATCGATGCCTTCGAGATTCTTTAGAGCAACTTTGTTGTATGGATCTAATTCAAGCGCTCTTTTTACCGACTGTGTAGCTGCATCAAAGTCTTTGAGTTGGCACTGAACCCAACCCAATTCCACGAAAGCCGGCACATATTTTTCATCGATCGCCAGCGCTTTACGCTCGGCTTCCGCAGCTGCACGAAGCTCGCCGAGATGAGCTTGCGCTACACCCAAATCGTAAAAACCTATCAGGCAGCGGTTATCGATACGAGTGGCATCGATAAATCTATTCTTTGCCGTTAGCCAATCACCATGTGCTGCTGCTGCTTCGCCTTCTTTAACGCGGGCGAGTGCTTGCTGCTGCACAGACAAGCTGTTGTTCTCTGCAGTCGCTGGCAGGTGCATTAATAGCCCACTTCCACCGAAGACGAGTGCTAAAGCAGCAAGAGAACTTCTCATTGGCATCCCCTCAAAATTGTGCAAGCGCCCATTATCGTTTACTGACAACCTTTCAACCGTGTTTGTTTTCAGTCCTCTTGGCGTTTCCCGCTAAGATCTATTTAGGATAGAATTCATCACGTGATGAAGCACTACCTGCCGATTTTTTCGTTAATCCTATCCCTGTCCCTTCCGGCCCACGGACAGCTCCCAGCAGAAGACGGGATCCCACCGCCAGCTCCAGATTTTCGGAGCAGCGATTCTTTTGACGCATCCAACAGCGGGCCCACTGCTTTGGAAAGGGATAGGCGTCCAATACTGCCTACCAGCCCTTCCATCTTGCCGCCAGAACTAAAACAGCGACCGCCTTTAGCACCGAGTTCGCCAAGCGTGAATTTCACCGAGCAAACCAGGGTGTCCATCAGTAGTCACAAAGCACCGCTTTCCTGGCGCGCAAAAGCGCATAGACTCAAGCAATCCTCTTCCGCCCAGCAAAGAATATTGCGCTCCACATATGATGCAGCAATTGTCACGCTAATCGGCGCTCTGCCTAAATTCGGGCTTCGCGTGGAAATCCTGAATAGCAAGGCCGGAGAACTACTTGCTTTGCCCATAGACGCAAAGATTTCTCAAAAATACATTTTTGTTCTTTGCGAGATGCCACCAGGAGCGGTGACAGTCAAAGGTTCGGCGTGGGCGCCATCCAAAGCCAGTAACGCCTTGATCGAGACAATATTGCAATCAATAGAACAGCCCGCATTGATCAAAGGCGATCGTTGATGCGACCAAAAGTGATCGCAATAACGGGATGCATCGGTGCCGGCAAATCGCTCGTTGGCACAATTCTTGACCAACGCGGCTATGAGGTAATCGATACCGACAGTGTGGTGCACGAACTCTTTGAGCATAGCGCGGAGTTGAAAGACTCCGTCGTTACCAGATTCGGAAAGGAAGTTCTTTCTGCCGATGGAAAGATTGATCGCAAGAAGCTAGGCAACATTGTGTTTGACGATAACGGTGCCAGAAGGCATTTAGAACGCATCGTGCATCCGGAAGTCTTAAAAGCATGCGATCTCCTGCTCAAGAGTCTGCCAACGGACACATTTGTATTCATGCTCGTTCCCTTGCTCTTTGAAGCCGGTCTGGAAGAGCGATACGAAGAAATCTGGAGCGTAGTTGCCGATGAAGAAGTCTTGCGCGCGCGACTTCGACAAACGCGTGGGCTGTCCGATGAAGAAATCACACAACGTTTATCTGCGCAAATCCCGCAGCCAGAAAAGGCCCGCCGATCAGATCGCGTGATTGATAATTCTGGCACCATATCCGATACCGAAGCGCAAATTGATACCATTCTCAAAAAGCTCACGCTGTAGGCACGGTGTGCTGATGCATTGTAGAGGGGAGGGGCTTGTCCCCTCCCGCTCTAGGAAGTCATCGCTGACTAATCGGCGAACACTTCAGCAATATCTGGGCAACGGGAGGGGACAAGCCCCTCCCCTCTACAATGCTGCGCCGAAGGCAACGGGACGAACTTTAAGCAACCAAGAGCTTGCGAACTTCCGGATCACGTAGCTTCCAAATGAGCCCATCGGCAAAGTAATGATGAAAGTTTGCAGTAGCAAAGACTGCCAAATACGCAGCCGCGGCGCTGAGACCGAATGCAGAAAGTCCCCGCGGCAACACGTCTGAAAGGATCACACCACCGACGCAGAGGAAGAAAAAATAGCGCAAAGTTGCAGGTTTCGCAAGCAACGAGCCGATCTTGGACGCCGGCAGACCTTCCGGAAGACCCCTTTCTTTTAAGTAAAATGCCGTTGTCACCACAAGATATTGGCAGCCATGATAGTAAGCGATAGTGAAAAGAGAAAAGGCAGCACCGAAGAAAGCAAAGTCCAGGTGATACGTCATCAGTCCAGTGCCGACTGCAAGCAGTCCTGGCCAAGGAAACAATTGTTTGTCTCGTCGATATTTGGCAATCACGTTATATGCAAACACGGACGTTATGACCACCAGGCAAGCCAAAGCAATACTGTAAATCCACATCGGTAGCGGACCCCAAAATGGAATTTCCAAACCATACAGGTTCTTTTTGCCACACGACTCAAAGGTGCACGCACGAAGGAGGAAATATACGATACTGCCGTTAATCATCCAGAGAAACGATTTCTTCTCGAAGTCATTCATGTAGTAGCCGCGTTTATAACAATAAATCAGGGCGATACCATATGACTGTGCCAGAACGTGCTGGATCTGCCACCAGATAATCAATTTTGTGAAAATCTGGACAAATCCGCTGATGAACATCGAGCAAATTAGTGCCGCGATCGCCACAACCCCCCAGACTGCCACAATAGGCCCCAGAGTCTTGCGCGTTTGAGGGCTGCCATAGACGCGCCAAAGCGTCGCTGGTTGGTGACCGTACGAAAAGAAAATCAGTCCGAATTTACAGATCCACCACATGAAAGCTGCCGCTACACCTGCTTCCAGTACAGGCTTAGCGCCAAGAAGAAACGCGCCATAGAGGAGCCAAAGCACTCCCCCGCAGCAAAACATCAAATCAATACTCGGGCTAAGAATCCATTCGTATGGCTTGGCTTTGGTGGAAGTTGAGACAGGCGGCAACGGGGATGTTTCGGCAGATGGTGCCGTCCCCGACGTCGTGTCAGGCGCTGCAGTCGGGACAGATGCCAGGACTAAAGCCGGTATCGGACTTGCGCCCGAAGTCTCAACCGGTGTCTCTGACGACGTTTGTTCTGTCGTTGTAGATTCTTTTTCGAAAGAGTCCGAATCTCGCAGCGCTTGCATAAAACCTCACTGCTGCAGGCCAGCCTTACCAGCATAGTCCATTAATGTTTCAGGTTCGTTTCTGTTTTGGCAACTCTTCACAAGTTGGAATGCGTACAATATACCCGTTGTTGGGCAACCTTCATTGCTTCCTTGACATAACTTGTACATCGGATATTAGCAGCGAAGCCGGGGCACAAATCCAGTATGAAGTCAAAGCACTTCTCAGTGTTAATGCTGGTATTCGTCGCCTGCGTGGCTTGCTATGTGGGGTCGTGGCTACTTTGGTGGTCAAAGGTCTCTGAGGCCAAAAGGTCAATTGACAACAAGCTATTTCCTGCCGCTGAACAGCAATTGCAGTTCGCAGCCGATATCAGCCGCCCATTCAGCTTTTTCGATTTCCGTTACCACTATAGCCAGTATGTTCTAGGGACAACTTATGGGCTGGACAATAAGCAGCCTCTTGCCGAAGCTATCTTCAGGCAAATGGAGCCTCTCTACAAAGGCGAAAATAAGCCGTTCGCGCCAACTGAGTTCGACGTCCTGTTCGCCTACGGCAGCGTTTATGTAAGCAGCTATCAGCCGGCCAAGGCAGTGCCCTTGTTTGAGCGCGCCTTGTCTATTTTGGAGGACCAAAAAAAAATCGATAGTCAACCCGGGGCAACTGTTCTGCATATACTTGGCAAAATCCATCGTGATCAAGGCTTGACGAAGCAAGCAACTCTCTATTTCGAGCGTTCGCTCTCGGTACGACGCACCGTATACGGTGCCCAGAGCGAAGAAGCACTTGTCGCCACCTTTGATGACGGGTATAACGACTACGTTGGCGAGCGCTATCAGCAAGCCGCGGACAAGTTCCAAAAGGCCTTCGATATTTCCCAAACGCTATCCGGTGACAAAAAACGGCGCTGGGGCAACTCTTCGCGCAACGCGCTAGCGACAGCGTACCTTGAACTTGGGAAAAAAGAAGCGGCTTTGACGCTATTTGCCAAATCTATGAAAGAAAGCCATAGCAAAGGAGACCACTCCTTAACCTACACGATAGGAAGACTCGGGCAAATATTCGATCGCCAAAACCGAACCGAAGAAGCAGACAGGTACTATAAGAAGGCGCTGGACATAAGCCAGTTGATGGAACAAACAGACCACCCGGAATTTACTGAGGCCATGAAGCTCTACGCACAGATGCTATCCCGCATGGACAAAAAGCAGGAAGCAGCAAAGATACTAGAACTCGACACAGCGCATACAAACGCCATCGCCAATTGAAAAACTAATACGCCGCAAATATCCCAAAGAACGCGCCTAAACTTCAGTGGCAGTCTGTCGTGGCTTTGCAACTACCAACAAAGAGCCTCCAACTGGGAGTGATGCGCCTTGTCGAATTAAGAAACGCTCGATAGTCATGATCTGCTCACACGTCCAGTTCACTAACCCGCCCACTTCGAGTTCCGACAGAACGTCGAACTTGGGCTTTGCCCATCGCTGCCAAAGCCTGGAAGCCATCATAAGGGGCAGAAGGAGGAAGACAAAAGAAGTAATGCGAACCACATCGAAACCGGCTTCATCCAACTTATCTTCCAGTTCCTGGCGCGAATAGCGCCGACAGTGGTGTGCCAGTTCGTCAGATTGGCTCCAGAGAAATCCGTGCTGGGGCACGGTAAGAACGAGACTGCCTGTGGATTTTAGGCATTTTGCAATACCATTGAGCGCCCCGACATCATTCTCGATGTGCTCCAGTACATCAAAGGCACCAACGATATCAAATTCGTTGGTGTATGGCAGCTGCAATGCATCAAGCTGAACGAGCGTTGCTTTCGGTACTCGCTCTGCGCAAAACACCAATCCTTCGCCAAACAGGTCGCTTCCATACAGCTCAAGCTGCGGGAATTCGCGAGCGATATTCTTCAACACAAAGCCCGTGCCGCAGCCGATTTCCAGCAATTTCCCCGTCGGGATGGCATACTCCGAAATGGACCAGAGAATGAGATTGCTTCGTTGCTTGTGCCAGAAATTCCTGTCTTCAAGAGCCGCCAGTCGAGAAAAACGAGAGGGGTCAAATCCGCCGTGCGTGTCACCTACACTCATCAATCATGCCTTGGCGCTGCTGAATTTCAATCATAGCACGGACATCCAGACCATCCGAAACAGACCTTCGTATTACATTTGCCTGCTTCCCTGTAGTGCGGAAAGCAAAATTCAAGCCGCTGATTACGTCAAATCCATATCCAACTTTTCGTTCACGTCCACGACATCGCCTTGCTTTGCACGCAACTTTTGCAAGAACCAGCAAGTAAGATTGGCGGGGAAACATACAACATCGGCTGCGATGAACTCAATTACCAAATATCCGATTTAGCTGCGATAATTGGTGATGCGCTCTGGCTGGATTACAATCGGACTGCGTACCAACCAACGAACTCCGCACGGAAATAGTGCATTCGTCCAGCTCCGAGACCTAAAGCAGCATGCAAACAAACACAATCGCATCCATGATTGGCCGGATAAAAGATACACGCGTAACTATGTGGCTTTTCTGCCTTGTCTGCATCTCTCTCATTGCACTTTCGTGGGTAGCGCTAGCGCAGTTGGAAAAGAGCGGTGATATCTACTCCAGCCGGCGTCCGTATCCACCCTATCTCTACATCGGAGACTTTCCGCAGTTTTATTCTCTTGGGCAGATAGCCGCTTCATCCGACCGATTTCAAATTTATGATCCGGCAACTCAGGACAGATACCTCAATGCGATACTAAGCCCGAATCACACAACGAAGATGTACTACAACTTCAATCTGCCGTGGCTGTTCGTGCTGATGATTCCATTCAGCTGGTTACCATTCCGGCTGTCGTATTTGGTGTTCTGCATTTTGTGCGTTGTTTTCGGCTCTACCGGTTTGGCTTTGGTGGCAAAGAAAATCCGATCTATGACCTGGTTGCAGACGGCCTGCTTGGTTCTGGCTGCCAACGCCAGTGTGCCAGCCTGGCTCGCGCTAGAACATGGCAACACGTCGTACTACCTCGTTGGTTATGCCAGTATCTATTTCTGGGCGATGACAAAACGCCGCGATTTCATTGCCGGAATCGCATTTGCATTTCTCTTTCAGAAGCCCCAATATGTTCTGCCTCTGGCCTTTCCGGCATTGCGCTTCGGTCGCTGGAAATTGCTCTTCACAGCAGCTTTCTGTGAGCTAGCCTTACTGGCTCTGGCGGCTTTTGTCATAGGCCCGGCCAACGTTATTAGTTATCCATTTACGCTCTTCCAACACGATACTACCCAGGACTACGACGGCTGCTACCCACTGCAGATGGTTTCGGTGCGCGCAATTTATGCTGCTGTATTTTCCGAAGCCGCTTGCATGCCGCTATCGTGGGGGACATTTTTCGTCGGAGCAGGTTGCCTCGGCTATTTGTGGATGAAAGTCAAGCCGGACAACGAAATACAGATTCGATGGGCAATGGCGGTAACAATCTCAGCGATGTTAGTGATGAGCCCACATACCTACCCGTATGACCTGCTCTACCTGGCGTTGGCCGCCGCGCTTACGTTGCCTAAATCAATGAGCGAATTCAAGCTGCAGCCTATATTTGCTAAGTTATGGACGACAATGCTCATTGTTTCTCCGGTCGCGACCTGGGGATTTTATTTGACTGAAAACGGTATGGGTTTCCAGCACAAACTGCTGTCAATATTCAGCGTCTGCTTGCTTGTAACCGTCGCCGCTGCCTATCGGCAACAGTTTTCGGGCCGCGGTACGCCAAGAGCCTCCACGGTCTCGCCCACTACTTGAGACATTCTGTCTAAAACAACGACCGAACGGCGAAAAACATCAGGGACAGCTGCTAAAGTTTCAGCGTCACAAAGGTTTCGCCATGAGCAATATTTACGACCTGTACCGTCAGCCGCTAACGCTATTAACTGATCTTTACCAAATCACCATGGCTTATGCGTACTGGAAAACTGGGACCGCCGATAAAGAAGCGGTCTACCACCTCTTCTATAGAAAGGCGCCCTTCGGTGGGCAAGGCGCAATTGCTTGTGGTCTTCAATACATAATAGATTTCGTTGGCAATCTCACGGTATCCGAATCAGACACGGATTATCTGGGGACGCTGGTAGGTGCCGACAAGAAACCTTTGTTCGACAAGCAGTTTCTCGACTACCTTCGCTCTTTGCAATTCAGCTGCTCCATAGACGCCGTGCCTGAAGGCACACCTGTTTTTGCTCAAGAGCCGATAGTGCGGGTACGCGGACCTTTGATTCAATGCCAGCTTCTGGAAACCGCGTTCTTGAACATCATCAACTTCCAGACGCTGATTGCAACGAAGGCTGCACGCATTAAAGAAGCCGCAGGCGACCGCCCTATGATTGAATACGGCCTCCGCCGGGCTCACGGTTTCGATGGCGGGATCAGTGGCAGTCGCGCTGCTTACATCGGTGGGGCGGACGGCACTTCCAATGTACTGGCCGGCAAACTGTTCGGCATTCCAGTCTTCGGGACTCACGCCCACAGCTGGGTCATGTCCTTCGACGACGAACTCGAAGCCTTCAACAAATATGCCGAAGCTATGCCCAATAACTGCGTTTTCTTGGTCGATACTTATGACACATTGCGGGGCGTCGACCACGCCATTGAAGTTGCCCACAAGCTCGAAGAGACCGGCCACAAGTTGATGGGAATACGTCTGGACTCAGGTGACCTTGCCTATCTCAGCATAGAAGCGCGTAAGAAACTTGATGATGCGGGCCTGAAACATGTCCGTATTATGGCCAGCAACGACTTGGACGAACACATCATCAGCAACCTGAATTTGCAAGGAGCGCAGATAGATTCCTATGGTGTGGGCACGAAACTCATTACCGCGTTCGATCAACCAGCGCTGGGTGGAGTTTATAAACTTGGTGCAATTCGAAATGCTGGTGAAAAATGGCAGTACAAAATCAAGCTGTCCGAACAGCAAGCAAAAATTTCCAATCCGGGAGTGCTTCAGGTCAGACGATTTTCCGTAGATGGCAGCTACATTGCCGACGCCATTTATGACGACGAAAGCGAACTCGGCAGCGAAGTTGTGGTTGTTGATCCTGTCGATCCGACCAGAAGAAAAATCATTCCCGTCGGCACAGCCGGCGTTGATTTGCTACAACCAGTTTTCACAAACGGGAAGTATGTCTACAACGCACCAACGCTACAGGAAACGAAAAAACACTGCCTAACTGAAACCCTCAAATTCCACCCATCCATCAGACGGTTGCTCAACCCACACCGCTACCCGGCCGGACTGGAATTAAGTTTGCAAGAACTAAAGACACAATTAGTTTTGGAAGCACGAGGATTACCCGTATGACAAAAGCTCGGATGCTTTTCAGCACCGCCAACTACAGTTATCTGAAGCGCGAACTCATGCAGCGCGGCGAGTTTGAAGAAGGACAGCTGGAAGTACAAAGCTTTCCCGATGGCGAACGCTATATGCGTATCGTTGATCCCGTTGAGGGACGGGAAGTAATCTTGCTTGGTGGCACCATATCAGATACCGATACGTTGCAACTCTACGATCTCTCCTGCGCTTTGGTAAAACAAGGCGCAATCAAATTAACCCTGATCATTCCGTATTTTGGATACTCGACTATGGAACGCGCATCGAAGCGCGGGGAAGTTGTTACAGCCAAGACTCGTGCCCGACTTCTTTCAGCGATTCCCGAAGCTAGTGAAGGCAATCATATTTTGCTGCTCGATTTGCATTCCGAAGGTCTTCAGTACTATTTCGAAGCTGGCGTTGTGACCAAGCACCTCTATGCAAAGCCCGTAATCATCGAAGCTCTGGCAACGTATGCGCCGAGACAATTCGTCCTTGGCTCAACTGATGCTGGGCGAGCAAAATGGGTGGAGTCACTAGCCTATGAGATGCATGTAGGCGCATCTTTCGTACTCAAGCGACGCTTGAGCGCGACGGAAACCGAGTTGGCAGCAGTGTCGGCACACGTAGAAGGAATGCACGTCTGCCTTTACGACGACATGATCCGCACAGGAAGTACGCTCATCACGGCAGCCAAAGCGTACCTGGACGCGGGCGCGACATCGGTGTCCGCTTTTGCAACACATGGCGTTCTGCCAGGCGATTCGTTACAGAAGCTAAAGTCGAGTAAACTGCTTCAAACCATAGTCTGCACCAATAGTCACCCAGCTGCCTTAGGGCTCGAGGACGACTTTTTGCACGTTGTTTCCATCGCGGATATTCTTGTAACAGGACTGAGCACGGGGTTCTAAGCATGCAGCTGATCAAAGTAGGCGCCGCTGTCCTCAATCAAACACCTTTTGATTGGGACAACAACAAGAAAAATATTTTGGCTGCAATCCATTCAGCACGCGCAGAAGGAGTAACCATCCTTTGCTTGCCGGAGCTCTGTATTACCGGCTATGGGTGCGAAGATGATTTCTTCCGCGCGGATTTGCGGCAACGCGCATGGCAGCAGCTTCTGGAAATAATGAGCGAGACCTCGGGAATGATCGTTTCGCTTGGACTTCCTGTGCCTTACAACAATGCATTGTTCAATTGCGCAGCCCTTGTCTGCAACGGAAAACTGCTCGGTTTAGTCCCTAAGCAAAACCTGGCTGGAGACGGAATTCATTATGAGCCGCGCTGGTTCGAGCCTTGGGATGAAGGCGTTGTCTCGACTGTAATTATTGATGGACAAACGGTCCCGATTGGCGATATTCACTTTAGTGTGGGCGGCGTCAAAATCGGCTTCGAAATCTGCGAAGACGCGTGGGTGGGACGAAGACCAGGCGCTAAGCTGGCTCCGAAAGGCGTAGACATCTTTCTCAATCCATCGGCAAGTCACTTTTCGTTCGGCAAATTGGAGATTCGCAAACGCCTCGTGCTCGAAGGATCACGAGCATTCTCTGCCACCTACATCTATGCAAACCTACTGGGGAACGAAGCCGGTCGGGCCATCTACGACGGTGGCGCAATCATTGCTTCCTGCGGCAACTTGAATGCTGTCGGACCGCGATTCTCCTATCAAAATATGGAATTGACGACTGGTGTAATCGACGTTGCTCACTCCCGCATGGCTCAGTCTCGCAGTTATAGTTTCCGTCCGGAAATGGCAGAAGACACAAGTGACTGCATCAGAATAAGTTTTGATTTTCCAGAGCAGGCACCTGGACAGATCGTGTCCTCGAAGCAACTTGAGTGGGAACTTGGTCCTCAGCTGAAGGATGAAGAGTTCTCACGAGCAATCGGTCTTGGGTTGTTCGACTACCTGCGTAAAACGCACTCGAAAGGTTACACCGTTTCACTAAGTGGCGGAGCCGATTCATCTTGCGTTTGTTGTTTGGTATCACTAATGGTTCGGTTCGCCGTTCAACAGTTAGGAATGTCCGGCTTCTGCGAAAAGCTTTCGTACATGCCAGATATTCAGAAAGCCAAAGACGAAAAGGATGTGATCAACCTCCTTCTCACCTGCGCCTATCAGGCCTCCGACAACAGTTCCCCAGAGACTCTGAATTCCGCCAAAGAGTTGGCCCACTACCTCGGAGCTCGCTTTTTTGAATTCAACATAAGTAACGTCGTCGACGAGTACACCTCAATGGTAGCCAAAGCCGTAGGCAGGGAGCTTGATTGGACGCAGGACGATATTGCTTTGCAAAACATTCAAGCTCGGGTCCGAAGCCCCGGCATATGGCTAATAGCCAATCTCCAAGGATCTGTTCTGCTCAGTACGAGCAACCGCTCTGAAGGCGCCGTTGGATACTGCACAATGGATGGAGACACCAGCGGTGGTCTGGCGCCGATTGCCGGCGTAGATAAAAACTTCATCCGCCGATGGTTGCGCTGGATGGAAAACACAGGTCCCTCTGGACTGAACCCCTACGAGGCTCTCCGCGTTGTTAACAACCAAACCCCGGGACCGGAACTCCGTCCGAAAACAGCTCATCAGGCCGGTGAAAAAGACTTGATGCCTTATGACGTTCTCGATGCGATAGAAGAGGCGGCAATCGAAAACAATCAATCGGCTCATGACTGCTATGTTTTGATGCGTACACGCTTTCCTTTGTACGATCCGACCACGATGGCAACGTGGATTCAAAAGTTCTTCAACTTGTGGAGCAGAAATCAGTGGAAACGCGAGCGATTGGCTCCGGCGCTCCACGTCGCCAGTCGGAATCTTGATCCGCGCACATGGAGGCGCTCTCCAATACTTTCCGGCGGCTTCAAAGTCGAACTGGAAGAGATGTGGGCAACAGCTCGCAAAGACGCAGACACGAATAAACCTGTGGAAAAAGCACTGGTAATAATAGATGCGCAGAAGGGATTCGGTTCTAAAGGCGAACTTGCTGTGCCCGATGCGGAAGCTATAGTGCCGGTAGTAAACGAATTGATTGATCGATTTGATCTCGTCGTAGCTTCGCAAGACTGGCATCCGTCCGAACATGTGAGCTTCGCACACACACACCCTGGCAAGAGGCCCGGGGATTCCATCGACATCGCAGGCAAACCACAACCTTTGTTCAATCGGCACTGCGTGCAGAATACCCCAGGATCGCAGTTTCTCGAGGGCCTCAATACGGCGGCTTTCACAAAAGTATTCCGCAAGGGCACAGATAGAACCATCGATAGCTTCAGTGCTTTCTGCGATAACTCTGGTGGCAAAGCCTCCGACATGGAGGATTACCTCCGGCAGCGCCATGTGCATGATTTGTACTTCGTAGGGCTGGCGACTAACTATTGCGTATTCAGGAGCGTTATGGACGCCGTAGAAGCGGGATTTAAAGTCTACTTAGTGGTTGACGGCTGCCGTGGGATCGATGATCCTCCGGGCGCCACAGAAGAATCCATCGCCACCATGCGGAAGGCCGGGGTCACGGTACTGCAAAGTGCGGACATTTTGGCGGCGGCGCGCTAGGTTTCCAATATTTTGAATAGCTTTGAAACCCAGCCCTGTTGCTGGTCTTTCAAATCTTGCATGCGTCTAAGGTTGTCTCCCAATAAGGCAGAATTGCTGGCTACCGGGGCAACCAATGACATACCGCACTCCCCACAGAATTTGGCCGTACTTTCAAGCGGTGCCCCGCAAGTCGGACATGCTGGAACACGCTCTGGCAGCGTGTAACCGCATCCCCCGCAAAAACGAGCATTGGCTTCCAAATGGTTATGGCACTGCGGACACATAGGTTGTCCCGATTCCGCCTGATGTTCCACCGGCGCATGTTGGGTCGGGTACGCATGCTGCGGCACAAAGGCCTGTTGAGGTTGTTGTGGTTGCTGGTACTGAGGCTGCTGAGGCTGAGGTTGTTGTGGATGCTGAGGCTGTGCTTGCAAATGCTGAGGCAGCGGAGGCTGTTGACGCGGTTGCGATGACTGCACCTGAGGCAATTCTACAGGTGGCGTCACCACCGAACTGTTTAATTGAGGTTCTTGAGCACTCGGGACTTGCCACGCTTGATTGATGTCCCAAGCTGGTTGACCACTCGGGACAGCCACATCGGCTGCAGCGGCTGGAACACGTGATGTCGGTAATGTTCTCGCAATGAGTGGATCAGCTATTGGTGCACGCTTCGGTTGTTCAACTGGAACCACGGACGGTGGCACAGGAGCACCTACGCCTTTCGACCTCGGCAGAGAAGGCATCGATGGTCGGTATTGTTGTGCATCAGGTGCAGTATATATTTCGAAAGAGCCTGCTGCGTGACTCGGCTGCCCATACGGCACAGCTGCGTGATCGTGATACTGACCGGACGGAGCGGCTTGAGCGGGCTCAGGCAGTTGCTGTTGAACAGGTTGTTGGTAGACCGGCTCAGGCAGTTGCTGTTGAACAGGTTGTTGGTAGACCGGCTCAGGCAGCTGCTGTTGAACAGGTTGTTGGTAGACCGGCTCAGGCAGTTGCTGTTGAACAGGTTGTTGGTAG
>JADYXS010000547.1 GCA_021772155.1 Candidatus Obscuribacter sp.
CACAAAAAGACCCTGAAAATGACCAAAAGCGGCAGAGGCTACCGCTTTTAGCAAAGGTTCGACTTGCCATACCGCCAACGGGTTGGCCGAACACTTACATCGGGTCGATTTCAACTCCTGCGGATATATAATTCTATTGCCAGAAACTCAATTCGGTTCTTCCGTGACACAGCACCTTCAACCGTCAGATTCGGTTCAACTGGAACCGAGAGACACTTATCTTTTGCAGTGCTTGCGCGTAGCGTCCATGCTGATTCCGCTGGCGGAACTCAAGGCGCCCGAGCTCAGCGCAGCCGATTGGGATTTCGTTCTGGAGGCTCTTTCCTGGCACCGCTTGCTGACATTCGTTTATAGCGGTTTGCCATTGGAGCAGTTTTCGGAACGGCAGAGAACCTACTGCAATTCGGTTAGAAGAAAGTGCATCCTGCGCTTCCTTATCAAGCTGGACGACTTCAAGGAAATTAAGACTGTGTTGGAAAATCGGCATGTTCCCTATGCGCCGATCAAAGGCATGTTCAACAGTCTCACTTTGTACAAAGCCGACCCGTTCCGAATCATGGGCGACATTGATGTTTTGGTCCGGAGCGCCGATTTGCCTAGGGCTTATAGCGCCTTATACGATGCCGGTTTTCGAGTGAAGGTTGATCCTTCTCGCCTGCGCGGGCACGAATCACTGATTGCCGAATCGTATCAGCCACCGCGTGTGCCGGAGGAGCCAAGGGGGCGGATGTCACTGTTTCGAGGCTCCGTAGAAATCGATCTTCATTGGTCGATCAATTACGAGGTCGCGGGAAATTTCGATTTCTCCCCAGCCGATTTTTACTGGCAGGGAGCGACCGTCGACCACGAAATGGGAGATTTCGGACACCGCCTGTCTCCTGACCGGCACTGCTTGAACCAGTCTATTCATGCCGCTGTCGATGAATTCAGGATATTGATGCACGCCATGGATGTGATACGGCTGCAAAACTCTTACGCACTAAATCTCGATAAAATCGTTTCCGAGCCATGGCTGAAGCACAACAGGAAGGATTTGGACATCTTTTGCGGCTTTATACGGACTATTTCCTCGCTGCAAAATGACCTATCGACTCTGCCGCTGAGTGATTTTTTGCTATTCAAAAACTATTCGAACAGCAAAATCGAACAGGCCGCGAAAGTTAAACCAATTGAGGGCATCGGCGCTGTCAGCCGCCATCTAGGCAAGCTGGGACGACTGACCGGAATCAAAAGGAAAATGCGCTATCTCCTCGGATTTTTTCTGCCTGAATTGAGCTTCTACAGTGGCAAAACAAAACGGGAAATCTATCGTTTGCATTACGGCGAGCACTTCAGCAAGGTTGATGCCATAGCAAGTTCTCTTTGGGGCAAGACCGAGAAAACGAGCTGAATGTAGTCAGACTTCAACGAGTCTGCTTCCCAACACTTGTTGTTATGCGGGAGGGGACAAGCCCCTCCCCTCTACCAACACCTAGGTTTGTTCTTCTGATTGAAATCTAGCGTTTGAGCGCTCCGCCAGCTGCTTAACGCTGTTGGATTGCCAGTGTTGCCGACTGCCCTTCAACATTAGCGTGAACTCAGCAAGCTTGCCGTGGCGAATCGGTGCCCACGCGTAGAAGTACTATTTCGCGAGGATCTAATCGTATGAAGTCTCTTTATCTATAGGAGACCGCCACGGTTTCAGTTAGGTTCGAATTATCTTTTAATTCACCAAACAAAACTAATAAGAAGCAATCAAACAACCCATAAACACACACAACTATGATTACCAAACACTTCAGAGCGACGCTTGTCGTAATCGACGCCCAACCAATTGAGTTCAAAGCTGCCCGCCACCCAGTTTTCCAGCAGGAAGTTGCAGAACTCGTTCAAGGCGCAATGGACCGCAACTGGGACATCCTCATCATCGAATACACCGGCGCCGGTAAAACGCTGTCCCGTGTCACCGAGATGCTTGAGGGTTATGCCCGCAAAGAAACGGTCGAGAAGGCAAATGATGGCGGTGGTGAAGATGTGCTGATCGGCATTGGTCAAAACAATTTCGCCAGCGGAGATGTCTTCGCGTGCGGAACCAATACCCACGGCTGCGTCCAGGACACCATTGACGAATTTGCCGTGCTGGCTCCTGAATGCAACATTCGCGTCGTCAAACCAGGCTGCAACGATGAACGAGGCAACTCGTGGAACAGGTTTAAGTGCGCTGCAAATGTCCGCCTTGTGGAAGGTCTGCCTGCCATTTCGCGTTCACAGCAGCTCCTGCAACCGACTGCAGGGTTCGCTAACAACTGAGCCATGAATTGCCTGAAACGAGCGGCCCGGCCACAATGCTGTGCAGTCACATCGCCGACTGCACAGTCCTGTGGCCGGGTCCGCCGTCTATCACTCAACCAACAACCCGATTAGCCTAAGTAACTTAACTCACAGCAAACTTATGAAAAGAACCATCGCCCCTGAAGACCAAGATCAAGCCGATATCACTATGCGCTTTCGGCTCGCGCTCCTTGGTGCCACCACACCGGAAAAGTTCGACGAGGCTTTCGCCGCGTGGACTGAACAAGTGGAGACCTGCTTCGATCGCTCGCTCGAAAGCGTGATGACCGAAGGCGGCTTCTGCACCCAAGACCAATGGAACAAAGCCGTCGCGCTTATCCTGGAAAAACCGTTCTCGATCTTCGCGGAAAAAGCGAATCTCGACATCGGCATGTGCGCTGCCCTCGACCACTTGGGCTTCTGCGATCCGATGCACTTCAATCAAGGCTACGGAGAGTGGACGACCGTGCTCGGCGACTGCCCTGACCTGACTCTCGTTGAGGTCTTGGTCCGGGATGGACACTGCACTCTGGCTCAGTGGGAAGCGGCAGCCGCGTTGCTCAAAACCACGCGCACCGGCCAGGACATGAAAGCATTCATGGCTGGTAAGGCGGGTCTGGATAGCGACATCCTTGCCGCTGCCATGCCCTACGGCGTCGTCGTCACCGACATTGCAGTAATGGTCGTTGCAGGCACCGCCACGATACCTGCCGCCAATCGCGCCATCCTCGAGCGCTACATCGCGGTGCATCGCCGCGTGCCTGCCGACCCAGCATACCCCGGACCGCCTCTGGTGGACATCGTTGGAGTGGACGTGCTGCTGCGTCATGAACCCAACGCTCTGTCGGCGCGCCTGATTGGCAAACAGTCGGCGTCGTTGTCCCAGTTACAGGCATTTCCGGACTGCGGCAAGATGCTGCTGGCTGGTGTGGCCATCAACAACCTCGCCGTCGCGTTGGTGGCTGGTGCCGTCGCCGAAGAACTGGCCGCTGCAGCGTCAGGACTGATCGAGACCGGACGCGGTGTCGAGGCGTTCAACGACAACCTGGGCATGCAGCTGCTCGACCACCTTCCGGAGGTCGGCAGCGAAGTGTTCGCGAAGTGACGCCCCGGGACTCCAAGCGTCCCTTCTGACCACAAAGAGCAGTCGGGTTCTATCCCCGACTGCTCGCAGGCAGCGCTAGCCAGCCGGTCACAACCCTGTGCCATCTCGTTCGAGACTGTACAGGTCTGTGTCTGGGCCCCTCGCGTGATTTATCAACCGCCAACCCAGTCAACTTAACCCCACAAACCGATGAAGAGAGACATTCCGTCCACACACCAAGACCCGTCCGCTGTCACAGAAGAGCCGTCTTTGATTCCCGCAGCCCCGGCGAATTTGCAGACGCACGAATTGAACAAAGACTGGCGCCTGGACATCGACCCTGCGAATCCGCAAGGTTTCCGCGTTTACCACGCTAGCGGGAAGTTCTTCGAAGTCCGTTTCAACCCCGCGAAATGGGGACAACCGCAGGTCTACGAGAAGGCTGGCGCCGATGGTATCACCGGCAGCGTCATCGCCATCGTGCGCAAACATGCGGGAATCTGGCAAGTTGCGGCAAGTTGGAATCAACGCCCATGCGACGACTACCTTGCACAACAGCTCGAAGGGGCTCGCCACAGCGTAAGCAATACCATGCCGACCCTGGCCGTTGACCCAAGCACGGTGCGGCTTTTCGTCGGACACAACCACGTTAATTCGGCACGCATAGCCGACAAAACTGAAATTGGAATCGTCAATGCCACCGGAGCTGAGGAGTTTGAACTTCCCAAGAATGCTCACTGGTATTCTTTCGCAGAGTTCTTCGCTCAGTCGACGGATGTGATGACCAAGGCGGTTCTCGGACAGTTCATCGTCGAGCAGATCGGTCTGGCCTAACGCTCAAATGCGGAATAAGCTGCAGCGCGGGCTGATTCTTGCGTCAAATAAACGAAGGGGGACGGGTAACCTGACCGGTTTTTGCGTCCTCATTCGTTATCCGCCAAACTACTATGGCATTTAATAAGGCGGGGGCAGTCATTGTTTGCAAATCCTTGTCCACTGCGTCAACTTGCGCGAGCGGCTGGATTTAATCTTTTGAAGAGGTAAGGATCAAGCCGTGCAAAGTCAATTTATGGCGGTTCTTACGTGGTTAGAGCTGATTTTATCCGTACTGTTGTTGGTACTCGCTTCAGCAAATGGCATGATCAGGGCATTTCGTTATTCAGTTTTTCACTTGGACAAGACACACAGCCAGACAGGTCAGCTCACATTCTCGTAGCCAAAACCCTCACCATTTGTGGTGGCAGAGCGGCCCGGTTGTGAATGCGTGTGCGGTTTTGAATTGTCCGTGCTCGACTAAACCGATAATCAGCCAAAGGAGATTCCAAATGACGGACAAAAGACCTCCGCTGGGTGAGCTGATTGTCTACCTTGGTACACCGTGGGAACTCATCGAGCATCTCAACTGCAACCAACTGGTTTTGAGGTCGCTGGTGACTGGCTCAACAACCCAGATTGGCGACAATCACGCAGTCCCGATCAGCGACCTGCACCTTCAAGGCCAAGCAAACCTGCTGGCACAAATGGATCTTCGCGGATGAGTCCGAGGCTTTCCGATGGTCATGAACCTTCCCTACAAGCGAGTGGGAAGACTCTTCTGGTTAGCTTCGCACCATCAAGACGAAGAATCTGTTGCGTCTGACTCGGGAGATTCGAATTATGATTGGGCAAATTATTGTAGGTTTTCTTCTGGTTGTCGCGATGATAATCGGCTTGACCGCCGCGGGGTTCGGCGGCCGCCTGTTCGCTCGCGCAGTCGACACGCTTCACCGCAACTGGGACATCTTGGACTTGTTCACCTGGAGTGCGATGGTTTTGGGAGGCATCGTCGGGATCGTGCAGTTAGTTAGCTATTATTGTGGTTATCCATCCGTGACCGGGTTGCCGATCTTCGGCTCAATGCTTTCATGCGGTCTTGCTGGTGCACCGTGCCTGGTGGCATTGTGGTGCGTCTGGAAGGTGCTCAAATTTAGCTTCGAAAATCTTGCTGCGGCTTTGGATTGGTTGGCGACTTGTTCCTATGACGTGGCCGTTCGAGCCGCCGATGAACTTTGGGAACTCATCACCCCGACTTCCGAGGACGAGGAGGCGTTTGAGCGATCGGCTTCGGGATACATTGAGTCGGTAGTGGTGCGCCGCTGGCGGAAGAAGATATTCATTATCAAACTCCGCGACTTCCCGAACGCTTACTTCGCGAGCGAAAGCGTCGCCTGCGAATTGGGACTGGCAGAGGTCGACAATTTTATCACTTTGCGTTTCCGAAATGGGCGTCGAAACCGCAGCCGGGTCACTTACTTCGCGTTCGGAAGTAAGTAGCTGAATCACTGTATGTGCGTTGGGGCAATGTGCTCGGTTGGTGGCTTACTTCGCGCCATGAAAGCGAAGGGATGTTTTGCGGCAGTCACGTCAGCCTGACGTAATCGGCGCAGTCTAGTCGTAGAAAACACTATTTGGGAATCCCAAATGCAGTCACGGATTTGGCAGTGGATTCCGGAAAGGCGGTGCACTATGTCCTCTAGATGATCAACGTGATCCTTCGGTCGTGGCGCTGGCTTGCTGCCTAGCGCGTTAACCGGAGCGGCATCTTGATTCTGTCAGCGGCGTCAAAAAAGGGACAGATCAGGTCGGGCTCAGCTTCGTCCGGGCGTTGTTAGCCAAAGGCTTAGGCCAAGCGCTCAGTCAGCTTTGCTACAAGTTGACGAGGCATGAACAGGGTAGGTTTTGCTCCGGTACGGTGAATCCGAACTGTTGTAGTGCATTCTGCTGATTCTCCGGAGGCGGAATCAAGTGGATTTGTCAGTCTCTCCCTACTAAAAGGTGCATTTTGTGAGGCAAGAATGCCCTTAGGGTTCATCGCTATTCCTCCACTTGAGGAAAGCGATTTAATTTAATTCTCTTCTGTTGAATTGCCTCGAATTCGACGGAACCTAGCGATCAGATGATCCCTGGTCGCAGGTAGCAGTAATGTTAGTGCCAGTCCCGGTGGCTGGCAAAACAATTGCGTCTGGCAAACGCGCCCAAAAGGACATCGTTGGGAAAGCCTGTTCAAGTGACAGCGAGGTGGTACCGAGTAGCTGTTGCACGGGTTGCTTTAAACACTAAGAGCGGTGGCAACCAAGGCTTTGCTGAGGAAGAGGAAACTTGGCGGTGGGCGCTCCTGCCGCGACAAACTTCTCATACTAATCAATCACTCAAACAAGGGAGGACGGCAACTATGTCTATCAAGACGAAGAAAAGCAAGAAGGTTGCCCTCCTCTTCGGTGAGGACGGCATCACTTCCCCCGCGATTCTCGGGGGTAAGGGAGCCGGACTCACTGAATTGGCACAGTTGGACGTGCCGGTGCCGCCGGGATTCACAGTCACCACGTCCGTGGCGCGCGCCTTCAGCCAGCACGGCTGCACGCCGCACCGCCTGCAGTGGCAGCTGGATCGCGGCATCAAGGCATTGGAACACCAGACCGGTAAGCTGTTTGGCGACCCACGCAACCCGATGTTGGTCTCCGTGCGGTCCGGTGCCGCGGTGTCCATGCCCGGAATGATGGACACAATCCTCAACCTCGGTTTGAACCAGACCACTGTTGAAGGGTTGGGCAAGGTTGCCGGTGACCGCTTCGCCTGGGATAGCTACAGGCGCTTTCTGTCGATGTTCGGCGACGTGGTGCTGGGCGTCTCTCGCCAGCGCTTCGAAGAAATCCTGACAGTGGTTAAGAGCAGCCACGGTGCCATGTGTGACCATGAGCTCGACGTCGTTGCGTTGCAGAAAGTCTGCCGGCGCTATCGCGACTTGATCGAGATGACGACGGACCTTGCGATGATCGACGATCCGCGCCAGCAACTTGAGCAGGCGCTGGTCGCGGTGCTGAAGTCCTGGGATAATCCGCGCGCCCAGGCTTACCGCCAGACTCAAGGAATTCCCGAGAACCTGGGAACGGCCGTCAACATCCAGTCCATGGTTTATGGCAACCGGGACATGGCGTCGTGCTCCGGCGTGGTTTTCAGCCGCAATGTGTCTACCGGAGTGAGCGGACTTTGGGGGGAATTCCTCGTCAATGCTCAAGGTGAGGACGTGGTAGCCGGTACCCGCACGCCAACACCGATTTTGGCCATGGCGAGCTGGAACAAGGCTGCGTACGAGAAGCTGAAGAGTATCGTCGAGATGCTCGAAGAAAAACGGGCTCGCGTGGTGGATGTTGAGTTCACTGTCGAGGCCGGCCAGCTGCACATTCTCCAGGTGCGTGATGCGAAACTGGCACCCGAGGCTGCAATCACCGTTGCTACCAACTTCGTCTGGGAGAAGAAGCTGGACAAAGGTGGAGCGTTAGCGGCAGTCACTCGTCAGCAGTTGCAAGCGATTCAAGCTGAGGGTTTTCAGAGTGAGGCCCTGGCGCTGGCTATTCAGAATCGCTTGCTGGCGCGCGGAATTTCGGCGTCCCCAGGCTCGGTGTGCGGCCATGTGGTTCTCACTTCGCAAGCCGCTGTGGATGCCGCTGCTGCCGGACGGAAGGTGATTCTGTTTCGTCCCGATACCTCGCCTGATGATCTGCCCGGAATGCTGGCGGCCGCTGCAGTGGTCACTACCACCGGCGGTGCGACCAGCCATGCGGCAGTGGTGGCGCGGAGTCTGGGCAAAACGGCAGTGGTTGGCTGTAAGGGGCTCAACCTGAGCGCCGGACATGTCGTCTCTGTCGATGGTCAGTCGGCGGTCGTGATCGACGGTGAAGTTGAGACTTCGCCAACCTTGGCTAAAAAGGAGGTGAATATCTTCTTGCGCTGGGTGGCGCAAGCAGTGAGTCAAAACCTGGTGAGGCCGCGTCTCGACTTCCGGGCGGTGAAAGAGTCGGTGTCATTCCACCGGCTGCTGAATGACTTTTATCTCAGCGAGCACATGGCGCGCTCCACGGTCGGATCGATGCTGGAAGTCGAGGCGGCCTTGCTTAAGAAGCGTGTGCACACGCTCGTCGCCGAGCGCGTGGTCGTGTATCTGGTGGTGGCTGTTGGCGGCGAGATTCGCTGGGCGAATCAGATCACGACGTGCAACCTGCAGGTGAAGGCGTTGGTTACGGAATTCGAGATCCAGCTGGGCGGTGACCGCGGCGATGCTCAGAAGGAGGCGATCGAGACTCTCAAGAATATGTCCATGGCCAAGCATATTCGATTCCTGGAGCTGGTGGCTTATGTGTTCGACCGGGGCGACTGGTCCGGAAGTTATGGTGGCATGGCGTGGGGGCGCATCGCACGTGCGGCCCTTTCCTTCTTGCAGGGAAAGATTTCCCATAGCGTGTTGGCGGATCATGCGTTCGATCTACAGCACAATAACGGGACTGTCTTCGGCAAGAACGCCATGCTTACCGGCGACCGCAATAGCTTGCAGGTGCAACTTGAGGCCAAGAAGTGGGCCACGGACATCAGCGATTTGCGCGTTCGTCTTCGCGATGTACGCGACGAATGGTCCGCGGATGTTTCTGCAATGTACAGCAAAGGTGTCCGCCTTGGACTCTGGTACTAATTATGGTGGCGCAATGAGAGCAGCGCCGCCATTTGTTATAGATACGGCGTTCCGTGTTAAACGTATGGGCGCGTCGTGACGCGCCCGCAGACGGCTCACGAGTCGCCCCTACGTTTCGAGTCAGTGTCGGAAAGGAGGGTGCCGCTGTAACCGGCGCTTTTTTGATTCAACCTTAGTAAAGGAAACTGTTATGAAGAACCCGAAGTTTTTCATGGCCGGCACAGAAGGTACCGGTCTCTACATCGTCCTGCTGCTTTCGGCGCTGGGACGCATTGGCATCCGCGCGCTGTCCGGCGGAATCTTCCGCGTGCGCGTGGAACCGGCGAGCACCGAAGCGGCCGCCATCCTGGCGCCGGCGTTTCCGAGCAGCAACTGGAAACAGCCCGGTAACGCCGGGCAGGACCGCTTCTCGACCGAGGTTCGCGGTGGTGAGGATGCGCTCAAAAGCACGTTGCTGCCGGCGTGCCAGGCGCTCCTCGCTGTCTTGGAAGGCGTTGAGGTCAATCCGGACGCCCCGAGCTGGTTTAAGGACCTCGCGCAACCCCCGGCGCCCGTGACGGCCGAACCGCTGGTGGTGGCGGCGCAGTCCGAGCGCGATGTGCTGATCGCTCGCGTGCGCGCCCTGAAGTTGCCCGGCGCTAACGCGGCTTCGCGCTGGTCGCTGGCGACGCTGCGCAGCAAGGCGAGCCAGTAACGCGCCCCTTCGATCGATGCTGCCATGACCTAATCAGCGGAAGACGGTCGCAATTGCGACCGTCCGCACGCCTGTGACATTTGAGATGTTTCGTTCGATTTGCTGTTTCTTTCAATCTAATCCACGGAGAAAATCAATAATGTCGATCAAGTGTGTACAGTGCCGCGGACCGGTTCCGGAAGTTGGTGGTGTCGTGGTCAGTGGCGACGGCGATTTTGCTTGCAGCAAAGACTGTGCCGAACTGGTGGAGGGAGAAACTCGGCGTCAGCTCAACCTGGTTGCCGACCTGACGGTGCCGTTGTGCGTCATCATCGGACGGCCTCGGCGGACTGCCCAGTTGGAATGCCGGCCAGAGGCAAAGGTGAAGAACGCTTGCCCGTGCTGCGGATATCTCACGTCCGACAAGTTGGGCAGCATCTGCGCGGTTTGTTTCTGGACGCACGATGACAGTTGCGAAAATGGGCAAAGTCGTGTCAACGGGAATCTCACGCTTGAGCAGGGACGCAAGCAGTACCGAAACCACGGCGTGTATGCCTGGCGTTATGCGCCTTGTGTGCGTCAGCCCCGGCCTCACGAAATTCCGTCTGGTTTGCGGAAAGGAGCTCTATGAAGGAGATCCGCGCGAAACAAGCTCGCGATGCCGACGAAGCGACGAAGGACGAGCTCGACACGCAAGCTAAGCGATTGAATGTCAAAGACTCTTACAGTCTCTTTCTTTTGCACCGGGCTATCTGGACAGCCCATGCCGGTGCCGAGGTAGTGATAGTGAAGCCGCAAAAACCCTGAGCACTCGGTTGCATTTATGTCGCGAAGGTACACTGCGCTGGTTGTCAGCGCAGTGTACCGGTGAAGGTGATGTGATGGTCTGAACGCCATCAAAACGCGCCCAAAATATGGTTTAGACGCCATGGTGCAAAGTGGTGCGTTCGACGATACTGAAGCCACGTGCGTGCAGGTGACTCTAGATCTAGCTTTTAAAAATTCGAGCTTGAGATATTGTATGAGATAGTAGGGGTGTGACAATGAAAGGGGGCGGAACAACCAGTAGGTTGCCCGACCCCTTTCGCTATCTGACATTCGCCCCCGATGCCAGACGCAGCCAGGCGAGGCCCAGCTGCGTCTGCACAATCTGCCAATCTCAGACTACTTTCCTGAGCGTAGGCGAATGGCTTTGGCAATGTTCCCACCCAGGGCTGAGACCTTGTCGCCGAGCCACGGAAGTCCTTGCGAGAAGATCGACACTACTGTGCACAAGGCAAACAGCACGGCGCCGCCGGCAACCAGCGGTACAAGCCAACTCACCGCCAGTGCCGCCATTGCGCCGGTCCAGCCCCAAGCGCACATGAGCGACAGTGACAGTATTGCCGAGCCAAGTCCGCCGCAAATGGCACACATCCACTGCAGGTCAGTGTCGGCGCCTTCGGCAAAGTGTGACTCAAACGAGTCCACCGGGGTGCAAACGTAAAACATGTACCTCGACACGGGAAAGATTGCCGGCAATGCAAGCAGGGAGCACCAGCCGATCGGCCCGTACAGCCACACAGCTAACGCTGTCGTGCATGCGGCAACCCCGCAACTAGCGAAGTAAGATTGGTAACGACTGTCATTCTCCACCGTATCCAGGTCATTCAAAACCTTCCCCAGCAGCCATCCTACGATGCCGCTGACGAATACTGAGAACAAGCAGATTAAGAGTTCCAAGAAGATGTGCATCGGACTTTCCTTGAACCAAACATGAATTGAAGAGAACCGCCACAATGCTGTCTGGTGATGCATTGCGGCGTATGACGCAAGCGCTGCGTCTGCGGTAGTTGTCGGGTTAGCGCTCATCACCCGGAGCGGAGTTCCGACTGGACTCCGGCCGGGGGCAAAACTGACCCGCCGCGGTTTGCGACAGACCTGTTGATTTAGCGCAGAATATCAATCACAGACGCATTATTTGCGCCTGCTTAGACCGTGGCTTCTGCTGACCCGGTCCCGGCACTGTTGCTGATCGGGAGATGCTTAGAACTCTTTGGCATCGAATGTCTGAAGGCTGGCAAAGTGCAGATCGGAATCTTCCATGAATAACTGGCGTGTGATACCGCGCACCACTTTCGGCACGCTGTACTTCATTCCGGAGATGCTGGCTCCGCCTAGCCCAAGGCTGAGCAAACAGCCATAGGTGTAATTGAACAGCGATGGTAAGTACGGCGCGCATCCAGGTGTTTTCTCTTGAAACTCAAAGCTGGATCCAAGATACGGATGCCGCGACATGTCCTCGTTTTGTGCATCGGCAGGCGCACTATACCGATCCTTCCAGAGAAGGATGTTCGGCTCCAGCTTGACCAACTCTGGCCGTAGTGAGAGGTCCGTGACAAAGCCGGTACCGAGGATCACGTAGTCGAAGTCCATCGTGTTGTTCGGTGTCGTTATCCGAACTTTGCCGTCGACTGCCTCAGCGTTTAGCCACGGGCTTTCACCATGCATGTGAAAGTTGGAATGCGCAACGGCAGCCGTGTAGGTTGCCTGAGGTGGAAGTTGTCCCATGCGTACAATCTGCAGAATAAAGCGCCATCGCTCAGCATCTGACAGGTCGGCGAAATGGTCGAGGAAGCCGATGTTTTCCATCCAACGGAATGGGTTGACGTTGGGAAGTGTGCGACGTCGGTAGAACACGTGCACTTCACTTGCGCCCGAGCTGAGTGCGACCAAGGCATTGTCGAACGCCGAAGCGCCGGCACCCATTACGCCAATCCGTTTGCCTTTCAAAGCCTCGAAATCAATGTGCTCGCTGGTGTGAGCATAAAGGGTTTTCGGCAGATTGCTGCTGATGAAGCCAGGGACTTCCCAGCGGCCGGAGCCGTCAATGCCAGTAGCCAGGACCACTTTGCGAGCGAGCAAGACTTCCGTGGTGCCCTTAGTTTGCACAGGAACGGAAAAACAGCGCTCCGCATGATTCCATTCGAGGGCACCGACAGTGGTGTCGTTGCGCACCGGAATACCCAGGAACTTGCGGTACCATTCAAGATACTGGGCCCAGGTTGTTCTCGGTACGAGCTTCAGATTGTCCCAACTTTCCGCGCCCCATTGAGCCTCGTACCATGCCCGAATTGTCAGATTGGGGTTGCCTTGATCCGGGCCGGTGACATGTTTGGGAGTGCGCAGCGTGGGCATGCGCGCGAAAGTCCGCCAGGGACCCTCGGAGCCCTGAGGATTTTTGTCGACAACCAGAATGTTGCTGATTTTGCGCTGCATAAGTCCTGAGGCCACAGCGAGCCCACCTTGACCGCCGCCCGCGACTAAGACGTCAAGGATTGCCTGTCCGTTTGCCGCGCTCCGTGGAAGTACCCAAGGTTTCGCTGGGTAATTGAGAAGCTCCATATCGCGGCTCAGAGTCGCTTCTAGCGCTACCAAACCAGATTGATTAGACATGATTTCAGGCCTTTTTTTGAATACTCAAACCTAGCATGTCTGCACCAGTCTGATTCGTTGTTCGCTGTGTTGTAAATTTTCAGTTGCGTTTACTGGGCAGGAACATTTCTTGCCCGGCATAGTTGACCTGCGCGGCTTGCGACGGAGCCGTGGCATTACGGCGTGGTGTCGATCACCGCCACCTGACCGTATGCCAGACCGATTCGTTCGACGATGAACTGTCCGAGGACGGCTTTGGTCATCACATCCGTCGACTGTGCGAAGAATTCGCTGAACGAGTACCAGTCAGCATTCTTGGGAAGGACGAAGGATTCACACCCTGTGGCGTTGACGATGCCGATCGCAGTCTTGTCGGCAATGCGGGCGGAGTTGACGTGGTTGTGTCCGGCGAAGTGCTGGACCGTGCTATGGTCAACAGCAAGGTTCGGCGTCGTGTTGCTTGCGCTGTGGCGAGCTCCTTCGAGATGCTCGACAGCGTAGTTGTCACAAGGGCGTTGATTGCGACATGCGGCAACTTGCCAGATGCCGGCGTGTTGGCGAACGATGGCAATGACGCTGCCAGTGATACCGTCGGTGCCAGCTTTCTCGTAAACCTGCGGCTGTCCCCACTTCGCGGCGTTGAAGCGGACTTCAAAGAACTTGCCGTCCGCATGATAAACGCGGAAGGACTGGGGATTCGCGGGGTCGATGTCCAAGCGCCAGTCTTTATTCAATTCGTGCGTCTGCATGATACTCAGCCATATTTGGCTGTCCAAAAACCTCTTGGTCGAAACTAGTGATACCGGAGGTCAGCGATATACACCACAAGTGTTGCAAAACGTGGTCCCGAGCAGATGTCCGCACGGTGCACCAATGGGCAAAAACATCCAGCTCTTCAAGACGGTACTCAGCACACAGCGTTGCGGCTCTGTTCTCAGAGGTCAATGGGAGGACGTGCTGTGGTTTAAATACCTAAGGAGAAGAAAGGGAAATGATTATTTGACCCTACGCGCTTAAGATCTGGTCAATGAATCATTTCGCGAGACCTGATCACCTTCTAATCCCATCTAATGCGTATGAATCCCACTGAGGTCGAAATGCTTGTAGGGGCTCACGGTCCGAGCACTAGTGAATGGGAGGGGACAAGCCCCTCCCATTCACTAAGTCACTAAGCTGGCATCAGACGCTTGGAAGTGCTGTTCGGTTCAGCACGAAAGAAAATCGTGTATTTCCACAATGGCGAGTGCATGGTCAGGAACTGGTCAGGTCGCCTAGCTAAGGTTGGGAAATACCAGGGCGGTTACCATGGAAGACGAGACGTTCGAAGACAACATTCGACTAGCATCCAATTCGCTAGACTTCTCACAGTCTTGCGAATTGGATGCTGCGGATAGGGCGGGCGTCGCCTTATTCGATGAGTGGTTGTCGTTAACTGAGCATCTGGAAGACTTCCCTGTAACCATCGAAGATCCTCCGTCACCACCTGGCACCGATTGTTTCGCCCGTCTAATAGACGACATGCGGATCATAGGAGAATTCGCTCGATCACTAATTCAAGATGAATCTGAAGAACTAGAATCCGAGTCAGGAACGGGATCTGAGGAAGAAGATGAGCCACAACGCGAATATTGGGAAGAGCCTGACGTCGTCGAGGAGCCGGAAGAGCATCAGGCATTGAGCGTCTATCACCAGTTGCATCATGTGGCTCAACAGCCGCAAGAAGAGCAG
>JADYXS010000548.1 GCA_021772155.1 Candidatus Obscuribacter sp.
TAAGAGAAAAAATTGAACAGCTGCCCGCGGGCCAGCCGTTCACGCCAGCGGTATTCCTTTCGATTGCCGAACGGTCCAGCGTGGACAAGACCCTCGCCCGTCTCGTTCGTGCAGGTGTGCTGTCCAGACCTACCCGAGGCGTGTTTGTACGCCCCCAGGAGTCCAAATTCGGCGCCATTTCTCCCGAACCTATGCAAGTGGCCATCGCCAAAGCTAACGGAATGCCTGTGGAAATCCATGGTGCCGAAGCCGCGCGCCGCTTTGGATTATCAACGCAAGTGCCTGTGCGTCCGGTGTTCTATACAACTGGCCGCTCACGTACCTTTTGGTTGGGCAAGATGCCGGTCCGTTTGCAACACATCAGCCCGCGAAAGCTCGTCTATCCCGGCACCAAAGTTGGCATGGCAATTTCTGCACTTTGGTATCTGGGTAAAGAACAAGTTAGTCATAAGGTGTTTGAAGCCGTCCGATCTCGGCTATCGCCAGAAGAGTACGAAGCACTAAAAGCGGCGGCTCCGAAGATGCCTTGCTGGATGGCGGATGCCTTGCACAAATACGAAAAGAGCAGTCACAATGGCTGATTCCTTTCTCGGACTCCCCAAAAAGGATCGAGCAGTCCTGCTAAGACAGCATGCGCCAGCAGTGGACATGTTGCCGTTTGTCGTGGAGAAAGACGTCTGGGTCTGTTGGGCGCTCGATAAACTCTTCAAGATGCCGGACCACCTACCAATGGCGTTTAAAGGCGGAACATCTTTATCCAAGGTGTATAAGGTTATTGATCGTTTTTCAGAAGATATTGATGTCACCCTCGATTATCGTGGATTTGTCGATCCTTTACGCGGAGCTGAGACCCGCGGAGAAATAACACGCCTGAGCGAAAAGCTTAAAGGCTTTGTGCTTGCCCACACCCGCGATAAAGTCAAACCATATTTCGAAAACATCCTGGAAGAGCAGTTCGGCAAGGGCACTGCAAAAGTTGAGCTGAATGAAAACGGTGAAAGACTCTACATTCACTATCCATCCGCCTTCGATGAAGGCACAGGAGGGTACGTTCCAGCCTCGGTTTTGCTTGAGTTTGGAGGCAGAAACATAACCGAGCCGAATGAGGCCCGCCAAGTATCGCCTTACATCAGTGCGCTCCTTCCCGATTACATTTTTCCTGAGCCGACTGTTGCGGTGCTTGCACTTGCGCGCACCTACTGGGAAAAGACAACACTCATACATGTTGAATGCAACAGACCGAATCAACGTCTTGAAACACCACGGCTCTCTCGTCATTGGTACGACATCTATCAAATGTCCACCAATCTTGCTGATTTTCCATCGCCAGCCGGTCATGATTTGTTGACCGATGTGGTCAAATACAAGAAAGTCTTTTTCCACTATGGCTATGCCAATTATGACTCCTGCCTATCCGGTGCCCTACGTTTAGTTCCCCGCGAAGAGCTACAGAAGGCTTTGGAGACTGACTTCAAGGCAATGGTGGTTGCGGGTATGTTCTATAGTGAGCCACCTTCGTTCCAGAAAATATTGGACAGGTTGCTAGAAGTCGAGCAGGCATTGAACCAGTCAATTGCCGCACACAACAATTAGTCAGCACGGGCCAGTCCATTTTGCCGAACCGATACATTAAGTGCCTTTTTCGCAATTGTGATCTCTCAATTCGGTTTTGTGTAGAGGGGCGGTTATTGCCGCCCCTTTTCGGTTCTATCCGATGTCGCCCAAGAGCATCCGAGCTTGTTTCCGAGCATAGTGGATCCGCGAGCGCACAGTCCCGATCTTCGTCCTTGTTTTCTCCGCTATCTCCTCATAACTGAAGTCTTCCGAGTACAGAATGAGCACATCACGCAATGGCTCGGAAAGCTGCTGCAACATTGCCTTCATTCGAGGCATTAAATCCGGATCGCTGTCCTCCTCACGTTGAGGACTGTACGTCCCGACTGTAACTAAGGAGCCATTCTCATCGACGTGTTCACACACCGATTGAAATTGCTCCGCGTCCATAAATGAACGATGCTGCGTCTCCCGCTGATAGCTTCGACCGGCATCATAAGCTACACTCCGGACAGTCTTGTATAGCCAACCCCGCGTCGGTTCACGATCACCAGTCCGCCTCAGGAACCTTACTAGAGAGTCTTGCGCAATATCCTCCGGCAGATGGTTACCTATTTGTCCATACTTGCGAGCCATTTGATTTGCCAAGACGATCATTGAACCAATTTCGCCGGGCGCTCGTTGTATATCTTCCATCTAAAATACCTCCGTGTGTCTTCGGCTTTCGCCGTCGCAGACGTGGCACGGTGGGGGCTCTGCGGGTCAAGCGCAAGTAAGCTGCAGACCAATCTGGTACTCCTGCTGCGCTTGACGCGCGGTGGCGCCGCCACCGTAAAATTGAGAAAAAGCGAAAGAGCCAAATTTTGCTGGTGGCTTTCTTCAGGGTTGCCGTAGTCCACGCCGATTTGAACCGAATGAGAGTAGCCGCCGACATAAGTCAGCGGCTACTCTCTTAGCTTTATCGATGAATCTGACTCACCCTGGTCGGCGCAAAATAAAGATCACGAATGATCCTATCGAAGCCAGCTTCTCTGTTTGCTCGTTCAAGTTCAAGCAATGAAAAGTACCCGAGCTCTCGTTCAAACCCGAGAACTACACCGAAAAACAAATGACTGCCATCAAATTCGGTGGCATACCAGTTCCAATCCCCGAGTTGATCGTAAAAGCGTACAACGGCAAGCGGATCAGGATTGCCTTCCTGGGAATAAAGGGCCGGCAGTTGTTGTCTAATTTCCTTTGTGACCAATGGCATCGCTGTGACCTCTGTGTAAGTGCGGCTTTTCGCCGCAGCACCGGAACGGGGGCGGCTCTGCGGGTCAAGCGGAAACACCCCACACTCGTGCCAAGTCTTACCTGAGCGCTTGACGCGCGGTGGCGCAGCCCCCGTACACTCGAAGAAAGCGAAAAGCCCAAGGCAGGCTGTTGCACCTGCTGCTAATGGGTCGCGCTACGCAGCGCCGCTGTATTCGCCATGTTCGCGGCAAGCCTCATGCAGCACATGCCTGAATAGCTCGAACCCCCCATAGTCAAGGCCGGCGAAGCCGTCGCGCAGCGATTGCCTTGACTTTGGGGGGTTCGAGCTAGGCTTTTGCCGGGCATGGGAGCTGCCGCGGGGTCGTAAGAGCTATAATCGACGCGCGAGCGAGAAGTTACCGACGCGTTGAATGATGCCTTACCGGAGGTGGTGAATGAGTGATTTGAGTAACCACGATGCCACGGACTTTGATTGGGCCACGAAGCAGTTTCGAATAGCCAGCAGAGAGCTGTTTAATCATTACTTCGAGTTTCGAACCCATATCCAACTACGGAAAAGGCCTGGATGTCCCTTGAGCGATTTGAAGAAGTCGAAGAAGTTCTGTTTCGGATGCTCGTAACGGAACCGTTTCCTATTACCGGTGTCGCTTGCGGTTCCTTGCAGCCTCGTATACAGGTAGGTCGTGGACCAAACTCACCGGTCGCGACAATAATGGTTAACCGTGAGGTTTCGTCTGGCTATTGGGATCATCCATTTAAAGAGCTTCCGGATGATGCGCGTTTGCTTTTTATAGGATACTTTGACTGGGACTGGCTTATGTATCGCGGTTATCAATATGTGCTTGGTAGAAGTGAGTAGCTGTCCTTCCCATTCTGAAGTCGTCGGTAAGCATGCTTTGGCTGAGTCTCGAGACGCGCAATTCGTTCTATACAAGGCATCACCACCTATGGATTCCAGCATCAAGCCATCAAGCCAAATCTGACCAACTAGGATTCATAAGAATTCCGAATGCAAGAACACTCTGTCGCAATAGAAGAATGGAACCAGATTCGGAAGCTAAGCCGTCCAGAGATTCTCCAGCTTGGGCAGAAATGGCTGACGAAACACTGCTCGAGAGCCATTGCTGGAGAAGTACTGATACATTTGATAAACATGAAGCCGTCCACTCGCTTAGCACGTCGTGCTCGAACATGGCTACAAAAATACCCGGACCACAAGAGCACTCCGGGCCTTCTAGCTGTCCTGTTGCGCACAGAATCGTCCGTGGCACTCTTCGGGTTGGCCCGCTCTCAGCTGTTGGACGCTGAAACCAATTATTTTAAAGGCGCAAATTCAGACAGGGAAATCTTGCGGGGTACGGCATCTCTGATGAGAGAAGTCTTGACCCATTATCCGCGCTCGAAACTTTTTGACCTCGTCGAGCATTATTTGAACGAATATCCCGATGCCGCTATCTGGCATCGGGTATTTCCTATTGTGACGTACGACAATCCAAACCGGCGAGCAGAGAAGCTAACAATACTTTGGATGCAGTCGAACGTAAAAAATCCGAAATTGGAAACAATGTGCCCCCCTGTACTCACACCCTGTCCTGAGGTGCGTCAGGTCTGTTTCAATTGGGTCCTAGCAGTAGGAGCCAAATCTTCGCAGACTCCTCTCACATTGGGTCACATTCTCCTCACATCTCGTCCCGATGACGTGTTCCTTTCCGACGTGATCCATTTTTCCCGCAACTGGCTGAAAACGAATCCTGAGAACAATTACGTTGGAAATTTGTACGCGCAACTAATTGGTGCCACGCAATCATCAGATGACATTCGCAACGCCAAGAAATGGCACAAGTCGCATGTTAAGAGTCGCTCTGCTGGAGTTGTTGTCGCGTCGCTGTTAGAAATTGCGCACCTGACCTCTTCACCACCGGACACGGAGATTGTTTCAAATGTTGTGTTCTGACAATGTTCAGGCGGCCTTTTCTTCTTGCTTGATACCATCGACAAATTTGATTCCTTGAATCAGCTCTCCA
>JADYXS010000073.1 GCA_021772155.1 Candidatus Obscuribacter sp.
GCAGATACTCGGTGCCGTGGCTGCATTATTGTTGATCGCAATAGTTGTTGCATGCGCAATACCACTTTGCGGAATGCTCTTGGGACAAATGTCGAAGGGCGTCGAGTACACAGTCAAGATACCGCCGGCCACCACGGCAGCACAGCAAGTACAGGCTAAGCCGGTTACGCAGCCGGAAAAATCAGTCAGCGATCAGCTGTCGCAGCAGATAGCAGCATCAGAAGCAGCGGCCGAAAGGTTACGCACAGAAAGACTGGCCTTGGAAAAAGTCGCGGCAGATCAAGCGGCACGATTGGCTGCAGAGAGGCAGATGGCGGAGAATGCAGTTGACCTGCAAGCTGTTGAAAAAGCAGCCGCCGATAAGGCTTTGTCTGACGAAGCTACTAATCGAGCCCTCGTCAGGCAGAAGGTAGAAGCTCTGGCTAAAGCCAGCAATGAGCGCTTCGATCTAGTACAGCAACAATTGAGATCTTTCGATCAAAGTGCGCAAAACCTGCAGAGCGGTAACATGAGCTTGCGACAATACAACGACCGAATGGCCCAGCCAAGCGGAGCCGGGCGTTGAATGCGGGATGACGCCTGATATTCTTTGAGCTAGGGAAAAGACGTGTTGAGAGGTGTTCATGGGCGTGCACTTCACTACTTTACAGGAAATAGGTCGATGGGAAATACGTGCGCCAGCGTTCACATTGCATGGGGCGGCACCGCTGACGATGCGGGCAAAGCGATAAGTCGTGCCTATGCCAAGTGTGGTTATGAGCGGTTAAAGAAAACGCCTCCCGAAGGCGGCAAGCATGTCGTCTTGCTGGCCGGCGGCGAGCGACACTATGTCTCGGTCTACGACAGCACCAATGCGCAGCTTGATAATGGCGAGTTAAAGGATATGGCGCTTGCGACGTCAAAGATCCTTAAAACGACCGCGATATTCACCAGCCTTTATGACAGCGACAAATATGAGTTTATCGTTTTCACCAATGGCAGGCAGGTCGATCTGCTATTGACAGACGCAGAAAACTATAGCGGACCTCTTAAGCGCTTGAGCGATAAATCGCGCGCTACACAATGGAGCAATTTGTTTGGTGAGACGTTTACCGTAGATCAGATCAAGCAGGCAATCGACAAGCAGACCGTGTTTGCTGAAGATACCCTTGCAGAATTGTGTAAATTAGTTGGTCTTTCCGTCAGTCAGCCACAAATGCAGTATCACGATTTCGCGAGGGAGCCGGAGTCGATAACTGCTCAATTGTACTTCGCGAAAAAGAAGGCAGAACAGTCTGCTATCCCGGATGGGCAGATATCCCTGACCAATATTTTTGATCCCCAAAGTAGTCGTATGCTGTTGGTTTATCCGGCTAGCTGGCCTATATCCATTGGAACAGAAAAGAAGGCGACGTGGTTGATGCTGAGCAATGGTGCAGGTTTCAATGACGGAACGGCAACTATTCGCGTCTCTGGTCCGGATGGATTGGTTCTATCAACTGGTTTCGTTAATGGCAACAAATTCCATAACGGGCAGATCGTCGGGGAATTGGAACCGCCGCCGAAAGATGCCTCGCGCGAAGATGTTGAAAAATTATTCCAGTTGAAAAACTTTGCGGTGCTACCTGGTGGCACTACATCCTCTGGAGCGCGCTTATATACGGCTGAATTTCCCAATTTAAACATTCCGTCTGTCACTCCAGAACGGACTACGCAGATTCTAATTGTTCTTCAGTTAGACTTAGCGGCTCAGGCAGCCGGTGAATGGGAGATAAATGTAACCCTCGAGCCGCGTTCCCAAACTGAGTATCAACATGATCTGCCGGCGATACGAATTGCGGCCGTGGATCAGGCCTGGCTACCTGTCGTGTCTGGACTCAATCCCAAGATCGCATATGATACTTCCGATCTCATCAACATCCAACCGCGTGGCTCGATAATGCTGCAGGAGTTGACGTACAAACAATCCAGAATCTCTGATGAACGATGTCTCGATCACTTTGCCATCGCATCTAACGTGGCGATTCTAAAAGATGATGGACAGGCAGCGCTCGACGCTTGCCGATCCTACCTTGAGGCGTGGCTGCGCCCGCTCGCGGAACATCAGCAAGGGGAAATAAGGATCCATGCTGAAAAACGCATGACCGAAACTGCCTATGTCGGAAAGACAAAGAAAACTCTGCCGATATCAGCGTTCTTCGACGACAAGACCTGGAAAAAGATTTTTGACTACGGAAGCAATTACCAGACTGCTCTGGTGACTTTCTTTCCGATTGGCGCTGAATATCCCATTGCGGGTGTTGGCCTGCAGTTTAGCCTTGAAGATACGGCGAAATATAATGGGACATGGAAGGACCATTATGAACAACAGATGGCGGATACGTTGAGTACGATGCGCGGCCGCACTTTCCCTAAAGCGGCGCATAGCAAGACATTGCATCTATTCAACTGGGTGATCAACCATGCAGATTGCTACCAGAGATTAGGCACGTCCGTCGGTGACATGGAACGACAGATTGATGCTTTTGCTGCTGAGCATGCCCCTCTTCAAGCATGGCATGGACAATCCACATGGATACCGCTATTCGACCAGGCTGATGAGTATCAGCGCACTACCTACGAGGAATCCAGCGTGTTGAACTGGTTCAGGGGCATTGCTGGTATCGAAGGCGGTTTGAACGACGAGAAAATGTCTGCGCAATGGTGCAGCAACGTCTTGCGAATGGTCACGCCGCGGATGTGGCTATGCCGAAATCTAATCGAGCAAGTGGATAAGACCGCTCTTGATCTGGTGGCACTAGTTACCGAAGCCAACGGCACGTATCAAATTTCGCTGCGCCAAGGTCGAGCCCTAGACGAGCTTGAAATAGCGCTATTGCCTATCCTTCCGGTTGAAAGTTCCAGAATAAAGGTGCTAGCCCAGATTTCAGATGCCACCCGCTGATTGAACGGGACGAATTGCGGCATTACTGTTGAACAGCAAACAAGGAAGAACTGGGGTGCAAGGATTCGAACCTCAGAATGTCTGGACCAGAACCAGATGCCTTACCGCTTGGCGACACCCCAAAAGTATGTCCCAACATGGATTCTATGAGTTTGCCTGTCCATTTGTCAACAATTAGGCCTCGGCAGTCATGGAGAGTTGTGGAAACTTCGCACGCCGATGGATACCAGCCCGACGACGGATCACCGGTAACTGGCGTTATTTTTTCTGAGCGCGCGCCCAAGAATCCTTTAGCGTCACGATGCGATTGAATACTGGCGCGCCTGGCTTGGTGTCCTTCACATCAGCGACAAAATAGGCCCCCGACCTCAGGTGCCGCGCTTTGATTGGTTGCGCATGACAAGGTTATCTGGTCTGACTAGCGCGCTCAATTTTTTTCTGCGATGGGCAAGGCGTGGCCTGCGGCCTTTAGTGCCGCCGGTAGTTCTGCGCTGAATTCAAGCGGGGCTGAGCGGCTGTCAGCGTCGGTTCTGAAGATAACGGCGCCTTCTTTGTTCGAGTATCTCGCCAGAGTGATATGAACTTCGTTTTGGGATTTGAAACGCAAGGTTACTGGCTCTTGAGTGGTGATTGTGCCGTGGTTAAGGAGAAACCAATCGCTGTGTCGAAGTGCTTCTGCTATCTTTTGAATATCTGCAAGGTTTGAAATTACGCCGGTTGGCGTTTGAATATCAACTAATTGCTCTGGGTCCAGAGCTGCTAATTGATTGTGTAGCTCCATCTGCTGCATGAGTTTATTGAAGCCTAACGGGGTTTGAAATAGTCCAACCAGGACAAACACTAAGCCAAACAGCTTGTTGGCCGACTTACTCAATTTGTGCGATTGAAATTTGCCGGTCAGTTTAAAGAGACCGGCAATCAAAAACACTGCGGGAATGACAATGAACATCCCGTAGACCAATGTGACGCTGTCTGTCATGCCGTTCCTTCATTAGTGAATGACCTGTTCCGAAGAGTAGCTCGGTTGGACAGATGATTACTTCTTCTGCGAGCGAGCCCAGGAATCCTTTAGCGTCACGATGCGATTGAACACCGGCGAGCCGGGTTTGCTGTCTTTCATATCCGCCACAAAATATCCCTGCCGCTCAAACTGGAAGCGCTCACCGGGCTTTGCCTCAGCCAGGCTTCTTTCCAGTTTGCAGCCTGTCAGTACTTGCAAGGCATTCGGATTTATCGCGTTGAGGAATTCGCTGTCTTTACCGGTTGGCGGAGCTTCGTCTGACAGCAGTCGATCATACAATCTCAGTTCTGCATCAACTGCATGCCGGGCGCTCACCCAGTGAATGGTGCCTTTGACCTTACGGCCTATTGGGTTGTTGCCGAGGGTCTCAGGGTCGTACGTGCAGCGCACTTCAATCACGTTACCGCTGTCATCCTTAATCACATCCGTACAAGTGATGCAGTAGGCGTAGCGCAATCGCACTTCCTTGCCGGGCGCAAGGCGGAAGTAATCCTTCTGCGGTTCAAGCATGAAATCATCTTGTTCTATGTAAATCTCCTTGCAGAAAGGGATCTTTCTGCTACCTTCTCTCGGCACATCGTGCGGCCAATAGGAGGCGTCAAGCTCTTCTACATCGGTTTCCGGATAATTCTCAATCACCACTTTTAGTGGCTTCATCACAGCGAGTACGCGAGGTGCTTTCTGGTTGAGGTCATCACGAATACAAAATTCCAGTTGCGCCATGTCGACCGTGCTGTTGGCTTTGGCAACGCCGACGGTGGCGCAGAACGCACGGATGGCCTCAGGCGTGTAGCCACGACGTCGCATGCCAGCAATGGTTGGCAATCTAGGATCGTCCCACCCGCTCACGTGCTTGCCTTCGACCAGCTCAAGAAGGCGACGCTTACTCATCAACGTGTAATTTAAATTCAACCGTGCAAATTCATACTGACGCGGGCGGCTGGGGAACTTGGCGTAATCGATGAGATTGTCAATTGCCCAATCATACAACTCGCGATTGTTCTCAAACTCCAGCGTGCAAATGCTGTGCGTGATGCCTTCGATGGCATCAGAAATCGGATGTGCGTAATCGTACATGGGATAAATGCACCACTTGTCGCCCGTCATATGGTGCGCAGTGTGGCGAATGCGATACAGCAAAGGATCGCGCATCTTCATGTTGGGGTTCGCCATGTCAATCTTGGCGCGCAAGACGTGCTCGCCGTCCTTGAATTCGCCCTTGCGCATGCGGCGGAACAAATCCATGTTCTCCTCGACGGTGCGGTCGCGGTAGGGGCTGTTCTTCCCGGGTGTTGTGACATTGCCGCGATAGGCTTTGATATCTGCATCGCTCAGGCTGCACACGTAAGCCTTGCCAGCCGTGATGAGATGCTCGGCGTATTCGTACATTTTCTCAAAGTAATCGCTTGCATGGTAGAGCCCGTCCCAGTCAAAGCCCAGCCATCTCACGTCGTCCTGAATGCCGTCTTCGAAGAGAGTATCTTCCTTGGCGGGATCGGTGTCATCAAAACGCAAGTGGCAGCGCGTGCCGCTGTCTGGCAGTTTCTCTCGGTATTCGAGTGCAAGTCCGAAGTTCAGGCAAATGGACTTGGCATGGCCGATGTGCAAAAAGCCGTTCGGCTCCGGTGGAAAGCGCGTGATCACTTTCTGATGACGCTTTGCTTCCAGGTCATCGTTGATGATGTCCCTGATGAAATCGCCGGGTTTTGCCGGTGCGGGTGCGGATGAATTCACGGGATACCGCCTTGCTGCTGCAACATTCAATGTTTTGTAAGGCTGCTATTTTACTCTAAACGACGTCTGGGGCGGCAACGATGCTGGGAAATTGGATCACAGTGCAATGGATGACGCCTAATATTGGGTCGTTGCGACAACTCGAGCTTCGTATGCGGGGCATGATAGCCCGGTTCTAAGTGCATCTTGCTGGCTCTAGATCTGAGACAATTCGATGCGTGGAAATGGAGAAGGTCATGGATAATCGCGCTTTGGCTTCCGGAATAGCAGTTATCACCCTGGTTGTGGCGTTCTGGCTGTGGTCAGCCCCAGTCACTCAGGCACAAGCTATAAGTCAATCTCATCCCGAGCAAGTCAAGGGAACGCGAGTTTCGATGACTAAGCCGGTAGGCTTTACTGAGGCTGGCAATTTTTCAGGCTTTCTGGACAGGGTAACCGGGGCCTCGATTATGGTCATGGAAATACCGGGGCCGTTTCAGAGTGTGACTGCTGGTTACACTGCGCCGTTGATGAAAGCAAAGGGAATGAATTTGATTTCCCGCACAGATACCAAAGTCGGCAGTTACCCAGGAATTTTTGTCGAAGCAACGCAAAAAGTCTATGGCGACACCTACCACAAGTGGGCGCTGAGCTTCGGCGACAAAAGTATGACGGTGATGGTAACGGCAAACTGCCCAGAGTCAAAGTGGGCCAGCCTTTCCGGCCCGCTTAAGGCTTCCATTGCGACAGCAAGACTTGAGACACAAACCAAGCCTCGCGATCTCAGAGCTGATCTCACTTACGCTTTGCCTGACTCTGCCGAACTGAAGCTGGCTGAGCGGATGCAAAATACTCTTTTGTTCACAGTAGAGGGAAAATTCGGCACTGAGGCAGCAAAGAAAGGTGCTCTTTTCGTCGTCGGACAATCGGTTTCGGAAGCACCTGTGAACGATCCCGCCGAGTATTCGCGACAAAGATTGCGTAAGACTGAGCAAGTGAAAGATGTCAAGATTGAGAGTGATGAGGCAGTGACCGTCAGCGGTTTGCCTGGACGTGAAATTGTCGCTATCGCGCTTGATTCGAAACTAGGGACTCCAATGTTTCTTTATCAAACAATGCTTTTCGGGGACCGCACCTATTACATCCTCCAAGGGCATGTCGACTTGACCCAGAGGCAGACCTTCGAGCCTGTGTTCAAAAAAATGACGCAGACATTCCAGCAGAAATAGAGCTGAACGCGAGAACTGAATGACCGGAGGATGTTGAACAAAGACGGCAAACTCGTGCGCTGACAGGCTAGAATCATTCTCGGCTCCTATTAGATTTGGTGAGTGGTGTCAAAAAAATTGCGACTTACACAAACGGCAACCCTGTTACTGATGCTTTTGATGACGAGTGTTGGCATTAACGGTGCTCACGCTCAGGACATCGCTCCAAGCAGCCCTGTTGTTCCGACTGGCGACGCTGCCGTGAGCGGAATGCCATTGTTGCGCACCGCAATGCCCATTCCCGTTCAATCAGAACCGCTGGCAGCGTTTCTCGATCGCTCTAAGGGGCAGATTTGGCATCGTTCTACTATGCTTCTGGCGGGCTCGCTTTGCCCAGCTTGCCTCATCGAACTGGAAGGACACCTGCGTGAGTTACCCGGCATAGCCTATGTCAAAGTGGCACGTCAGGCGGCCCCGCAGAACCTTGCTGGCGCTCAGCCCGCGGAAGCTGTTGCGCGCGAAAACATGAGCGAGCCGCTGGACAATTCGAAAGAAAAGCCGCGCGCCGCCGCAGCTGTCATCATTTACGACAGCCATGTGGTCAAGTTCGACGGACTGATGAGCTTGATCAAGGGCGAAAAATACAAAGCGCGCGACATTCAGGATGTTGAGTTCGTCGCCAAATAGCGGATTCGCTTGTGAGTTAGAGGCACTGAGACTGTGGATTGTAGTCGGTTTGGAACGAATCCACGTGGCGCTGTAGCGAGATTTCGGGTGTCGACCTGAAATTAATGCTACGGAGCGCAACTTTTTCTCTGGCGATTTGTATGGAACACATAGCGGAGGCATTGGCATGTTCCGAATTAATCAATCAGAGGTAGCATGAAAGTGCAATTTATCAAAACAATGGCTCTGTTAGTGATTCTACTTGCAGTCGGTGTTTCGACAGCAATGGCTCAGGCTGCTGCTCCGGCGGGCGGTGTTCTTCAGGGCGGTGTGGTAGTGCAGAGTCAGCCCGATTTGCTTGGGGTTTGGAATGTTCAGTTAAAGAGTCTGCACCGGCACCCAAGGTTCGTAATTCGCGATGTTCAAGACAATGCTCTTTCGGGCATATACACCGGCATGCTTGGAACCTTTCCGATGAAAGGCAGTTACGATGCCGACACCGGGAATGTTTTCCTCTCTGTAGATTTTTCAGAATCACGTTTGCATCGATTGCGCGGATTAAGGAATAAGTCGTTGGTCGGACAGTTTCAGGGCAAAATTGAAGATGGCAAGCTGTGTGGAATTGCATCAATGCCTGATGTGACTGGCCGATCGGTTAGATGGGAAGCAAAGAAAGCACCGACCAACGATTAACTGCATCAGTGCCTCCCGCGTTGCAGAGCTACGGCTGCTTGCCTTTTGAAATCAGTATTGCTAACCCCGCTGAGCATAGAAACGACTGACTTACCGGAACTGCTCTTGGCGTTCACGTTTGCCCCGTTCGCGACCAGCAATTCAATGACTTTCACATACGAAGGAGTCTTTGACCAGTCCGGACCAGGACCGTCAGAGGGACGGTAATCGATTGGACCCTGCACTGCGAGCATCAGCGGAGTGTCACCATTTTCGTTCTTGTCGTCAACTTTCGCTTTTGCCATTAGCAACAGTTGCACAACATCGGGATTCCCGAACCGCGCAGCAAAATGCAATGGGAAACCGGTTGCGAAGAAGCTTGCTTGGACGTCAACCTTGGCTCCCTTGCGCAACAAGGCTGCGGTTAACTTGGTCTTGTTAGTCATTGCTGCACCGTGCAAGGCCGTGATTTTCATCAACGATGGTGAATTGGCAGCGGCGGTTTTTTCGAGGAGCAACAACGCTATCTGTTCATCACCAGACTTATTACCGGCAGCGGCGGTCGCAAGGAGGTTTGGAGGCGGCGGTCCGAGCGTGAGGAGCTTTTGCACCAACCTCAGCTTTGATTGCTCGACGGCACCTTGCAGGCAGCCAGCATAACCGTGGGACGGTTTGAATCCGGCGTTTCTCAGCACATCGAACATCTCGACGTCGCCCTTTCCTCTGCAGGCATAGTCTAATGCGGTTTCACCAGACTTGGTTTTCAAATCCGGTTTGAGTTTTCCCTTCACAAGAACACTTACCAGTTTGACTTCATTGCCATATGCAGGCATGTGCAGCATTGTTTCTCCGTCAGCATTTTGTGCGTTAGGGTCTGCGCCGTGAGCCAACAGTAGCGAAATGATTTCGTAAACTTGTGCTTCCGAAGTCTTCTGAGATGCAACCCCCACGTTATTTACTAACGAAGTAAGCGCAGTGCCACCATACTTCCCTTTTATGTCAATGGCAGCACCGCGGGAGATGAGTAATTTCACGACATCCAAACGCCCGAATTGCGCTGCCTCTACTAATGGAGTCTCTTTGTATTTGGAATCCTGTGCGTTAATCGCCGCCTTGTGGTCGAGCAAATACGCGGCGACATCTGCATGTCCCTCGGCGGCCGCCCAGTGGAGCGCATTTTTTCCCTCACTATCAATTTGGTTTGGGCCTGCTCCTTTCAGTATTAGAACCTTTACTTGCTCTAAGTTGCCTTTTTTCGCAGCTTCGACCAGCGGGTTAACGACGGCCGGGGCACCGTAGCCATCAGCAGTTAACGACAGCACAAGAAGAATAACTAAGAACAGTTGCCGCATCAGAGCACCTCGATGTTTTATAGTGGTTCCCGTGCTGGTGATTTGGGTTCTGGCTCCCTTTTAAGGAACGGATAGCAGTTGTCGCCATTCCGGGCCAGGGCCGCTGTACTGAGTGCCCGTGACGACGTCGCTGGTTGGATTAATCCAGTGGTATTGCGGGCCGTACTCAACTTGGTATTTAGTGCCGGTCTGTGGATCAACCACGTTTTCCTGGCCGCGGATATAATTTGAAAAATTATTGGCTGCGCGATCTTGTGATGCTTGCCGGTTCCAATATGATTGGTGAATGCTTTCGTTCGCTGCTTGTTGATTCCAATAGTTTTTGCTAATTGCATTCGAGGCTTGCTGGCTGGCTTCGGTGTATTGTCGGGAAACAGCGCCTGCTGTATTGGTTGCCTGTGACTGCCATTCCGGATTCATATGGAAAGTCTTCAACATGTGCAGAATCACGTACAATCCCGCTTCGTCTCGATCTGCAGGTCCAACTTCGCCGGCAATCAGTGAGACCCACCACATTCCCGCACCATAACCGACAGTCGCCTTGGTTGCACCAAGATAATAGGCAACGGCTGGAATGTTTTGATAATTGGCAGTAAGTTTGATCGATGCAGCTTCCGATCTGCTTGCGCCAACAGTCCCGTTTACTGACGCGGCAACTTCTGGGTGATTGTGTTCTTCCACTAATCGAATGTCTGAAAAGAGCGTCTTCAGGTTGTCGCGCGCATACTGCTCGATGTACTTGCGAGCAGGTGTGTACGCGCGTACCATTGAGTTTTGATACCACTTTCCAGGATAGAAACCGAGTTGCATTCCCAAAGCGGTGGGAATACTGTATGAGGGAATTTTGGCGTCCCCTATGAACGCTGTAATCAGACCGTCGGGTGATACCACTTTTACCCAAGGGCGCGGTTCAATAGCTCTTGCGCGTACCATGCCGCCTTCGACTTTCCATCCCACGGGAACTTCGACGGTGAAGGAGTTTTGATCGGGATCGGTGAAAACGTTGTAGCCATTGAATGGTGTCGGAGGCAAGCCATTCGATGCTGGCTGTGTGCCAAATGATGTTGGGGGCGAATCCGATGCCTCTGGCGAATCCGATGTTGCTGGAATAGGCTGGGTGTTTGCCTGTGCCGGAAGCTCCGGAGCAGAGATCCGCAGGCTCGAAAGCATCGAAGCAAACACACTTGCGGAAAGTTTCGAAACGTCCTTGGGAGCCTTGGTGATGACAACGTAACTCGATGTGCCTGTTGCTGTGTCTGCAAACGAAATGGCGGCGACACCAGAAGTGGTGGCACTTTCGAATTGAGACCTCAATCCAGTGTCCCCGATTCGCTGTGCCTTTGCCCAATTCACATTCGGATCGAGCAAATGAATGAACGTGTTGAAGATGGAAGGAGCCGCGGACGGTTCGACCTTTTGTTCTGTGAAGAAGGGCAAAATCGTCAGTCTTGCACCGGCCTCTTCAATCGCATCAATCTGACCTGTTTTTGGATCACTCGAGACAGTCCAGCCCTCAGGATGTTGGATCGAAATGCCACTAGATTCGTTCTTATAGGTTTGCCACTTGTTAGGCGTCGTGGTTGCGCCATCAGCGGCGGTGCCTAATTTGGACTTTACGATATTGATCGCTTGGAGTGTGCTTTGCCGATAGTCATCAGGGTAAAGTTCAATGGACTTGTAAAATCCCACAAAGGCCTGGTCGAACTCACCGTTCTGAAAAAGCTGTCCGCTTTGAGTAGACAGCTCGCAAGCTTGCATCCAAGCCTGTTTATTCCCTTTGCCCTGGAATTCGTAGGCAGAGCCCGGCAGTGCCCACGACAGGCAACAGGCGGAAATCAGGATTATCCTTGCGTGGACCTTCATACCGCAAGACTACAACGTTCTTACCTGTGACTGGGTGAGTATTAACAAAAGATCGAACGACGCTTGACACGGTTACACCTGAGCTGACATCCATCATCACTTTGGCGTCCATGCTGATTCCAACAGTTTTTCCATAAGGGGAATTGGTAATTTGGTCCTTATGACGATTGGTTCGTGCATGTGCGTAATTGATGGAGACTGCCTTACATCAGCCCGAAGTAATCGTTGCAAATTGACCGCACGGACAGCGCTGAGGACTGCCAGTTGAGGCGAGAACGATATTCATTCAGAGTCGAGTGCATCAAGCTGACATACCGGGTCTGATTGGCCATCATGTCGATGATGTACTTGCAGTACTCATCGATATCCGCCTCTGGCGAGAAGAGTTGCCCGTTCACGCCATTGGTTACCTGCGAAGATGTGCCACCAATATTGGTCACTACGCACGGCAATGCAAAGGCACAGGCTTCATAAACCACTATCGGTGTGCAGTCACCGCGGGTAGGCAGCACCAGAAAGTGCGATTCCATAAGTGCGCGCTGGATCGTTTCCAATCCGGAAGGAGTGGCTTTAGATACATACCCTAAGTTCTTGACGCACTTGCTCTCTGGGACTGGGTTTTGATTGCGGATTCCGATAATGGTCAGTTCGGTTTTCAATCCGGCAGCGTTGAGCGACTCAGCAATTTTTACGGCGATGGCACCGCCTTTTCGTTGCCAGTCGACGGTCATAAAGAGAAGCTTACAAACGTCGGTGCCGCGTAGTTGGCATAGTTCTTCTACCGAGACATCATCCGGCATGCCTTTGATGTTGGCACCAAAGGGCACCACTCGTAATTTGTCGCGCGAGGCACCGTAATGTTCCACTGCCGTCTCAAGGGCCCATTGCGAGGAAAACACTGTCAGGTCAAACCGTTCAAGCATCTCCTTTTGGGTGCGGTGAGCTTCTTTGATTCCCGCAGGACAGACATTGTCGTACCATGTGTAAAGCTGTAGGAGTCCTGCGAAAGTGGAGTCAGTCCAGTAAACACGAGGCTTTTTTGTTTTGATGAAGGTGATCGGCGGAGCAAAGCATCCCGGCGACAACAACATATCTACCTCCGGCTGGTGGCTGAGAATGGATTCTGTCTGTTGTGCGAGATCTTTGAGGTGGCTTCCGTCCCAATCTAACGAATACCTGGCACCTGAGAACTCTCGGTGAAGCTTGCTCCTGACCCTGTTATAGAAACTGACCGGTTTTGTCAAAGGACCGGTGTAAGTAATGGACGACACGGTCTCCAAGGCCTTGCCCATATGGAAGCTAGATCCGGAGAAAATGATTTCATCGGCAGGAGAATGGGTTGTACAGTAAGCGATTTTCAAAGACTCTCCGTTCATAGTTTGCTTACGTACACCTCCATTGACATGTCTGCCGTTGTCCCAATGATATTACGACAAGCTCCTTGCTGGCACTTGACAGTTGGTGGCGTTGCCAAAACCGATTTGGCTCTCGGGCATTGCTACCTATTTTAGGTACCCTTCCGGCAACCAGCGGACATTCCCGCTCGAAATCTCTCTAATCGCGCCTACCAGCCGAATTTGTTTCGTTTTCAATTTTGCGGACAATCCAGGGCTATCGGAAATTATTTGATTCATGGCATGACGAACGTTGGCCTCAACGGCTGCGACGGACAATGCTTCACCTTTTAGATCCGGTCGGTCTTTCTTTAATTGCTCGATTGCCGGTGCTATCAGAGCCATTAGTTGCGGCAAGCTACCGCGAAGCTTCGCGCCGGACAACGCACCTTCGATGGCACCGCAATTGGTGTGCCCAAGCACGACAATTAATGGAGTTGCTAGATACTTCGTTCCGTATTCAATGGATGCAAGTTCGGCTGGGGCGACCACGTTTCCCGCAACCCGAATGATGAAAAGGTCGCCGAATCCTTGGTCGAAGATCACTTCTGGTGGCACGCGGGCATCGGAACATCCAAGTATGGTGGCAATTGGCGTTTGTCCCTCCCGTGCAGTCGTTTCTCTGGCAATCGGATCGAAGCGAGGATGTGCGCTCTTCCCGGACATGTATCGGGCATTTCCTTCTTGTAATCGTTTGAGAGCATCGTCGGCATTGACAGTGGTTTGCGCCGCGCAGCTCGAGCCGATGTTCAACAGCAGCAGCAGCGACAGGGTGACATTTAGCACATTCACGGCATCGTTCCTTCACGAAGACTCATAGCAAGACAATTATGACACCTCTATTTGGGTAACCTTGATTGCCGTCCATATGGACGGTCTTAGACCGTGGAATGCACTATTATGGTCTTGTGGCAATTGTCGGCAATCGGCTTGTCCGCAAACAAAGGAGAATCCATGTTAAGCCCGGTCGATATCGCGCTCATTGCC
>JADYXS010000549.1 GCA_021772155.1 Candidatus Obscuribacter sp.
CCAGACGGCAGGCCAGACGGCAGGCCAGACGGCAGGCCAGACGGCAGGCCAGACGGCAGGCCAGACGGCAGGCCAGACGGCAGGCCAGAATTTAGGGTGGATCGTAGACTGGACGGCGGACCGGACGGACGACACGATCGACATCCTGATAGACAACATAGGCACGAAGGCAATCAGGACAGGGATTTCCGCTGCCAACCACCGATGAATCGTGATCGAATCGACGAATTGAGACGTCGAGTGAATGAAAATCCATCGCTGCTCGGCCGGGTTGAACGTCACGAACAACATCGTGGGGGCGAAAAGCCAGGCGATTATGGAGATAATCGCGTCCGAGGGAACTTGCCGCAGGGTGAGAGAAATCGTCAGATTGAAAGCACTCTTGCTGAGATTTTGAAAAATAGAGATTCGCGCGCAGGGTTGACTGAGCTCGTCAATGGTATGCATCGCGGAAAAAATCCGACGGACGGTTCGCAAAGTAGAGCTGTCCAAGATGTGATCAAGGCTTTGGGGCCAGATGGACTGGCTGGCCTACAACGAGCACTAGCCGATCGAGACGGTCTCGGTCGACGAGGCGATACCAGATCCGATGTCACGTTGTCTCCCAGCGTTAGAGCACTTCTTGATGGTTTGGTAACTCCGGTAGGTCGCCGGCAAGACGGTGACTTACTTTCACAACGTCCAGGAGCGTTGGTATCTGACCGCCTGCTTGATGTGCTTCGGCAGACTGACAAGCTCAATGTGCAGCGAGTGCCGGATGGAGATTCTACGCGCAGTACGATGCTCGAAATGGGCAAAATTGTCCGCGATCTGAACATCGCTCAGGGCCTGGATGCGAATCGTGCGCTGACTTTTAGGGATATTATTGGGCGTTCTTTTGACGACGGCAGATCGCCTTTACAGCAATTGTCTGACCGTCGAGATTTAGTTCTCAGGCCTCAATCCGCAGATGACGCCGTGTCTCGAGCATTGCTGGATCGATTGAATCAGAATCGAACAATGGAAACCGAAACAAGGCGTTCGGAGTTGACTATGCGTACGGAGACGCTAACACCGCGCCTTGAATCTCGCCCAGATCAGAAATTCGAACCGCGGTTGGAAGTGAAACCGGATTCCTCTGCCGTACGTTCAGAAGCGGTGCGCGATTATTCCACCAAGGCAGAAATTGCGCCAACTGTCAGGACTGATGCACCAAGAAGTGAGTCTGTGCCGGTTGTTCGTCAGGACCTCGTTGTTGATTCGGAATCTCCGGCGCCAATTAGAACTGAACTGCCGAGCATGATCAGCGCTACTGCGGATCAGCAATACAGACTTGAAGAAGAAGAGAAGAGCAAGCAAATCAAGCTGAGAGAGCAGAAGGAGCAGAAAGAAAAAGAAGATCAGCTTCCAGTAGATGCTGCCGCTGCATTAGCGGCATTGCAAGCGCGTAAGCGTAAGGAAATGGAAGAAAAGGCCAAGCAAGAGAAGGCTCAAGAAAAAGACAAAAAGGAACCAGAAAAAAGACAAAGATACATTGTCCGGCGTGGCGATACGTTAGAAAGTATTGCTTCGAAGGTCCTGCGTGATAAGCGCTTAGCTGGGCTGATCTATGACATCAACAGGCAGACTATCCCGGTGATGATGGTGGAGGGCAAGCAAGTACCTAATCTTCAGGAACGAATGATTATCTGGCTGCCGACAACCACTGAGTCTAAGGATTATCGTTCGCGTATTATGACTTCGGAGCCCCCTGCTGCGCCCAAGTTCGAGAAGGCAGAGGACGAATTGGTTGCCCGCTTTGGGCACAATTGGTCGGGTACTGCAGATGGTGGTAGTATCGCCAGTGGTGCTGCACTCCAAGACATGGAAGATTCTGCTAGGACTGCATATCAAGCGCGCCGTAAGAATATTGAAAACTTGCTCGGGCCGCTTTCTCCACGTAACGATGGTGGCAAGCAAAAGTATGTAGTTCGATTAGGGGAATCCCTTAAATCGATCGCCACCAAGCATCCTGCACTCCAGGAAGTCTCGCTTTGGAGACTGGTTGCAGAGATCAATGGTCTGCCAACGAAGACTGACGAAAAAGGCGCACCCATCGCCAAATTGAGTCGTGGACAATCGCTTATTATGCCCACTGTAACCGAGATCGATTCATTTAAGCGGCGCGAACACGGCGGCGTTGTGAGAGACAAGATCGGTGGACCACTGGAGATGCCGACGCGGGCCTGTTCAAAGTGTGAGCATGTCACGTTCGCTTCAGCCCTTTTGTGCCCCAGTTGTGGAGTGTGTTTTGAAGAAGTTGGAAATGTGACCTCTGGTGCTGCAGCAACAGCGGAAATTAGCACAGATTCTGAGGCTCGGACGGTGCCCGTTTCGGGAGAGACAACCCAAATAGTTCATGAAATCGAAAATGCCGATTTGTATTCGCCGTTTCATAGCTTTTGTGACACTGTTCGTCTGACAACAGCCGGGCGTCATGAAGATCTTGTAAATGGCTACAAAATGCGTCTGGAGCTGTACGAATCCGATACCTGGATTCCCTTGGTTTCATATGAAGTTTTCCTTGGCATGTGTTTGCGTCATGAGCATTTACTTGGTGGACAACGCAAAACCATTCGGATCGACTTGCCGCCACAATCGGCAATCGAGCTAGCTAGCAACGACCTGCGAACACATTGGGAGACATATAGGGACCGCCACCAAAGTAGCTCCAATGCGGCCTCGCTTTAGCAGTCTTTTGATCGTTTCTGAGTGAGGGAGATTTGTCGTCCGTATTGTCCTGAACTCCGCTCAGGCTCTGACTTCTGTCCTGTCTGAATTAATGACGAAAGACGTTATGAATTGTTACGTTACGGGCACAGTGAAGTTACTGGAGATCTCTTTCTTATTTCATTTCACGGGGCATTTGTATGACAGCCGAGAGCACCGGCGAAACCGCAGAGAAAGACAAAGTTAACCCGGAAGCCGTTCTTCCAATTGTGGTGGCTGATGCTGTTGTTGGCCAAGATGGCAACGCAGTTGTGGCGGGGCAACGGTCGAAAGAGACTAAGAAAACTACGGACTCGTTGGTTGAGCCAGTCGCTCAGCTAGTTTATGGAAAGTCCATGTTGGACAACCGGGCCAATGGTGAGAATGATTTTGTAGTAGTAGGTAGTACCGATGAACCAGGGTCCTCCGGCCAAGTGCCTGCCGATGGGCAAGGCACCGGTTCCAACAAGAAAAGTGACAGTTATACCGATTCGAAAGGTCGAGAAGTAACGACTAAAACTGATGGCGACTCGATCATTAGCACCACATATGGTGCAGACAAAAAGCCGGTCCTAGAGGTGGCGGTTGGACCCCATGGCAAATCCCGCACCGAATATGATGCTAGCGGTGCGATTACGAAGTCCGCATGGGATACCGCTGGTAAGCTCACGAACAAGGACTTGACCGCTGCAAATGGCGATGTAACCAAGCTCTTGTACGACACAACCTCCACTGACGAGCGAGTGCTCCGTGCTGATCATATCGGCGTGGACGGCTTCCGAACTTCAATTCGTTACGGTTACGACCAAGATGGGGCAGTCAAAAACGTAGACTATGCGGACTCATACGGGCGATTCGAGACTGTCGAGACCTCCGACGGTGGCAAGTCCGGTCAGCTGAATGTCTTTGACGAAAGTGATCTTTCCGAGCCGGACGGCCAGGGATTTTATTCCAACAAAGTTTCCGATATTACCGTGGATCACTCTAACGGCTCATATAGCTACAACGAGAGATCCTCGCGCGTAACTTTGAGCGCTGACGGGGTTATGAATTTCGTAACCGTTCTGCCGCCGGAAGCTTCGTCGAATACCGAGGAGATGGCTCAAGAAAGTTCATCGCCAGAGGAGAAACCCTGGTACCAGAGATGGTATGACAATGCGTACAATGCAGTTTCATCAATGCTCGACGGTTCCGATGGCGACCAGCCTGTCACAGATGTACCTGGTGGTGCTTCAGGGACCAGCACTGGAGCCAAACCGACAACTGATCCTCTAGCTTTGGCATTTGTGGATGACCTTCCCTCGACGCAATGGTCAAAATGGATAACAAGCGCCAAGACTGATAATCCCGATGCGTTGAAAGCTTATTGGAAGATGCAAGAGGAAGGTTCCTCGACGGCAAACTTGCCTCCACGAGAAAGAGATTACTCCGCGATCAGTGCGATGCAAACTTCGGGAAGTGAAGTTGACCGTCAGAACTTCGATTATTGGTACAACAATGCGGACAAAACTGTAGTTGATGCGTACAAAGAATGGGGTGCAGAGAAGCAGGCTGGGGAGCTTCAAGCACAGCTGAACGGTGACGTTGCACCGCTTAGCAATCTAAGCCAAAGCAACCCCCAACAATGGCTTGCAGACCTCAATCCAGAAGCCGTTGACAATTATCTGGTTTCTGCGTCAGATGCTGAGTACGGCAAGTTTATGGCGGACTATACGTCTGGCAAAACTGATCGGGACCCGCCTATGTTCAATGGCGAGCGCGACTTTGATTACCTCGACAAGATGCGCTACTCGCAGGAACCGGCTGAAAAAGCGAAGCTTGAGTACTGGAAGAACAACGCTTCGCCGGAACTCGTATCCGACTACGAGCAATGGACGGAGAAAATGGATCGGCGTGGTCTGGAAGACTACGACTCATTGTTTGCTGGATTGGACAGCAAAGGACAAGATGCATATTTGCAGGCGATGTATGAGCATGGCGCGAAGACTGGCGATTACCGTCAAGCCGATGACTTTGAGGCTTGGGTTCGTGGTGCTGATAGCGAACGGCGTCCTTTAGGCGATTCCGCATTCATGAATGACTTTGAGTGGACTGAATCAGAAGCATTCGACTCGAATAACTATACGCACCTGATGGAGCACATGATCTCCAAGCCTGATGGAGAGTTCGATAATTATTCGCGGTGGCTCGACGACAAGTTTGCCACCGGGGGCGCTGCTCCTGAGGGAGCAATTCAAGTTGATCTTCCTGCAGGTCGTCCAGATGAGATTGCGTCTCAATCACCACCTGCGGTGACAGATGCCAGCGATATTTCGGAATTGATTAAGCGATTCACAACCGCTACGCCCAACTATGAGCAGATGGCCAAGCTTGTGCAGGATCTCCGAGCGGAGAACGCCGCTTCAGGAAGACAACCGAAGGACCTTCTTCTTTATGGACCTAATGTCAGAGTTGAGCCGATCAAAGATGCTGCAGGCAAAGACGCGGTCAAGTTAGACAACGGAGCCGGTCGCACGCAAACTTGGGTCGCCACTGGAGAAGCTGGAAAGTTTACACTGCAGCCTTCTGCTACGGACGGTAGCTCACCAAGCGCATACATGAATATGTCGACTGTGCCTCCGACCGTCGAAGGGTACTCTTATAATAAGCAAGAAGCGAACGGACAGATGTCGAGCGTTCGCACGGACAAGAACGGCTATCCCACGGGGATTACGCAGTCCGACGGTACTGAGCTCGCTTTGAACTGGGGAGCCAATGGCGGACGTCAGGTCTTGTTGGGCATCAAGACAGTCAAAGGCGCTGATGGTGTGGATATTCGTCGTAACGACGATGGCAGCTACACTCAAACTGTTGGAGGACAAGAACGTCAGCTCGTAGCAGTGCAGGTTGGCAATTTGCGATCCGGTAATGGAGCTGCGCTTGGCGATATTTCACTGGTCGCCAAGCAGCCACAACCAGGTCTGCCTGCCGAACAGGTAGCCGGGCAACCTCAGTCGTCTCGCGATGGCGGACCAGTTGCAACTCGTTTGCAAGGTGAATTGCTCAGAACCGATGGTTCGGTAGTCGTTAAGCCCTTGGACTTTCAAGCTGTCGGGCCTGACCCGGCTACCGCCGGTGTCCACGCTGGCTTCGCTGCGCGAGCCGAGCGCGCGACAGCTGTGGTCACAGCCAAAGCTCTCCTCGACCGAGATAATGCTGCCACCGTAATTGGTGCTGTGGGAAAGGATCGAGCTCCGTTGCTGAAACTTGCAGAGCTCCAGGCGATTGGTGAAAATGTTGATTCCGTCAAGCGCCCAGCCGGAAATGAAGGCGCACCGCCGGCAACGGGTGAGGCCGCGTTGCGTCCAGGTCAGCAAGGCGCGATCGAGCGTGCACTACAGCGGGCGGCTATCGAGCAGTTCAAGCAAACCGGCGATCCTAAGTGGCAGCAAATGGCGGCCGATGCCAGCAAGCTTATTCAGCAGAATTTTGCTGACAACAAGGTTGTCGCGACCAAGGACGTAATCACTGCTGGCAGTCCTGCGGTTGGTCCCGCTGGTGGCCCAGCGAACCCTGCAATTCCTGCTCCAGAAGGGGCGCCGCTAGCAACTGCTCGTCTGCGCAGCGATGCTATTGCTGATTACATTGACGGGCGAAGTGGTAATAAGCTTGGGAAATCTGAGGTTTCACAAAAGGGCGCGGAAGGAATTCCACCCAAGACCGCTGATGTTTCGTCGGACAGGGCTGCCGAAGTTTCCGCTGAAATAACTGCAAACAGGCAACTGAGTATTCTCGACATGGCTCGCAATAGACTGCAGCCTACCCTTACTTCAACAAGCGCCGATGGATCGCCGGCAGCTAAGGGGAAAGAGTCAACCGTCGTAGTGTCTGTTGACGTCCCTGCAAAGCCTACGACGATCACACCTGTCGTCACGAAGCCGGAGGACTCGCGCCCTGGTCCGGTTGGGACAGTGACCGTTCCTCCGGTGGACACCAGAGCTTCCAACCCAGTCATCAACAATGACGCACCGCAGCCCCCTGCGCCTGTAAATTCTAGATTGCGTCTTGACCTGGCAGCAATCGACGACAAACGAGAAAAAGCTTCGTTGAACCGTCCAGCAGATCCTGTTCTGCCTACTCCTTCCATTGTGCCCGAAGTTGCCAGGGTGGTGCCGGTCACTCCGCGCCCTCCAGAGATTAACCCGACCACTCCAGCTTCAATTACACCACCATTGATTGGTGAGTCTAATAAAGTTGTGCCGACTCAGGCGCCACCGCCTTTGACTGACGCCAGTCGTGCTGCTCCGGTTGTCGCACCAACTGCAGATGTAACTAAAGTTGTGACTCAGCCGACTCTGCCTGTGGACGCGTTCACCAACAGAATCACACCAGAAACTCGCAACGAGATAGCGGCCCGCTGGGAAGCGATTAAGCATTCAACAGCAGCCGAGATCCCTGGAGCTGCTGATCGGTTACAGGTTAAGACGAACGATATTGGCACCAAGCTCGATAACACTATCGCAACGAAAGTTGCGCAAGATGCTGCGACAGGCGTGCCGCTTGGGAATGTGGTTCGGGACAAGCCTTCAGAGCCATCTCAGCCAGGACATAAAGTCAGTGATTCAGTTTTGCTTCCCAACTCCAGTCCTGTGGAAAAAATAAGCGACAGAATCAAGACTGTGACTGATTTGATCGCCACGACGGAGAATTCTGGCGCAGCGAAGCAGTTATCTCAGGTCAGAGACAATTTACTTGAGTTGCAGGCGCAACAGATCCGTCAACAGGTGGCATCCAACTCGGTAGGGCCTGATGGCAGCACCGGTTCCGCTCGGGCAGGACAGCCGCCATCCGGTAACACAGGCACTCTTATGAACAAGGATGCCGGCGACGGTGGTGGCATGACTTCGCTGCGAACAAAAGATGGACCAATTATTGTTGGTGGCAAGGAAATCTCCGTAGGTAAGGACGGCTTGCTTCCAGCAGGAGTTGGAGCAACCTTACGAGAAGGCGCCACACTTCGAGATGCTAATGGCAGAGAGATTGTAATTGGTCGCGATGCGCAAGTTGTTTCGCGCGACGGCCGTGACTTTCTGGTCAGTAAAGATGGGCGCGAGATCGTGCTCAATAAAGAAGGAACAGTTACTCGGATTGATGGTTTGAGCGGAAGGTCCGAGAATAAAGTGGGGGACGCAGGTTCAGCGAAGGCTGATGCCACAGGGCGTTCCGTCGTTGATGGAAGTGCGATAGGCAAAGCAGATGCTGCACGCTCTGGTGAACTTGGAAAAGCCATAGATGCTGGTGGCATTCGGTCCGATGGACCTATAGTAATTGGTCGTGATGGACGTCCTGTTGAAGTTGGTGCGCGCTCTGATGGACGGGTCGTTTCAGACCCGTCAGCTAAAAGTCCTGCTGACGGTGGACTAACTGTCGCCAAGCCGGATGGGAAGGGTATTGACAAATTTGCCGCCGCAACCGAGGGAACCACAAAGGCTCCGACGCCTGGAACTATGGCTAGTGGAGGCGGTGCCAACGTTGTCTTTGTTGTTGGTAAGGACGCCGGAAAAACAGGCGATGTTCAAAGCGCCAATGTCAAAGATGCTGGATCTGTGGTAACGACAAACAGTGGAAGTATTCTCGGCGCAGGGATGCAGACCGGTACAACCTCAACAACCGCAGGCACCACCACTGGTGCTGGAAGCAAGGACCCGGCCGCAACCGGTGGTGCAGGTGTCCCCGGAGCGCCAGGAACCGGAGTTCCGATGCAGGCGGTCAATCTCCCCGGAGTGAACATCACAGGTGCCGGAGGCACGACCGCCTCAGGACAGACCGTTGGTGGCGTCACAGGAGCAACTGTGGCAACGGGAGCAACTGGAGTGGCAGGAGCGGCAGGAGCAACTGGAGCGGCAGGAGCGGCAGGAGCAACTGGAGCGGCAGGAGCAACTGGAGCGGCAGGAGCAACTGGAGCGGC
>JADYXS010000550.1 GCA_021772155.1 Candidatus Obscuribacter sp.
AAAACCCAAGCTCTGGGAAGCGCATTACAACTTAGCCAACGTATATGTCGAGGGAAAAAAATCAGAGGCCGCGTTGGCCGAGTTTCAGAAAGTGCTCGAGCTCAATCCGGACTTTGCCGACGCCATTTATCAAATTGGTACCTTGAGCCTGGCTGCGAAGGATTACAACAAAGCCGCTGACTACTACGGCAAGGCGCTGGCCAAAGATCCGAAAAATGCTGCCGTTATCACCAAACTTGGTGTCATTGAATTTGAACGAGGCGACAAGGTAAAAGCCGAAGAGTATCTCAACAAAGCATTGGACATAAACCCGCAGTTCTACGAAGCGTTGCTCACGCAAGGGATCATGAGCATGGAAAACAAGCGCTTTAACGAAGCTATCGGTCAACTGGGAAAGGCGTTGGAAGTTAATCCGTATGACGCTGCCGTTCATTTTCAACTCGGTAAGCTATTCTTTGCGCTTGAGCAGTACAACAAATCAACCAAACAGTTTCAAGATGCTCTGCGTTGCGATCCTCAATTCCCGGAAGCGGAAGCATGGCTGGAAAAAACGAATCTCCGCAAGAAAAGTATTTAGGCTCATCCTGGCGATCGATAGGTGTCGTGGTCGCCATGATTTCTATTGCCGCACAGTTGTGTCTTTCTTGCTCTGGTGAAAGCAAAGAGCGCGTCTCCAGCCAGTTTGGGAATGCGATTACCGGTGGCGCTCAGACGCTTCCGTCCAGTGTCATACCGTTGGAGCGGCTAGAGCCAGAGTGGAAAGAACGGTTTGAACGGAATCTCAATCAGTCGAAGACACCACGCGCAGAACTTGTGTTTATGGGTGACTCGATAACGGAGATGATGCTTTATTCGCGTGACCTGATCGATAAGCGCTGGTCGAAATACCACCCGATATTACTTGGTATTTCTGCCGATCGGACTCAGCATTTGTTATGGCGCATTCAGCACGGAGAAGTTAACTCGCTTAAAGCAAAAGTGCTGGTGCTTCTCATTGGCACCAATAATTTGCGCTTAAACACCGATGCTGAGATTTTCCAAGGTATTGAGGCCGTGGTTCATGAGTTGCGCAAGCGATTGCCCAAAACCAAAATATTGGTGTTGGGTGTGCTCCCCGCTGGTCCTGGGGTTGGTAATTTTGCAAGCAAGAGAATTGGACATCTCAACCAGCTTTTGAGCAAAGGAATTGCAGATGGTAAGAAAGTATTCTATTTGGATGTAGGAGCCAGCCTGCTCAGGCCTGATGGTTCTATTTCCCCGGCGGTGATGCCGGATTACCTCCATCCCTCGCCTGCTGGATATGAGTTGTTCTTTTCTGCAATTAAGCCAACTGTCGATCGATTGTTGACCAAGTGACAGTCCCGGGAGCGCAGGCGTCCCGCCTGCTTTTAGGTTGTTTGTAGGGGTGGCAATGCCCCTGCCTTGCCACCACGGAGCGGGCAAGATGCCCGCGCTCCCGGGAGGCACCTGCCCGGGCAATTCTATTTTTTCAGCATGTCTTTGAGCAGTTCTTTTGAACGGCGCATAACAAGATCTTTTCCGCCACGAGAATAGACAGCACGTGCACGATCAACAAGGGATGGCATGCGTACTTGTTTGAATTTCGGCAAATTGTGCGGATTCTCACAGTATTTGACGAGTGGCACTGCGACTTTGCTCCAAGTAAATTGCGCCGCAATTTCAGTTGCACCTGCGCGATAGCGCTCGCGTAAGTTTCGATCGTTGAGCAGTGCCTCAATGGCATTTTCCCAGGCTTCGACGTTTTCATATGGCAGTGCCTGTCCGGCACCACCAAACTGAATCATGTCGGCAAGTTGATCACCACAAGTTGTTAGCACCGGTAGCTCGGCCCACAGGTAGTCCAGAATTCTAGTGCGGAACGAAAAGCGTGTTTCGGGTAAATCGAAATGCGCCGAGACCGCAACGTCCGCATCAAGGAGGTAGTTGACCCTATCTTCGTACGACGTCCATGTTTCGCAGAAAAATACCTGCTTATCTGTTAAGCCAAGGCTGTCGGAAAGCGCTTTTGCGCGAATTGCCATTTCCATCAAAGGCACTTGCGGATTGGGTGATTTGAAACCCAAGAAGTAGAGTTTTACTTGGCTGTATTTCTTTGAGACGTTTCCTACCGCTTTGATTACAGTGAGCGGATCAAACCATTCCCAAATGCCACCACCCCAGAGCAGCACGAAGTCGTCTTGCCCGATTCCCGGAATGGCGCCTTTCATGCCTAACCCTGTGCGCACTGGCTTTTGATTCGGCATGCCAAATGGCACCACATCGATTAGCTTGCGAAAGCTGCGATCAAACTTGTACATGAATGGTGTCAATCGCCCAAGCGCGCAAAACCGACCAAGCCAATAATCTCGTTGTCTTTCCGACGCGCAAACAGCGAAATCCGCAATCTCCATATGCCGCTCAAGCACTTGATGCATCAAGCTGTAGCTGGCGTGTGCAGTAATATCGTTAGGGTCGAATTGGGCCAGGACTGCCAGTAGATACGGATCGTACAAATCAACTACGACATGCTTGTCGACGCGTGCCAAAAGCGGATAAGGCTTCAGCACATTGGCTTGCAGGAAAAGAACATCATGCTCGCGCGCCAGTTGATACAGCGAACTTTTGCCGGTGCCCGTTACCAACCGCACTTTATTTTCGACAAAGAATTGTTCAGCATCGAGATCAGATTCGCGAGGGGAAAATACTGTCACCTCGAACTGTTTCGCCAGTTCTTTGGCTAATTCCACGCAGCGAATGGCAGGTCCGGCCATGCGTACCGAGATCGGCTCCAGGGTGATAGCAAGGACTCTGGTACGAGGGGACAATCGCTTATATTTCTCCAATGTTCAGCACGAAGGGCGTCTGCAGTCGTCCAAGAATAGCATGACTACTCGATCCATGTTGGCAACCGATGTTCGCTTGGAAACGTTATATGGAAATTAACATCTGATCGGGTGGACGGTAGGTCGATATATAGTGAAGCGGCAAATGGAGTTGGAACAATGGCACGAGCATATCTGTGTTCAGGTTGCGGTCAGGTTATGGGACGCATGCTTGGCGTATGCCCGGTGTGTCGCTGTAAGAACTTACTTTTCTATGACAGCGATAGGTCCTCGGCTTTGACGGACAGGCAGGGAAAGATTCTTCGCCATAAGAAACAATCAACACCAGGACAAGCAAACATGATCGTCGTGGCTGGGCTGAGCGTCTTCATGGGCGCCGGATATTTTTTCACTCACTATTGGGACGAAATCGTCTCCCATCCTGCGATATCCCGAACAGTTGCTGTCTTAATACCCCACAGCGCCAGAACGTCTGCGTCTTCGTCGAAG
>JADYXS010000551.1 GCA_021772155.1 Candidatus Obscuribacter sp.
GATTGTGGAAAACGAACTCTTTGTTCATCCATTGATTCAGCTTGTTCTTCAGGCGTTCTTTATCGATTGGTTTGCTGATGTAGTCATCCATGCCAGCTTGTATGCAGCGCTCATGGTCACCTGCCATCGCTAAAGCAGTCACGGCAATGATCGGCGTGTGCTTGCCGTTACTTAGTTCCATGCGACGAATTGCTCGGGTCGCTTCGAAGCCATCCATTTCAGGCATATGGCAATCCATCAGCACAACCGGGTAGCTTCGAATTCTCACGGCCTCGACGGCCTGCGAACCATTCTCGACAACCTGGGCCGATAAGCCTAGCTTTTCAAGGAGTAGTGTGGCGATCTTTTGATTGACGATATTATCATCGGCAACCAGTATTAATTTACTCGTTTCTCGGCCCAAGCCGTCTTCGAACAGCCGTTTTGAGTCAAGAGTGTTGTCAGACGGCTGCGTTGAGTTGGTGTCTTGTGGTCCCATTTTGCCGTTCCTTGAGTGCTGGACTTCTGGCTACTTGCTGAGTAAAGGACGAGTTACTGTAGAGCATGTTCCTACACAATATTAGGTTATAGCTTAAAGCAGCATACCGTTGTATGTGCTGCGGTTCTCGGCTGTTTGCACCGTATATGGTGCCAGTGACTAATTGTGTAAACCCACCTGACGCTAACCGAGTCTATTCAATCAAAGATAATAATCTAAAACTTTGGATGAGGATCATTTTGTGCCCGATTGGTTTACCGCATTATCTTTAGGATAAGGCCCACATGTCAACACGCGCAACTGTGGTGGCACTGTTAATTGATTGACAATAGATTCGGCAAAGAAATCGTCTAGTGCGGCAAATCCGACGAAACCCAAAACCTGAGCCGGTCAAGACGCGGATTTGAACTCACTTTCTTCGGCCGGTTCAAGTGCATCAGGGTCGTATCCGATTGCATGCTGGTAGGTCCAGCTAGAATGACCTGCAATGTAATCTGCTATGTCATTCAACATCGTGTCTTGACGATCGAGCGAACCATTGGCGAGCATTAGAGGCATCCACTTGTCACCCCACAGCATGTGAAGCATGGACAGGTGGAAATTATCGAGATGGGATTGAGCGTCCAGTGTGATGTTCGTGACGCCGTCAAATGATTGGTCAAGGCGAAAATCTATCTGGGTGTCTGGCGAACGCCACCACTGACCGCGACTTACCACTCTTATCTCGCCTCGCTGGGGGCTGAAGCCGATGATTCTTTGGTCGGCCAACTGAGCGGATGCAGCCAGGCACAGTTCCAGAGCCGGTTCCTTCGGAATCTGCACTGATAACTTTCGCTGATGCATGTGAAGGGTGTTCTGTTTGAGGCGCTCGAGCCAGCGCAGGTGGACCAAGTGTGCAGCTGCAATAGATGCCATGGCGTAAAATATGGCGCCGGTAATGACGAAATGGAAAGTGACGGGCAGAACTGTCGGCGCCTGGAACGGGTCTAACATCAGGCATGCCAAAGTAGCCAAAGCTGTGTAAGACAATCCAAAAACGAAGAAACCTGCTGCCGGCCTTGCGTAATCAATTGGCTGAAGGTAATCCGTGCGGGACAAGTCCGCGGAATACTTATGCTTGGGTTCCACAAGGTACATGCAGAACTATCCTCCAAGCGCGTAACTACTAAAGTTACTATGCCCGCCGAGCAACGTTGCGCAACTGCAAACTCCAAAAAGTTACAATATCTAAGAGGGCGTACGATTCAGGCGCCTCTGGTTGAGGCGCTATCTTGGGCATATACGGCATTAAACCTTGGTTCCAGAAGCAGTTGCAGCCTATCGTAAAAGCTTTGTGGCATGTGCACCCGGATGTCCTGACCTGGGGTGCGTTAGGTGTTTCATTAACTGCCGCTGTTGTGCTCAATTCCGCCTATGAACAGCCGCTTTTAGCTATCGTTGCCGTCCCCTTGCTGTTTCTCCGGCTGGCCCTTAATGCTCTCGACGGCATGCTGGCAAAACAGACTGGCAAGGCTCGCCCGGCCGGCGAAGTGATCAACGAATTAAGTGACCGTTTGTCGGACGTGGCGATATTCCTTTCCTTTGCCTTTTGGCCCGATGTGAAAATTCATTTGGTTCTTCTTGCGATTATCGCGATGTTGATTGTCAGTTATGTCGGAGTTCTAGGCAAAGCGGTTGGGGCCGAGCGGGAGTATGGTGGTTTGCTCGGCAAGGCCGACCGGATGATACTGCTTATGGTGGCATGCGTGATTTACGCGGCGGCCCCTGATCGGCGACTCTACAATCTTTCTATTTTTGAAATCATGTTCGTACTGTTTATACCGCTGGCATCCATCACTCTTCTGCAGCGCCTCGACAAGATCTTTACTTCCTTGCAGAATAACGCGACACCAAAAGAATGAATCTAAATCTTCAACTCGATCCGATCGCAATGCGCACGCTTATGTTGCTGGTCGGCTTCTTTGCTGTAGCTGGTCTGGCTGTTTTCATTTACGAGCGAGTGAACAAGAATGGTGATGGCAATCTCCGGCAGCGATACTTAAGCTGGTACATGATCGCGCCGGTCGTTTTGCTGCCAGCCTATTTTGGGGGGCTAGCATTTGCTGTTTTGGTGACTGCCCTGTCACTTTACGCGTTGAAAGAGTTCTTCGAAGTTGCGCACCTGCGAGAGGTTGGTGCATTGAAATGGGCCGGAAGAGTGCTTGGTGTAATGCTGATTTTCACGGCCATCTATGATTCGAAGGATATCCCCGAACCTTTCTCATTGGCTCTTCCGGGGTGGCAATCAATATTTGGAGTCCAGCCGCTGTTCGGTGTTCCAATGTTTTATGTAATGCCTGTCTTCATCATTATGTTGGTTCTTGTGGTGCCAATCGCGCTGGGAATTTACGAAGGAATGCTGATGAAGCAGTGCGCAACCATGTTCGGAGTGCTCTACTTTGGCTGGTTTTTAGGGCATCTCATATTCCTGAGGCACCTGCCTGATGGTTTTGGTTATCTGGTGTTTCTTTCAGTGGCGGTAGTTCTGAATGACGTGCTGGCATATACTGCCGGACGATTGTTCGGCAAACACAAAATGACGCCTACGATCAGCCCGAAAAAGACCTGGGAAGGCGCTATCGGTGGGTTGGCTGGATCTGTTCTTGCCGTCGTCGTTTTTAAATACGCGGTACCGTCAATGTCATGGCCAGCAGCAATTGGTGCTGGCATCGTGATCGGTATTGCTGCGCCGCTGGGTGATCTGATCGTATCTGTAATAAAACGCGACATGTCGGTAAAGGACTCCGGCAGTCTCATACCGGGGCACGGTGGTTTGCTCGATCGTTGCGATAGTTTGGTATTTGCAACACCAGCGTTCTATTACTTCCTGCTGTTGTCTCAACGCTTGCACTGGTAAACGCAAGTCGTATCGTGTTGTTGATTCACCTGGAACGGGTGGCGCATGGAGCCGCCCGTTTTTCGAAGGTGCATCTACATTGAGGGTAAGCTTGGCGACCGGCCTCGAAATGATTCGCTGTTATCGTCTTGTCATAAAACGTTTGTACTATCCGATGCATGAACGCAATTCCAGAAACACAGGCGTGTTCAACGGAGGGTTTTTCAAAGATGGCTATTGAACAAACAGAGGGTGTGCGGCAACGCAATACCGACGCGGTTCTGGATTTTGACCTGGTTTCACTGATGAACGACGAAGCCCAAGCGAGGACCACACTTGCTAGATTGAACCAGGGACAAATGACTTCCACTAATGAAATGGAACGCAAGACGTTCCTTGAATTTGTGCCTATCGACGCGTTGCTGAAAAGTGACAATTTATCATTTACTGCTGACGACAATAAAGGTGATTCGCAAGGCTTTAAGTCAAAACTTGGCGGGGGCGGCAGTCCCGACAGCGTCAAGTACCTGGATGATTTAAATGAAGAAGTAAAGCAAGGCAATAAGGCAGCAGAAAGAGAATTCGATGACTATCTCAAGAGAATAGAGTGTAATTCTAACTACGCGTATTTCGTTTACAAGGATATGCTTGCGCTGAACAAGGACTTAATATCGAAATGTTTTCCAAATGGTGAGCCCAAGCCAGCCTTCGCAGTAGATAGAATACGCGAGCAAGAAGAACTCAAAAGACTGAATGATCCGCTGGAAAAAAAGGCGCAGGCCTTCGCGTCCGATTTTTTTCGCCTGAATCGTGATTTCATGCTGAGAAATAAGGTTTTCGACTGCGTGCTCAACAAGTTTTTTGAAGATGGCTTTGTTGAGGGCGCGGCAAACGGTGGTTATGATGACGGAATGGATTTTGTTCGAAGGGGGAGTCACCATTTGAATAATCTATTCAGAAACGATCCTAACTTGAATGGTACGTCTGTTATTGTTGGTTCCGATTATTACGATTGGGACGCCGTCCGAATTGCCGTTGCAAAAAAAGGATGGGAGAAGGATCAGGCGGTGGTGCTATCTCCGGGCGACTTTGATATCTTGCTTAAGAAAGCGGACCGTCTCAGAAAATCCAGGTCTAAGTGAGGTCGCACAAAGCTACAGTGCGTGTCTGACTGCCTGGGCGAGCTGTGGGGCAATTAGGTTCTGAATCTTTCTGCTGCCGTAGTTGTTCAAGTGCACGGAATCGATGAAGTCCGAGCGAGTAAATTCCTTGCGATCAGCGTCGATTAGTTCAAATCCGTGTCGTTGTGCCGCGGTTGCCAAAGCCTGCTTGTAATCACGATGTAGTTTGCTGTCGAGCAGTTCTTTATTTTCTTTTGTCAGCGGCATGTTGACGATTACCAGTCTGATCTTCTTGTTCCGGCAGGTGGCTGCCAGCCTGTCCAGAGCCTGCGCTTCAGCCTTAAGTCGTGCGAAGTCCGGCGGATTGTAGCGGAAACTATAATCACCGAGGTCCCGGTCGAATCTAGTTTGTTTTTTAATCGTTGCACGTTGGCTGTGCGCTGCAGACCAAAGATCTTTGTCCCGGTTCAAGGTCTCGCAACTATAATCGACCAAGGCGGACCGCATTTGAGAACGCTGCTCGTAGAGCTCAGAGCACGAGTCCAGAGCTGCTTCGCAAGCTAATTGCGGTGTTGGGTTCTTCTGGAATTGATCGATGCGCCTAATCATGCTAGTTGGCATATTGGTCACCATCCAGTCTTTGAGACTTACGTTCAAATCTGCAACTGCTGTTTTCTGCGTGATGCCAATTTTTGTTGGTTTTGCCGCAACGAACATTGATACAGACTTAGGTGTGCTTCGTCGATCAATAAAATCACGAGGAGCAGCCAGATATATAACGGTTTTAGCTTTTCTGTCGCCATTTACAACAGACTCAACAATGTCGGCAATATCGTTGGCCATGGCGCCGGGCAAGGCCATGACCTCTATTTCCGGACGGTTCCCGGTGATCTTTTCGAGAATGCCTGGCAAAAATGGGGCCCGCGCGCAGTTCGGCTGCTCGACTGCAGGCGTGGAGCCTTTCTCGTGATCGACGTCATACGTGAAACAGTGGCTGAGCGAGGACCCTACAACGAGGACATCGGGATCGACTTTTTTATTGCTGATGGTCTTTTGAATGTTTCTAACCAGCGAGGTCTCGTCGACGACTGCTGGCGCCCCGACTGCTGCTGGAGCCTTTTGCATGTTGGACTTGAACGCACGGAAACAGATCTCCGTTGCAACTAAAAGGAGAATTAGACAAATGGTTGTACTGCTAGCCAGTCGGCTCAAACGAGCGTCCACCTTTGAACCCACGACTAATTGAATCATTAAGCTGCAAAGAGCCCATTAAAACCGACAAATCTGCCGTTCTAATAATTGCAACCGGAGTTCACCCGATAATAATTGGCAAGCCCGGACCTTGGAGTCCTAGTGCTTTTCAGCCCTCGGAGACGACTGCTGTCCAGCGAAATGATTCACTGTTAGCGTCTTGTCATAATGCGACTGTACTATCCGAAGAATGAACACAATTCGCAAACACCGGCGTGTTCAACGGAGGATCTTCACAAATGGCTATCGAACAAACAAATGAAGTGCAGCAAAACAGAGTGGGAGGGGACAAAAATTTTGACCTGATTTCACTAATGACCGAGGAGTTCCAGTCGAGAACAACACTTGCTGGATTGAACCGAGGCAAAACGGAATCTCACGAAATGGAGCACCAAGGGTTTCTCGAATTTGAGCCAATTGGAGCGCTATTGAAAGGTGATAATTCATCACAGCGATTCGATGGAGACAAAAGTTCTGACGAACAAAGGCGTCTGCCACCACTGGAGAGCTCGGGGAAAATTGGGCGTTCTGAGATGACTGAGCCACTTACAAAAGAGGAGAAGACCATCAAGTCCGCCGCAGACAGCATTGCGCAAGCCTTCAAGGACAAAAAGAAAAGTTACGAAGATATCGCACCAGAAGTTGCGAAGGCCATGGAGAAAGCACTGAATGATGGGGTCCCCTTGAGAGACTTGTTGTCCGGTCTCAACAAACTGATTCCATCTGAGAGCTTCGCTTTCAAAGACCAGACGTTTCAGAAACATGGACCAAATTTTAAAGGGGTTTATTCGATAACTGCTGTACCGCATCAGTTAGGAGGCTTCGAAATCAACGCACAACAAGTGGGCGGCAAATGGAGTGTGAAGTTTGAGGGGGGGATACTTCGTTAGTTCAGCGATCAAGTCTTGCGCGAAAAAGCCGCCTTCAGAATGGCAAGATCATTCCAATCGTTGCAGTCGTTAAGCACAAGAGGTAGTCAGGGCGGGCTGACTACCTCTTCAAGTGATGGTGTCACTAACCAAACTGTACCGTTGCGTGGTTCAGGTCAGCTTTGGCAGCTAAACTGGTCTTAGGTGTGAGGCGAAAGTCATGAAACTTGGAAAAACAGATTTCGATTGGGCGGTTTCGCAGGGACTTGTAACTAGTGAACAGGCCTCAGCTTTGTGGGTGGCATTTGGGCAAAGAACCGAAGGCAATGCCAAGTTCGACTTCATACATCTAGCCTATTACGCCGGTTCAGTTATCGTAATCCTGGCTATGGGCTGGCTTTTGGCCCGGAACTGGGATTCCTTCGGCGCCGGCGGAATCCTTCTGGTTAGCGCAATTTACGCGATCTGTTTCTGGTTGACTGGGCTGCATATGTGGAAAAAGCCTGAGCTGAAGATTCCAGGCGGATTGCTGGCGTCACTGGCTGTTTGCATGGTGCCGGTCATGACCTACGCGGTCCAGGGGCTATTCCACGTGTGGACAGAACCGGTGATCGACTTTAGTCTTAGCTCTTCAACTAACCGCTTTAATTGGCTGGTTGTCCATTCGTCGACTATTATTGCGGCGTTGTTTGCTTTACGCGTAATTCGCTTTCCTTTTTTAACTGCTCCAATTGCTTGGTCCTTGTGGATGATAGCCGTTGATACCGGTGATTGGTTCGGACTTCACAACACCAATTCGCACGCTCTCACATCGATACTTTATGGACTCTGCATGTTGCTGGTTGCTTACGGCATCGACTTAAGAAGAATCAACCATCGGGACTTTGCGTTCTGGCTCTATTTGTTTGGAACGTTCAGTCTATATGGTGGGCTTGTGATGATTTCGAAGGGCGAGTTAACTGAGTTTCTCTTTGCTCTCATTTACGTGGCGATGATGATGCTTTCTGTGTTGTTGAAGCGCAAAGTACTGATGGTGTTTGGCGGGCTCGGGACCGTCACCTATCTGTTCCATGTGTCATGGAACATGTTCCACGACTCGCCCCTTTTTCCATTAGCTCTTACTGCGCTGGGCGTTTCGATTATTGGTCTGGGAGTCTTGCTTCAAAAGTACAGACTGGCGATAAAAGAATTGATCATGAAGGTTGTGCCTACCGGGTGGCAGGAGTTCCTGCCCGAGAACTGATGGCTCTACCTATGGGCAAAAACTAAGCCTGTGCTTACTGTCCAAAAAAAACCATTCCTGCATAGATACTAACAACACCGCAGACCCGCATTCTGCAGGAAGGACGTTTCTTATGCCAGATGTTGATACAAAACCCGTAGTAAAAAAAGACTTCGATGCCTTCGTTCGCCAAGTCCTGGAAGATGGAGATAAGGCACCACAACCGATGGTGGAAGACAAGTTCCGCAAGGAAGCGTTTGTATTCCAAGGACAAGGCAACTGCATTCGCTGTCACAATCTGCCTCAGAAATTGGAATTCGGCGGATTGAACAGTCTCAAAGGCTTCGATTTGCTGCCGACTGTTCCGCGCGCTGTCGATCCGGTAATGGCAGAACGTCGCCTGATAGACAAGTTTACTAGCCAACCAATAATTGAGAAGACTGCGACGATCCTGAATCGTCTGCCCCATAAGATACATATGACTTTCGAGAAAGGTAAAACTTCAGTTTCCACAGACTTTGTCAAAGCTGTCGAAGCAATTCCTGGCGTCAAGCTCGACGCGGAAACGCGCGACTATCTTTCGCGCCTGAAAACTGTCTCCTTGGAGAATGGCAAGTACGGAATGAAGCTTGATAGGCCGATAGACCTGAAGATCGGAACTCTTGCCGCAGATATTTCGTTTGACGTAGCTTACGATCCCTCAAAACCTGAGGGTGTAGGACTCAAAGGCATTCAAGGTCTGTCCATTTTTAACGTTGATATCGATGAGATGACGGTGAGAACGGACAACGGTAAGAATGAGATCACCGTCAGTGGGCTGATGTTCGGCAGGAGAATCACTACTCCTATCGACCTGACCAAGCATGGCGTCAATGGAGAAATTCTGAAAAACGCTATCGGACAATTGGCAGAATACAAACCAATGCTTGAGAATCGTGATTTCGGCAAATTTACTAAAGACATCCCCGAAGGCTTCAAAAATACCGTCACTGACATGGTGAAAGGCGTCAGTTCGATTTCAAAAGATGGTGATCAATATACGTTAAAGCGAAACAACGGCCGAGCAACCTTCGATTTCAACGGCCCGACCGTTGATGTAAATCCGGAAGTTACCTTCAAAATCGGTTCCGATTCGGATTCCCCATCCATCAAAGATTTACGCGGACTTTCAGTCTCATTTCCGTTACCGACAGAATTGGAGATGGGCTCCAAGTACAGCACGAACATCAAGGGCGTTTCGCTTGGATACGCTGATAGAAATGGTGGACGCAGTATTCAAGTCGACACGGACAATCTGACTGACTACATCAGAGTGCGCGTAGGCGGCGATTTTAAACCGCAGACGGATGGACGTGGAAATTGGAATCTCAACGTTCGCGGATCGAATCCATTGTCTGAAGATCGCAGCGATAAGATGGATATTGATGTGCGCATTGGTCGCAATGGAAATGTGAACATGGAACCAAGTGAAGTTCTGGACATCGTCTCGCGTCTTACCTGGCAAGCTGCTGATCTGAGCCCAGCCGGTGGTGGATTTGCCATTACGGCAGTCGCGACCAAAGTCGGTTCGTGGTTTTCGTCATGGTTTCTTGAGTAATTCCAGACTATTGGCCATGATCAGCCGCGTGACAAGCGCCAATTTGCCACTGCGGCTATAATCATTGCGCCCCCGTCAGGAGTTGAAAATAGATGCGCAGCCAGGCCTTGCATGAGCTTGTATTGTCGGCATCTGCTAAATGGGGAACGCGGCCTGCACTTCGTCATGTTTATGGTGGCAAAGTCCGGCAACTGTCCTATGAGGATCTGCCGCGACTGACGTACCTGTTTGCTCAAGCGCTGGCCATCAGAGGGGTCAAAGCCGGTGACCGCATCATCCTTTGTGCGGACAATTGTCCCGAATGGGTAATTGCCTGTCTTGGGGCTTTTCGATTGGGCATCACAGTGGTGCCAGTTGATTCTCGCTGCCGACAAGCAGATATCGAGCTGTTCGCGGAAAAGGTGAAACCGACTTTGTACATCCTCGGACGGATGCAATTTGGCTTGCTTCGAGAGAGTTTGGATGAGTCACGCATTATATTGCTTGATGAGTTTCTTGCCCTGATAGCCGAAAGCAACGAGCGACCACCTATAGTGTTCAGAGCTGTAAGTCCTGATACACCAGCGTTGATTGTTTTTACCTCAGGCACGTCCGGTGTTTCTAAAGGTGTCGTTCTAACACATGCTAATGTGGCAGCGAATGTCAGCGCAATTACAGAGCGCTTTCGAGTGGATGATACAGATAGACTTCTGTCTATTCTTCCGCTTTCCCATATGTTTGAATTCACAGCAGGGCTTATCGGACCGCTGATCAAAGGCGCTTGCATGGTGTATTCACGCCTGCGCGGCCCAGAGCATTTGAAAGAACTGCTGCAAGTTGAACGTATCAATGTGCTGATTGGCGTTCCTGCTATCTACCAGAACATTTTGAAGGGCATTGAGCTAAAAGTTTCTCAGTTGCCACAGGGCCAGCAGGCGCCGCTAAGCCTGGCACGAAAACTTGTGTCAGCGCAGGTGAGCACCTGGTTGAACAACTTGGTTATGCAGAAGATACACCATGAAGTTGGCGGCACTATAAAATTCTGGGCCGCCGGTGGTGCACCTGTCCCGGCAGATGTTGTGCGCGATCTTGCTTCATTTGGAATTCCTGTGCTTGCTGGTTATGGTTTGACTGAGGCATCGCCTATCATTGCGGCGAACACGCACAACGCCAATCGACCGGGCAGTGTCGGTTTGCCTTTGCGAAATGTGGAGGTGCGCATACGTCCGCTTGATGGTTCTGCAGAAGATGTACCGACTGGACAAGATGGCGAAATTATCGCGCGCGCAGCCAGCGTAATGAAAGGGTATTACGATGATGATGCCGCCACTGCTGAAGTGGTGCGCGATGGATGGCTCTACACCGGTGATGTGGGGCACCTGGACCGGGACGGCTATCTCTACATCACCGGTCGAATCAAATCCACTATCGTTACGGGCGGTGGTTACAACATTCATCCAGAAGAGCTGGAAAGAGCGCTAGAACAAAGCCCGTTGATGAAGGAAGCCTGTGTATTCGGAGTAGGGACCGCCGGCGGAGAACAGGCACACGCGATAATTGTGCCGGCAGCGGACTATGCTGACCGGGCAAACGATAAGGAATTTTTTCGCGCGGAGATTGCCCGCTGCTTTGCAGATTTGGCTGAATATAAGCGGCTTTCCGGATTTGAGATATATCAAGGAGAGCTGCCACGTACACGGACCAATAAGATCCAGCGAGGAAAGGCTGCCCAGGTCTACGGAGCGCTTCGTGCTGACGCCTCGGCGTTAGCTTCAGTGGAGGTGCCGAAGTTCGATGAGGATGGAATTGTCGTACGTGACATATTACTTTCGACAATGGATGCGGCCACGACAGCCAACGTAAATCCAGATTTAATTGGATTGCGCAGCAGCCTGTCTGGAGATTTAGCCATTGATTCTTTTGCACGCCTGGAGCTGGCGGTTCGACTGGAGGAAAAATTCTCAGTGGAAATTCCGGAAGAAGCTTTAAATGATGTGCAGACAGTGGATGAGCTGATCACTTTGCTTAAGAGTCGCCGGAATCGTGGTGCCGATGGTGCGCGCGATTCTCTAAATAGTGAGTCAGCGAACTTTGATAAGTTGATGGCTACATACAGTTCGTTTGCTCCGCTGGGATCCGCCCAAGCCAAGCGTCTAGCTGATTCTGTTGAGCCGTGGCCGCACGGACGGCCGATCTTGCCTGACTTGAAGATCCGTGAAAATCCGCTGGTGATTACTGCGCGCCGTTCGATGGTGGCAGGAATGAAGATCGTGCTCAGCGCTCACAATCAATTTGAATCTAGCGGTGAGGAACAGTTGAACCTGGCACCGCCCTATATTTTGGTTGCAAACCATGCCAGTCACGTCGACACAGCGGCTCTGGTGGCTTGTTTCCCTCCGGAACTGCTGCGCCGTGTGCACCCAGTTGCCGCTTCGGATACTTTTTTCCGCAACAAACTTTCTGCCGAAATCTCGTCGAATCTGCTCAACGCGGTGTCATTTGATCGCTTCGGGAATTTCGACCAGAGCATGAAAGAGTGTCTGGATATTTTGGAGCGAGGTGAGATATTGGTTATGTTCCCGGAAGGAACACGCTCGATGAGCGGGAAACCGGGACGCTTCCGAAGCGGTGTGTCGCAACTGGCTATAACTGCTGGCTGCCCTGTGATTCCGGCATACATAGAGGGCTCCGGGGACATACTTCCGAAGAAAGCCAGAATGTTGAAGTCCGGCAAACTGCGCGTTCTTTTCGGAGATCCAATCTTGCCACCACCTAAGTCTGCGGATCTGCAGAAGATTCAAGAGTTCACGCGAAAGCTGGAAGAAGCTGTGTTAGGTCTGTCGGGCGGCTAGCAGAAAGGGCACCAACAAAGGTGCCCTTTCCTTTATGACTTACTGTTCCATCGGTCGTTTGATTGTGTCTGGGTTTGGTGCATCCAACCGCTTGAACTCAGGGCGGTTCTTGGAATCCGGGATCAGGATTCCGGGCGACAGTACAGGCGGGTGCTGATCTACAGGCTCAAGGAACCGTCTGGGCTTAGTCTCCGGGATCAAGGTTGGGGGCGACAGTGGCTGGTGCCGATCTTCAGGCTCAAGAAAAGGTCTCAGGTGGGGAAACACATCCGGAAACCGATTGGGCAATCTGAGTCTTTCCCGTTCAAATTCCACAGTGATTCCATCGCGTTTTACTTCTGTAATTTTTCCGTCGTGAATGACCACAGAGCCGTTCCCAAACTCAAGAGTTGTGGTGCCGGTTTTAGCGTCGGGTTTTACTTTTACGGGATCTTTTGACGAGACTTCATAGGACCCGTCAGGCTTCACAATCAAAGCGCCGCCGCCCTTCATCATTAGAATCTCGTTGTCACCGGCTCGGACAAGCTTATCGCCAGTCTTGAGCTCGATTATTCCGGTTTGATTCGCTTCCACCACCTGATCGCGTCTCAAGATTCTGTCAATCTGTTCTTGGATTTCAGAGTTGGCTCCTTCTTTCATTTTATTTTGATTGTCGCGAGGTGGCAAAGTATTATCGATCCGTCCTTCCTTTTGCCAGTTTTCACGATCCCGAGGCAGTTTGCTCTCGGATGGTTTTCCTTGTTCGCTGTTGGAATTTGGCGGTCTCAGAGGGGTTGATTCCTGCTGGCGGGGAGGGTGGGAATTTTCTGTGGACCGTCCGTTCTTCAGCCAGCTTTCTTCTATTCGAGGCAGTGTCGGGTTGGCAGGTGGGACGGTATCGGATGCTTTTTTCCCGTTCAATTGCTGTTGGCGGTGAGCCTCCGGTGTAGATGCATCACCCTGGCCGCTAGTTGAGCCATGAGGTTTGGCGGAATTCTGCGGCAGTTCTTTGGGTATCAGATTGCCAACAAACTCAGCTATAGCACCACCGGCTGCTGTTGTTTGTTTTATTGCCAGTTTGAGTTGATCACTTACTTGGTTGCCGTCGGGTTTGTCAGCCATTTTAGAAACCTCTGTCGAGTTGATGGATAGAAGCGTGACA
>JADYXS010000552.1 GCA_021772155.1 Candidatus Obscuribacter sp.
CGCCGATGAATCGATGCCACCGGAAAGGAAGATACCTATCGGAACGTCGCTGATTAAATGCGCCTTTACAGCCTGAACGAATGAGTCGCGCAGGTGTCCTTGAGCCGCAGGCGGCAGTAAATCGGACCAACGCCCAAAAGTGAGCCCCTGGGATTGGCTGAAGTGCGCGTGGCTGCCTGCATTCAGGGAAAGTACTGAGTCCACGATAGTCTGCGGTGGTTGCACGCAACCATAAGACAGAAAACTGGCAATGGCCTCAGGACTGGCCTTTCTAGCAACCAACCCAGAGGCCAGCATGGCGCGGACTTCTGAGGCGAAGATCAAATGGTTGTCAGTTACTGCGTAGTAAAGCGGTTTCTGTCCATAAAAGTCGCGCGCAAGCAGCAGCGTTTCTCGATTTTCGTCCCAGTAACCGATGGCAAACATGGCATTGGCTGCTGCAAGGCCTTCAACTCCGGAAGCAAGCAGTGTTTTGAACACCACTTCGGTATCGCCTTCCGAATCAAAAACATGCCCCTGAGATTTGAGCTGAGCGCGTATTTGCATGTAGTTGTAGCACTCACCGTTATAGACGAGGGCATGGTTCCTATCGGGTGAGACGTAAGGTTGGCTGGAACTGTCCGATACATCGATAATTGCAAGCCGTGTGTGCCCAAAAATGCAGGCACCGCCCGGAGCGACATACTCTCCTTGTCCATCCGGCCCGCGATGTCCCAATGCAACCAGCATCGCGCGAAGGTTGGGCATCAGGGATGCTGCCTTAGGTCCAACAATTCCGGCAATGCCGCACACTGAGCGCTTCCTCACAAATGTCCAGATTTCTGGGCCGGGACCTTAATGTAGTTGAGCCCAGTCAACCTATGTTATTCTCGCAGTTGGGTTGGCTCAAGGCAGCAATCGTGGCTGCTTGGCAAAGATTTATGCGAATTCTACATTGCATCCATTCGCTTGATCCTCGAGGGGGCGGGCCCGCCGACTTTGTTCGGCAGGCGGCAAGCTTGCAGAAAAGTCATGGGTTTGAGATGGAAGTGGCCTGCCTCGATGCGGTTGATTCCGGATGGCTTAAAGAGTTTCCTGCACGCGTGCATGCGTTTGGACCGGGAGCGGGGAATTACGGGTACTGCAAGGGTTTTGTTCCCTGGTTGAAGGCACAGAAAACCGCATTTGATGCCGTAGTGGTTAATGGAATCTGGCAGTATTCATCGTTTGGCAGCTGGCTGGCATTGAATGGTGGGAGCGTGCCTTACGTGGTGTTTCCCCACGGCATGCTCGATCCCTGGTTTAACGAGAGCTATCCACTTAAACGACTGAAAAAGCAAATGTACTGGATCGCCTGTGAGTCGCACGTCCTGAGCAACGCCAGCGCAGTTTTTTTTACTGCAGACACCGAGCGCGAGCGCTCGGCAAGATCGTTCGTTCCATACAACGTGAACGCTGTCACCGTTCCGTATGGCACCAATCCGCCTTCCGAAGACTTAGCCGAGTGCCGTCAGGGATTCTTCAGAAACAATCCCGAGTTAGATGGAAAGTTGATCGTTGCTTATCTTGGACGACTTCATGAGAAGAAAGGATGCGACCTTTTGGTCAGGGCTTTCAATATGCTGGCTGATAAAAACCCGCATTTACGACTGGTTATCGCCGGCCCTGGCGACGCATCATATTGCGCAACGCTGGACCAGGCCATTGCTGGAAATCCAGCTGTAACCCGATTGAACTTGCTGGCGGGGAAAGATAAATGGGGATTGCTTGCGGCAGCCGATGCTCTGATTCTGCCATCGCACCAGGAAAATTTCGCCAGAGTGGTGGCTGAGGCACTTTCATGCTCTACACCAGCTTTGCTGTCTGACAAGGTGAATATACACGGTCAAGTGGTGCAGGACGGAGCCGGTATCGCGGCGCCAGATACTTTGGAAGGCACCACTCAGTTGCTCGTTGATTTCCTCTCGTTGTCCAGTGACCAACGCGATGCCATGCGGAGGCAGGCAAGGGAGACCTATGAAAAGCGCTTCAATCTGAGCAAGAATTTCTCTGAGTACTTGCAGATACTGTCCAGCTATTGCAAGTTGAAACCCTGACAAAACGGCTGACCTATTTTTTCGGGGCAACTTTGGGCGCGTGCTTGAGCTCATGAATTTTGGCCAGCGTCAGAAATTCGTAGTAACCATGCAAGCAGGCGAAATAAAATCCCTCGGCGCCGTCCAGAAATCCCTTTTCCCAGAAATAGATATAGAGAAAGCGAATCAATGGCTTTCCCGGAAGACGACTGTATATTTGCTTCAACTTTCGCCGCAGACCCAGTTCCGGTACTTTGCTAAGTTGCAAGCTGGGTTGCATGTATTTATCCAGTGCAACGCGCGCTTCCCAGCTCGAATAGCGATTGTGCTTTTCCACAAACGTTTCCACATTTGGAAAGGCATAGTGGTCCATCAAGCATTCGAGCTTGCCAATGCTTCCTTCGACGATCACATGTTCATGAACTTCGTTGTCGCCACTTGAAGTTTCTTGATCCGTCAGCTTTTCATATCTGCCGCTTCGATGCTTGAAAAGACGTAGATTCCAATTCGGGAAATAGGCATGCTTCAGCCATTTGTTCATGAAGAAGAAGCGTCGGTTGATGAGGAAAGCGTCGTGTCCGCCGGGGTCTTTCGTTATTGCCTCAAATTCTTCTCTTGCCGTATCCGGCATGACTTCGTCTGCATCAAGTATGAACACCCACTCGTTACGCCATGGGACGTTGTCGAGTGCCCAGTTCTTTTTCTTGGGCCAGATCCCGTTGAACTCGAATTGCACAACTGTCGCACCAAAACTCTCAGCCAATGCCATGGTGGCATCTGTGCTGTGCGAGTCGACAACGTAAATTTCGTCTGCCCACTGCACGGACTCGAGGCAGCGTGTGATGTTCGAAGCCTCGTTCTTGACAGGCACAAGGATGCTGACGGGCACTTTGTCCCGCGTCTTAGGGGTTTCATTCTTAAGCGAAGTCGAATGGGTGTTAGAATTCATTTGTCCTTATCATACCCAGGTCGGTCGAAATTGTTGCTCTCAAGGAGCAAGTGCCACTTCAGTTTGCGCCGGGAAAGTGCTGCCCAAAGGTGTAGTTGAGTTTTTTGAAACGTCCTTGCCGCATATTCCGCTCTGGAGCAAGCGACGCCTGTGCCTTCAAGTTGGTGCCTTATTTCGCCACTGCCAGTAAATTTCTACGCCGTAACTGATCAGCAGAAAGTATCATGGCGAACTTTCCGCACCACAGTATTAAGTCGCCATAAGCGGCAAGCGCCGCTGGGAATAGGGGCTGGCATTCTTTGGCTTACGAGGGCAGCGAAGGAACTATGAATTCAGCAATTACAGTGGCGGTCATGATTCCGACATTCAAGCGTCCTTCATGTCTGCGCCGCTGTCTGCAAGGTATTGCTCAGCAGTTACGGATGCCAGAGCAAATTCTTGTGATTGTCCAGTCCGTCGATCACGAAACTATCGAAATGCTGGCGCAGCAAGATGTGCTTCCAGAGGACCGTTTGCAAGTGGTGCTTGTTCACGAGCCCGGTGTTATTCAGGCTCAGAACGCGGGATTACGCGAAGTTTCCACTGATGTTGTGGCGATTATCGATGATGATGCTGTCCCTGCCGAAGATTGGTTGAAGAGAATCGTCGAGCTTTTTGTGGACGGGGATAGCCTGTTGGTTGCAGTTGGCGGTCGTGACATTCTCTGTTTCGAACGGCCAAACAGTGACTACCGTTCTGACAAGGTTGGCATATTCAGCCCATTTGGAATGCCCATTGGCAATCACCATTGCGGCATTGGACCGGTTCGGGATGTTCTGTTCCTGAAGGGCGTGAATTGCGCATACCGCACCGAGGCCCTGCGTGAAGTTGGTGGATTTGAAGAACGGCTGAAGGGACGTGGTGCTCAGGCTCATTGGGAATTAGACTTGGGATTGAAGCTGTCGCGGATGGGATATAGACTGCAATACGATCCACAGCTGACCGTTCTTCACTACGCGGATGCACGCCCGGAAGGGCTTGAGCGAGAGCTTTCACAAAAGGAGTTTCGAATAGTTGCAGATGAAACTCACAATGTGACTTTTGCGCTTTGTACTCATCACAGCCGCGGACGGTTTCTTTGGTATTCCATCTATGCGCTGCTGGTTGGCAACCGCGGTTCTTATGGACTTGCCCAGCTGCTGCGATTCCTTCCATCCCTTCGACTTATTGCAGTGAGCAATTTCATTGCTTCAATGCTTGGTTGGTTTGAGGGTGTGCAGACTTCTTGTGCGGCAAAAAAATCCCTGCCGCTGGTGAAAGATAAAAGCAGTCAGTCCGGCCCTTAATGGCCTGGCTTCTTTCGCCCTGGCGATGGATTCCCGGATCATTTGATGAAGGCTGTAACCAATGCCTTTCGTAGTGCGTCGGTTCTGTACTCTGTGAGGCGAGCTACAATCTGGGCAAAAAATATAACTGAAGCGGCAATCAGGACGGACAGCAAGAAATGAAGCATGTCGGGCTGCCAGCGTTCCGAGGTTAGAAAACATTGCCGCAACAGAAACAGCAAGGGCATATGGACAAGATACAAAGTGTAGGAAAAATTTGCGAGAAAATGGCAAATATTCGAATAGGGTCCTTTTGTTTTTAGTCGTCGGTCCTGAAGCAGCCCATAGATAAATACTCCACACGCCAGCCCTGTTACTAAATCATCTTGAAAAACACTGCCTGACGGGATTACCTTCATTCGATACGCGAACAGCACAAGCGGAAGGATCGACAAGCAAACCCCGGACAGCCCGAGTTTGTACTGTTTAGCAGCGTCCCAAGATTGAAGGGGTGGGAGTAAAAGCAACGATGTTCCAATCAGCCATATGGAAAAGTAGCTCAGAATTTCCGAACCTATCCCGTAGGCAATCAGACCAGCCATGATCAATGTCTTTATGCGCGAAAACACTGTTTTTTGACTCGGGTAAAAACTCAAAAGCAGAAGTGGGAACAAGAGGTAATACCAAAACTCATAGCTCAGACTCCAAAGTGGTGAATCGGAGCCGAACGACTTGACTGCAATGCCCTGCAAGAAAAGTGCATTGCCTATGAACGTGTGAATGTTGCTCCGGTCGATCGCCCGAAAGTCTACTGAACTTGCACCGAGAGATTCACCGCCGTAAATACTTTTGGTTCCAAATATAGAAATTCCAATACCATCCAGTGCTGCACATAACACCAGTGCTGGTACCAGGACGATTAGTAACCGGGCTGATCGATTGACTAAATACTTGCCCCAGGTCCATTTTTCACTTCGCACCATATTAAGTACATTGGATGAAATCAGAAATCCGCTCAGAACGAAGAACACCACTACAGACTGATGTCCGAGACTGGTGAGGAAATAGATCGCGCTTACAAGAAAATTGCTATGTAGTATCTCGTGATAATCTACGAAGAAGATGTTCCGTAAATGCCCAAACAACACAAGTATGGCTGCCACCCCGCGAAGGGCATCCAGGTGTTCGGAACAGCGAAATCCTTTAACCTCTAGAGAACCCAGCATTGGCTTGACATTGCTCGTGTCTTAGATTTTCAATTGCAACGATACTATC
>JADYXS010000553.1 GCA_021772155.1 Candidatus Obscuribacter sp.
CGCCTCCCGCTGCTATATTAGTCACTCAGCTCTGCCTTTGTGGATTTTTCGATGATCAGCACTGAAAGTTTGCCCAAGCTCCATCAGCATAGTTCTCCTTTTTTATCAGAGTCCCAGCGTCAATGGCTGGAAAAGGCTCAGGCATTTGCTGATGCAATTCCCCTATCTGACAGAATCAAATCAGATGTCGAGAATGTCTTTCGGCGGGACCTCTTTGAATCGGCATGCAAAGAAGGCTTTGGTGCTCTTCCGTTTCCAACAACTTATGGCGGCTCCGGTGGTGATTACCTGAGCTTCTGTCTTGTAAACGAGGAATTCGGCCGCAAGTGCGTGCCTGTTATGAGTTCGCTGGGCGTCCATGTTTTATGCCAAGAGCCTGTCTATAAATTCGGGACGGAAGCGCAAAAGGAAAGATACCTGAGACCTTCCTCTTCGGGAAAGTTCCTGGCGGCTTTCGGGCTCACCGAGCCCGGCGCTGGATCTGATACGGCAGCGTTGGCGACAACGGCTCGATTGAATGGCTCGCATTACCTTCTAAACGGGACCAAGACCTTTATTACCAGCGGCGGCTCCGCCGACTATTACATCGTAATGGCGAGGCTGCAGGATCCCTCAGCCGCGGTAAGTGAGAAAACGATCACCGCCTTCATCGTTGAACGCGGATTTCCCGGATTTAAGATCGGTCAGAAATTCGACATGCTTGGAATGCGCGGTTATTCGACATGTGAGATTGTGTTTAACGACTGTCAGGTTCCCTTAGAAAATTTGCTCGGCGAGCATGGCTGGGGGCGCAAAGTTGCATTGGGCAGCCTGGCCAAGGGTCGAGTAACCATTGCAGCTCAAGCGACCGGTTGGGCCCAGGGGGCAATCGACGCGGCCGCCGCGCACTTGCACAGCTTGCCCGAACATAACGCCGATTACCACGCGTCAGTTGCCCAAATTGGCGAGTTGGCCATTTTGACCGAATCAGCTCGCGTGCTAATGCATCAGGCAGCCTATGCTATCGACCGAAAGGATCCAGATGCGGTAACTCTGGCTTCAATGGCCAAGATCCAGGCTACCGACATCGCAATGAGAGCCGCGACTGAAGCCATTTCCATTATGGGTCTGGCAGGCATGCGGCGGGAACATCTGGTAGAGCGGATTTTTCGCGATGCCAAAGCCGGACAGATATATGAAGGGACCAATCAGATACAACGTATGCTCATCGCGCGCAAGCTGACCAAAGAAAGCTAATAAATGGAATTTCTCGACCAGATCGCTGCCCTGCTACAACAAAACCAAAAAGCGTTCCTTGATGTAGCGCGCTTGATTGCCGCTGTCGGAGTTGTTTTCGTTTGCTTATCTGGATCAAACCTTGTCACGAAATTGCCAATTCGTCGTTTTCGCTTTGGCCCGTTACGTCTCGATCTGTTGCTGAAGTTTCTAGTTATTGCCGTGATCGTGGCTTGGATGGCAGGGGCAACATTGTCTGTTGTATTGCTTCCATTGCTGGTGGTAGCCAAGCTCTTCCTTATCCACGTGATGATCTGCGCCGGCCTACTATGCTGGGTTTTCATTTTGAGCGGTCCACAGATAGACAGGGGTCTCACTCAAATCCAACAAGACTGCGAGCTTGCTACCAATTTGACCTTTCTCCAGGCGGAAATGGCTCGCGCTCAGCTGGATTCAATGAATGAGAAGATTCGCAATAGTCTTGAACCGGAAGAACGAGAGATAACCGAGACGATGCTGAAAAGCATTTCACCACTGGTGTCACTGTTTTTGCATAAAGAGCGAAGCGTCGTCAAGTGGTCAATAGCAGCGGTTGATGTGGGAAAGGTGATGATGCATTACTTCTGGTCACCGAAAAGATGATCAGCTCTTCACCTCTCGTTTTTGCCAGCGCATAATATAGATATAGATTCGAATTCGGAGCATCGATGGCCAGCGGCACCGTGACTGCCTTTGATCTAAGTGAATATGCCGCCGCCCGGCGAGCGCTGATTGAACAGGCACTAGAGTCGTACCTGAAGGAAAGCTCACCGCGCCCGCTGTGGGAATCGATGCGCTATTCAGTCTTATCCGGAGGCAAGCGTTTTCGCGCTTTGCTCTGCCTGGCGACAGCAGAGGCTGTTGAGAACTCCGATGTTCGGCAAGGGCCAATTGAGCGAGCAATGTCATGTGCCTGCGCTATCGAAATGGTTCACGCCATGAGTTTGATCCATGACGATTTGCCTTGCATGGACAACGATGATTTGCGCCGAGGAAAGCCGACGAATCACAGGGTTTATGGCGAAGCCCTGGCGCTTTTGGCGGGCGATGGACTACTTGCGTTGGCCAATGAGATTCTCATTCGGAAAACTCCCTCAGATGTGGCGGCTGCAACCATATTGGATTTGGCGGCCGAGTTGTCTCGTGCCACCGGACCCGATGGCATGGTTGGCGGCCAGGTCGAAGACTGCATTGCCACTGGACTGATGAGCGCCGGTAAAGGAAGCACTAACGCAGGTGAAGACAAACTAAGCCTATTGGAAAGTATTCACAAGAAGAAAACGGGCGCGCTGCTGAGGTTCTCGGCATGGTCCGGCGCTCGGCTTATGGAAGCCAGCCAGCCGGTTCTCAACATGCTGGTTAGATACGGTGACATTCTCGGAATTGCTTTTCAAATCGCCGACGATTTATTAGATACGACCGGTAATATCCAGACCTTGGGTAAGACACCAGGCAAGGATCTTGCCTCGGGCAAAGTGACTTGGGTCACGGTTTACGGAGTGGAAGGTGCCCGTAAGGCGCTTGCGGATATGGAAGAAGAAGGAAATGATGTGCTGAGACAAACGGGGTTCAGAGAAACCGCCATCGCTCCGCTGTCGGCGCTTTTGGGATACGCGATTCATCGGTCAAACTGAACTCGTTATCACAAATGCATTATGAGCGCGACCTCACCCGCGGTATCAAGCTGCAAAACGAACTCACTAAATAGGTACGCAAAATGGATTCGATCATCTCGCTGCTGCTGACTCCGGGAACGGCTTTCTTCCCGGGTTTGCCGAGCCAGATACCTCCAGTTGAACATCGCGGAGGACAAATAATACTGGTTTCATTCATCGCCAGTTTTATCGCGCAAGCACTAAAGGTGGTGTTCAAACTGGCCCGCACCGGACAACTGGATATGCGCCAAATCTCCAAGACAGGCGGGATGCCGTCGAGTCATAGCTCGACAACGATGGCTATGGCAACATCGGTTGGATTGATCGAAGGCTTC
>JADYXS010000074.1 GCA_021772155.1 Candidatus Obscuribacter sp.
TGCAAAAGCTGGACGCCGCCCTTCATCACACTGATTGCTCCAGCTCCATAGGGATACCACCAGAGCCGGCCGTTACCTTTGGCGGTGTCGATGTTGGTGTTCTTGATGTTCACCATATCCATCAATCCGAGATGGGAATGGGAACGTCCAATTCCACTCAGCTTCAGCCCGCCCCATGGCAACTGTGGCGCGGCATGGGAAAAGATGCACTCGTTCACATAGACCGTGCCGACGCGCAGTCGCGGGGCAATGGCCTGCGCCTGCCTCAGGTCCGATGACCAAATCGATGCTGTGAGACCGAAGTCGCTGTCGTTGGCCAGTCGAATTGCCTCTTCCAGCGATTCCACCACCATCAAAGGCAGAACCGGACCGAAGGTCTCCTCTTTCATGATAGTCATGCCGTGGTGCACGTCCGTCAGCACCGTCGGTTCGTGGAAGTAGCCGTTCAGATGATCTAACTTGCCGCCACCGAAGAGCACTTTGGCACCCATCTGTTTGGCTTCGGCAATTTGCCCGCTGACCTTTTCGAGCTGCTGCTCATCGATGAGCGGACCCATGTCCACCTCTTGGTTTTCCGGAGCACCAACAACCAACTTGCGCGTGCGATCGACGATGGCTGCAATCAGAGCCTCCGTTTTCGGCCCACGCACCAGGTAAACGCGCTCGATAGAAGCGCATGCCTGCCCGGCATTGGTGAAGGCGCCCCAGACGAGCCCGGCAGCGGTAAACTCGACCGGAGCATCGGGCAAAACAATTGCCGCGTCTTTGCCGCCAAGCTCCAGCGTAAGCGGAGTCAGGTTCGTCGCTGTTTGCTGGACGATGTTCTGTCCGGCTTTTACACTGCCTGTGAGAAGCAGCCGCGACAGCTTTGATGTCGAAAGATGCTTTCCGGTCTCGCGATCTCCAAGCACGATATTAACCGTGCCAGGCGGAAATCCGGCCGAATCGAAGAGCTGCTGGATCTTGAGACCAACCAGCGAAGACTTCTCTGAAGGCTTGAAGACGACTGTGTTTCCCGCCGCGACGGCCGTAAGAATCGAGCACATCGGAATGGAAAAGGGGAAGTTCCAAGGCGAGACAATGCCGATCACCCCGAGCGGCTCATAGTTCAAGAAGCACTTCTTACTTCTTGCTAGCGGGTTCGAGAGCTTGATTCGAGTAGGCTTCAGCAATGCTGGCGCGTTCTGACAAAGCCAGACACAGGTGTCCAGCACGCCGGTAATCTCGGCGCTGTAGCATTCGGCAAGTGGCTTACCGACCTCCTTGGAAATGAGGGCGGCGATCTCATCGGCCTGGCTGGCAATCAATGAGCGCAACTTGAGAATCTTTTGCAAGCGAGCCTTCAGGTCCAGTGCGCCGATTTCGAATGTTTCCCACGCTGTGGCAACAGCTTGGGAAACATCACCAGCAGTGGCACAAGGAAACTCACCCAGCAACTCTTTGCTCTGTGGGCTTACGGAGCGGATCGACCCTTGTTTAGGAGTCGTCATATTTTTTCCTATCGTATGATTGTTCCTCGTCAAAATGAGGAACTGTGGTGTTTGGTGCGCCTTCCCGGCGAAGACCGCATGATGAAACGAGGAAAGAAAGTTGTGCTAGTCGATCTCGAGGATTCGTTTCACTCCGTACGGAACATACGAGTGCACACGAGCAGGTGAGATGGTAGGAAGCTGATTCAGCGCCAGCTTAGAAGCCTGGGCAATTTCAACTGCACGTCTGCGCAGAACGCTACGATCGGCACAGTCGAACATGTTTGATGATTCATAGTCAGCGATGAAGGCATCCAGCGTGTTGACGCTGCCTTCGATTCTGTGACCCATCCTTTTCGCCACCAGAATGGTCAGACCACACAGTGCTTGGCGCTCGGCTGGACTGATATCAGTTCTCATGCTCGGCCCGACATAGAACATGTTGAGAGCGATGTACTTAAACAGGTCTTGCGCAGCATCATTGGCGCTGGAAGCGACCTTGTACCGAGAATGCAAGCCGTTGGTCCTGGACAACTGCTGAGCGACACGATCCGAGTGCATCGGCTGCTGCACCATCGTATTCAGAAAGTCGAATGTATCCAACATCCGGTCGACGGGACGATCTCTCATTTTGCCGGTGCGAAGCAATCCCTTGACGAGATCCGGCAAGCAAAACGTCCGGTATCCGGCAGCGGCAGACAACTCCATCAAGCTCAATTCCCCGGCAACTCGGTAGAGCATATCTCCCACGCTGTACCGCTCCAGCACATGCAGTGCCGAGCGTCCAAGCTTGGGAATTAGAGCGAAGCGCATAAGAACGCCATCGAGCGTGCTCACCAGCATTGCCCTAGCCATCGAATCCAGCATCGGGCTTTCGCGGCCCATTCGGATCAAAAGCCGGCCGATGACGACCTGATATTCGTTCCACAGCCTTTCGTCTTCTGCTGCACTTAGGTCATGCCTTAAGGGACTGTTGAGCAGGAGATTGTCTTCCAAACTCAATCCTGGCACTTTGATATTTTGCGGGCGGTTGCCCGGTCCGCAAGCGTTAGTAAAATCAGTCATATGCAATCCTTCTCTTAAACTCGAACTAAGAAGAAAGCGAGGCGACCGAAGTTGAACTTTGGTCCATTCGCGCACTAAATGCCCTGCACCCGGAGGTTGCCTGGCGGTGGCACATTGCTGACAGGCACTCCATTGCTAAGGCCCTGTCTACCAAAAAAGGAAGGAAAGTCACAGGGAAACGACTTCCGCACCCATGGTTGGGTGCGGAAGTTGTTCTCGGTCAGGAGGAAATTTCTTTCACCACCGAATAAAGGCCATTCACCACACGAGCAAAGCTGGCGAAGTCCAGCTTGTCGACGCTATCTTCCGGCGTGTGGTAAAGCGGATAGCGGAAGTTCGATGTATCTGTGACCATCAGCGCGGGCACACCGATCTGCCAGAACGCCCAGTGATCAGAGCGCGCAATATCCTTTACCGAATCCGGAGCAGACACCCCTTCGCAGGGGAATTTGGCGAACTGCCGAAACGTTTTTACGCACGTATGCACAAGCTTCCGAGAGGCGCTGTTTCCAACGAATCCAATGAAGTTAGCCACAGTCGGATAGAAGAGATTGAAAGGACTCGGGTACATCTGAGAGCCAGGCCTCGATGAATAGACTCCCAGCATCTCCAGCGAAAGCATTCCTCTTATGTCATCGCCAGCTTGTTGACAGGAGTTGGCGTAAACGCAACTACCCATCGAGTCCCAGGGACCGCCGGGATGCTCTTCGTTAGCAAAAGCGACCAGGCGAATAGTGCGCTTGGGCTGAAACTGTTTCAGCCAGCGCGCGACTTCCAGCAAGGCGGCCACGCCGGTTGCGTTATCATCGGCACCAGGCGTGCCGATCACGGTGTCGTAGTGAGCGCCGATGACGATCACTTCGCTTGCTTTGGTCGTTCCGGGTATCTCGACAATCACGTTCTTCATATCGATCCCGGCAAAGGAGAACGACTGAAGCCGGACGTCATAGCCTAGCTTCAAAAACTCCTTGTGGATGTATTGCTCGCCGGCAAGCAAACCCGCCGGCGTGGCGATGCTGCGTTCACCGATGGTCTCAGCAAGGTAACGCACATGCGTCTCAAGTCCTTCCTGCAAAGCCACTTCATTAGCAGTCAGAGGATAGAAGGGCCCTGCGTACGAGCGTCCGGGCATCACGACGTAGCGCCGGAACAAAGGGTATAGAAGGATTCTCATCAACCAGGTTGGAAGTTTCATTTCGTCCTCCGAGCAGGGACCAGCAGCCCCTGGTTCACGAGCACCTGCTCGAATTGAATGGTGAACTGCGCGCTGCCAAGCAGGCGAAGTTCGTCAATTTTCTTGCGCCACTCAAGGCACTTGGTTTTGTGGGCGTCCGAGATCAAACTGTTTTCGACCAAGGCGTCGAAGGTGGCGGTCATAGCGGTCGCAACAGCGTTCAGCTTGTGCTCCAGGCTAAGGTCGAACTGCAGCCCGTGGAAGCCTGTGATATGGGGCTGAATCAACAAGAAGCCGTCTTCCTTGATCGGGTGCTCACCCTGGAAGGAACTGGGGCAGCTACCGAGACATCCAAGGCTCCACAGGAGGCGCAGCCAGCGCTTGCTCTTGATCGCGTCTTCAGGGATGTCGAAAGCGATGATACTACCTGGAGTGGCATCAAAATAGCGCAGCGGAATTGCTGTCGGAGTGGCGCCGTCTGGACCGAGGGCACCATCATGCAACAGGACATTTTTGTAGCGCACGCCATCGATAAAGCCTGGAACTGCACAGGTCGCCGACACGGCCAGAGCAGTTGTGGGCGTTACGTCTGAGACCTTGCGTGTGACGCCTTTGTGTTCACGAAACACTCCCTGGTCCGTAAACAAGTACAGTGCGCACTTGCCGGACGCCGCTGTCCACATCCTCTTGGGCCAAGGACCGATGTGCTGCTCAACGAATTCCGCCAGCGGAGCAGGCGAGTAGACGCCACGTTCCGGACGAGTAATCTCATACCTGTACTTCATCAGCAGCGCCAGAAGGCGCATGATCAGACCCGTCTTCGGCTTCAGCAAAGCCGAAAAGTCGGTATCCAACACGGTGCGTAGCAGCTGCCGGCAGGGTTTGCCCGAAGCTAGAAACGCAGCTGGAAGCGAGCCGCCACTGACGCCGCCGATAGACAGCCAGTCTTGAAGCCCGGCGATTTCGAACGCCACAATGGCTCCGGCACCGCCAAGAATAGCCTTGGAGCCGCCACTGCCGAAGACCACGTGAAACCCAGCAACCTTCTCCTCGGAAGGCGCTCTTATGCTCTGTGTCATTTCTTTCCTAAAAAAACCTCGGCAATGTTCTGCCAAGGCGAAGATTTTTGTTTTGCCAGCCAGACGATTTTGAGCTCTATGCTCTTTGGAACCCTTGATTCAGCTGCGCCATCTTTGGCGCATCTCAAGTAGTGATGCTGTGTACGACAGGCTGGATCAGCATCTCAAGTCCAATGTTTCCTCGTTCCGCTCTAGTCAATACATCGAACCAAAATCAACTCATGCAGAACCCGCGCACCGAATATGGTGCTTGGAAATTCAACTGATGGTTGCCAGATTGGGGATGCGGTTAGAAAAAGAGATAAGGAACAAGAAAGAACAGTTCACGTTATCCATACGCAAGAACTAATTCAATGTTTTCAACTGTCTAGCTAGACGACGCAATTGGCGCGGTTAGCGGGACGTAGTCGCCAAGACCTTGACGTTGAGGAATCAACCTCTTGTCCTCCTTCCACTGCTGATACAGCAAACTCACGATGATAGACTCACTTGAATTTGGGTCAAGAGGTGAATCTTTCAATGAAAAAACTGACGGCGCTTGCGGCTTTAATGGCGGCATTTCTGACATCTCCAATGAACGCGGTGGCAATGGGCGATGCGCCGATGGATGGCAAGCAGGCTTTGACTCCGCCAAATTCGGTGGAAATGTACCTGGATGGCTTTCACAACTATGCCGGCCAGGAAAAACTCGCTCCCAGCAAGCAGCTGCAGTTACGCGTGGCGCACTACTGCAAGCAAATACGCCCGGATTTATTTCAGTGCATCATCTACCAGGGTAACGGCAAGGATGCGCGCTTGATTGGCGTCGAGTATGTGGTGCCAGATACTGTGTACAAGGCACTTTCAGCAAAAGAGAAAAAGTATTGGCATCCTCATGACGGCGAAGTCGAAAGCGGCATGCTCGTTCTGCCAGGCATGAATCCGGAAGCGGAAAAAAAGACGCTGGACTTCCTGAAGTCGACCTGGGGTAAGACATGGCACGCGTGGCAGCCTGGTGATGACGTGCCCGTCGGTGAACCCAGACTCATGTGGGCCGTTCCGAAAAACGACGCAAATGCCAAGACCAAAGAAGCGATCGAAAAACGTAAAACCGATCCTGCTTATTGATCACTAATGATCTGTTATTGATCAAAATTTCATTCTATATCTCGTGCGGGCGGTTGTTTGACATCCGCCCGTTCGGTTAGTTTGTTAGCCTAATTCACCTCACTTTTCACAAACAGGAAACGCCCCCAAAAGCCACAAACGCTCAGCACCAAACTCATAGCTCTGTTAGGACTGCGGCGAAACGAGGTCGGAAGATGCACATCGAAAGAATCTGGAGAAAATGGCTGTTAATGCCGTTTGCCTGGAAGCACGTCAGCATGCCTGGCCGAACCTGTCTCTTGGATTCGACGCCCCTAAATAGCTCGGAACAAGAAACGGAAGTAAACGCGCGCATCCACATCCACACGCTGGCAACCACCATCGGTGAACGCCACAAAGCATTACCGGACACCTTGCTCCGCACGCGCTCCTACCTGACTGACACCTTGCAAAAATACGGCTACACAGTCGTTGAGCATCCGTTCGAGGATGGCGTGAATCTGATTGCGGAGCTACCTGCAACGTCAAAAGAACTGATCGTAGTTGGCGCACATTTTGATACAGTTCCCGGCAGTCCCGGCGCCAACGATAACGGCAGTGGCATTGCCGCTTTACTTGAACTAGCAAGGCTTTTACGTGACACGCAACCGGGCAAGCGGATTCGCTTTGTTGCATTCGATAACGAAGAGCACGTCGGACAGCCGGCCACAGCGATGGGAAGCTATGCGTACGCTCAACTTTGTCGAGCGCGCCAGGAGCAAATCGTCGGCATGTGGGCCCTGGAAACGCTAGGCTATTTCTGCGCTGAAGCCAACAGCCAGAAGTATCCGCAGCCGTTCGACTTGTTCTACCCGACTGTCGGGAACTTCGTTGCTTTCGTCGGAAACGATGCTTCTCGCAACTGGGTCCGCAAGAGCGTTAGCACCTTTCGCCAGCTCAGGAAATTTCCGGCCGAAGGAGTTGCTGCCCCAGCAAAGTTTGCCGACATAAATCGCTCAGACAACTGGGGCTTCGGGCAGGCCGGCTATCCCGCCTTGATGGTCACGGACACGGCGAATTTTCGCTATCCGCATTACCACAAGGGCGAAGACACGAAGGACAAAGTCCACTACCGCGAGTTGGCGCGCCTTATCCAGGTGCTATCCAAAACACTTTCGCAGGTAGCTGCCTAGTTATTTCATCTCGGCGGCACCACATTTGGTGACGCCAAACATCATCATTGATTTGTCACTCAGCGATGTATCGCTGAGTGACACATGCTCTTGAGAGGAGGCACCATGTCTCATTGCCAAACATCGGACCGCAATTTCTGCGCTCCAAACAACAAAAACGCTGCACTCTTGGTCGACATCGACGGAACCTGCTTGGTCTGTCAACCTTACTTCGACGAGGCCGAAAAAGCCTTCGGCCACTACATGCGAAAACTTGGATTCGACCCGGTCGAAGCCATTGCCCGCATGAAAGACGTTGATCACGCAAAGGCTGCGCTCGATGGCTTCGAGCGCGATCGCTTCGGCAAGTCGCTCATCGAATGCTACCGGAGCCTCGTTGCAGAGAAGCGTCGCCGTTTCTCGGCCGAGGACAAAATCCAGGACGAGCAAATCCTGCGACAGATCGGCGCCGGCCCCTTCTTCCGCGAGCCACAGGTGTTCCCTAACACGGCCGCCGTGCTCACGCGTGCACATCACAACTTCCTCATCTTCGCCGTGTCTATCGGCAACCGCGAAGCACAGAAGTACAAAGTGCGTCAGGCTGGCCTCGATCAGATGTTCGACGAGCTGATTATCACGGCTCGCGATGACAAGGCCGAAATCGTGGCCGGTCTGATCAAGGACTGGAACATCGACCCGAACCTCTCGGCATTCATCGGCAATAGCCGCCGTTCCGACGGTGCTTGCCTGGCTGTGACCAACTTCGTGTACCTGCCGCTGGAACCGGGTTGGGCATTTGACCAGTCCCGACCACTTCCGGAGTCTCAGTTCGAGACATTCTCTGTGAAAGACTGGCGTGAGTGCGAGGAAAAGGCGATCAACCGACTCGTGCGTCGACGCAAGTCATGCCGGAGCGGCCACGGGAAGTAAGCGTATCGCTATCAGTCGTGCTGGCCGCAAGTTGCGGTCAGCACGATGATTCTTTGAATCCTGAAGGAAAGGAACCTAACCTTGGAACTCATTTCATTAGGCATCATCGCCCTGGTTGCCTGCGTCCTTGGCTACTTCAAGTGGTCGGATGGCCGCAACAACCCTGTCTCTCCCCACACATGGCAATACTGCCCCTGGTGCCGCGGCAATCTCGTCATGGGCGAGATCGGCGGTAAGCACAGGAAGAAGTGCACTCTCTGCAAATTCGTGCACTGGGATAATCCACGGCCGGTAGCTGTGGTGCTGATCCCAACCACCGATGGCAGAATCGTGCTCATAAAGCGACTGATACCCCCTCGGGTGGGAATGTTCGCGCTTCCCGGTGGATACGTCGAACCTAATGAACTTCCCGAGGCTGGAGCTGTCCGGGAAGCTAAAGAAGAGACCGGTATGGATGTCGTCATCGACCGGCTCCTTTTCGTGACGATGCCACCGAACGTCAACGAAATCCTCTTCTTCTACCTCGCCAAGCCAACGGACGCGCTGCCAACGACGGGCGATGGAGAAGCCGAGGCAGCCATTTACGCACGCGATGCTATCCCTGCGGAAATTGCGTTTTCCACACACCGCCAGGTGATAGACCAGTTCCTAGCCGCCGGAAAGTAACCTGCGGCATCGTTGACGCGACCCAGCTTTTTCTGGGTCGCGTCTGGCTCGGACGCGAAAAACAACAACCCCGGAATGAAAATGGACGGTACAGAAGTGACAATGTGGCTGATGGTAGCCCTAGCGATCTTGTTCGGCATCTTAGTGCTTGCAACCATGCTGCACAATCGGCAAAGGCGACAATCGCTACGTTCGTATGCGGACTCCCTGCGACTTCTGGTTGCTCAGGCGGAAACATGGGTCGAAACCAAACCAACCAGCAAAGAGGCCGAGGACAACCTCAAACGGGCTCGACGGATTCTGGATGTAATTGACGACGGACTGAGACGAGGTACGCATCCTCTGCTGATGTTGCAATTCATTTGCAGCGATCCTGGATGCGAGCTGGCTATCTCTGCGCGCTTCAAAGCGATGCATGACAAGAAAATGTAATCGTCCGAAGTAGGACGAAAGGGAAAGGCACACTGCGTGCCCTTTCTCTTAAGCGCTATTTTTACTACCTTTTATAGTATTCAACAAAGAAGATATAAGTATTTGGCCAACCCGTGTTCCAATGGCTGTAGTGGCGGCGCCAGGCTGCCGCTCGTGCATGCGAAGCATGCCGACCGGCGCCCAGACGCTGTGCGCCGCCTAGGCCTCGGAACAACAGGCAATTGGCTGACGAGAAATCCCATCAATCGTCTGTAACGCCCAACGGGTGCCGCATGGCGGCACCTACACACGGGTTGGCCGAACACTTACAAAAGTGCCTTTCGGTTAACAGTTGATGGTCAATCGCCAACCGTTTTCGTTCCTTTGCCAGCGCAGCAGCTGATGGCGATGTTAGCCGCGACCACAAACACAATCAACGAGATTTGTGCATCGACGGACATTGCAAATGCACAGACAGCAATGAAAACTACCATGCCCGCCAGTGCCAAGGCAGCGGTCCGCAGGATGGCCCAAATGGCCTGCTTTCTGCCGAGCAGAACAGCTTGGTCTATTCTTAGGATTGCGCCGATGCCCCCGAAAAGCCAGAGGAAAGCAAAGCCAATGCCCACTACAAGTGGCGGATAGGGATCGACGTTCTTCTCGAACCAATCGATCCCCACCAGTACCATTGCGGCCAGAAAGAATATGGGCGGACAGAGCGCCATTTCCAGGGCCCCACGGTAAGCTGTTCTGCGCTTTCCCCCGTCTTTGTCTTCGCACCAGGCGTAAATAAGGCCAATGATTCCAAAGACTCCACCGAGCATGATGAATGTTCCGAACGACAGCAGAAAGCCCTGCAGATCTTCGTTCATATTAGACCTCCTTATTGGAGAATGAGTAAAGTCGAAGTTATCGTCCCCCACGCTAGCCGATGGCGTTCGTCTCGTTGAAGTCGATCGTCACAGCGGCCAGCGGTACGTCAAGCTCCTTGAGCTTTTCCATCAGCCCGACGAAGTCTGGGTCGCTGGCGATCAGTCCATTCTCGTTGGCAGCAGACCATTGTTGTGGCGGCAGCAAAGCCCGATTCTTTTGCAGCCACACCGAACCAGAAGGCCGCTTATAGTCTTTTGCTGGTTCGCCGGTCTGCCGGATAATCCGCCCGGTTTGCTGTTCCTGCTCGTGTTTCCCTTTGTCGTTGTCCTCATCAGCCGGATTCTTTCGTGAAAGCAGGAGCAGCGGCACGCTTGCCAGGACCAACAACACAATCACCGAGATCTCGGTATCGACCGAAGCCACAAATGCCGCCAAGCTAACGGATGTCACCGTGGCTGCTAAAGCGTAAGCAACCAGACGAATGACGCTGATTTTGTCGATATCGACCATTTGGCTGATGCTGTAGCAATACACCAGGAAAATGAAGCAGACTCCTATTCCCAACGGAGGCCAGGGATCGATATTCGCTTCGAACCAGGAAATTCCCACCAACACGGCATATGCTCCGAAAATGAATATCGAAGGCACCATCACAATGACCATCGCATTGGGCAGAAATTCCTTGAGAAAAGCCTTCCATCCCAGTTTGCTGATTTCCTCGGACGAGGCGATCAAGTACGTGAACGCGAAGACAATACCCATCGCAGCGCTCAGGCAGATAGAGTTGAACATTGAGATTTTCTCTTTGAGTTTGATTTTGCAACACTGACGCAAGTGGTAATCGGAATTTGCAGACAATTCGGATTGCCAGTTCACGGTGTCTTAGGTTTGAGCGAAGGAATCTCGGCGGCTGACGTCAGTTACTCCAATCACCGCTATTGCGAATCTTGAAGCAAACGTACCAACCAATGATGGTGGCATTGAATAAGCCGCCCGTGAGTGGAATCATGAGCGAATAGCTCCAGCCCATAACACTGCAAGCCACCGCACTTGAGGTGCCCGTGACAAACAGTAACCAACCAGAAAAGCAGAATGGATTCATCTCTTTCATGGGAATGTTCCGTGTTGGAGTAACTCTCCGGCATACACTTCGTCGAGCCGTACAGCCTCGATGAGTGTAATGGTGATAATTTGTGCCGTGGCTGTTCGTTGGTGTTTCCGGTTTGCGTAAGAGGTCTTGTCGATGCTTTGAGCGTACCTGCTTGCAACGGCATTTACCAGTGCACAGGTCAGCCGCGCCGCCAACAGTCTTGGCCAGCAAGGTCCCACACCGATGCCTGTTTGTACTGTTCTGACAGCGAAGACACGACCAAGATTTCATCTGCTGCGGCCGCGATTTGTTCTGGCCAAATTGGTAATCGGAATTTCCCGGAAATTCGGATTAGCGCCGGAGCCTGATGCGCACGTACGCTGCTAGAGCGCGGTTGACACTGCTGTTCTTTGACAGGCGGCTGTGTGCTTCGTTAAGCAGCGCCCTACTTTCCTGCGCCTTTCCTGCATACGCAAGTGTATCGGCAAGCTGAATAATTGTAGATATGGTTGGTTCAGCATTGCTCCCGGCGCCTTGCTCGCAAAGCGACAGTGCTGTCTTTTGCAGACTGAGACACCTGTCGTGATTGATCGCCTTCGCGCGGCAATTATGAGCTGCTTTATTGAGGGTGCCGGCAAGACCCACTTTATCCTCATTCTTCAAGTGTGCGAGATTTTGTGTTGTTGAAGAGCTTCCTTGCAGACTGCCAATTGCTGCGGTGAGAGAATCGAGGGTTCGCTGGTACTGTTTTTGTTCTGTGTACAGATCGGCGAATGCTCGGATAAAAGTGCAAAACAATGCAACGTTGAACGATGGCTGTTTAGTAATTGAGTAGAATTTTTTCTCTAAGCGGTTCGCTTCCTCGAAATCCATCATGGCGATTGCGTTGACCGTCGCCCGTCCTGTGGTCATTAACCGGTCTTCGCCCGGTGCCAAAAGAGCCATAGCTCGCTTGTGAAAATCTCTAGCCTCTTTATGCTTACGCTCGGCGTCGAGATGCGCGCCGATGCCCGAAGATAGCCAGACGATCTCTAGTCTATCGCGACCTGTCATCTCGTATATCTTCAGGGATTTAGTCAGCAGAGAAATGCACTGCTCGACGTGACCATTCTCCTTGCAGCAAGCAGCAAGAGAGATGCAAGTGAGGGCCAGTTGTTTCGAGTCTTCGCCGAAGTGTTTGATACAGAATTCGTAGTCGCTTGAAAGATAGTTGGCGGCCTTTCCAAACTGCTTACTATTCAGAGCACTCAACGCGCGGGTTCTTCGTCTTTCGAATTCCGCCAGGTGTTCCTTCAGCGCCCTTACTTTGAGCGTACGCTGCTGTTGCTCTTTCGATGCGCCAGAAGCCTGATCTCGCGGCAAAGCTACCGGCGCCGCGCGTTCATGCTGCAAGAGCTTATCGTAAGCAATGCCTGCCGGTCCTTTGTTCTTTTGCCAGCGAGGAAACCGGCTCTCTAGTGCGATGGCCCGCAAAAGAAGCTGGGCGGCATCGGAAAAATTGCCATCGACCTCTAATGTCGAAGCGAGTTGAATGTGACGTTCCACCAGCCTTAGCATGGTTTCGTCATCGAGGAATTTTGAATTGTCCGCGGAAAAGATAGCCTGGTCTAATTTGTACAGCACCGGCAATGAGGATGTACCTGCTTTGCTCCCTGCATTTCCTGCAATTGCATCCAGTGTCGCGCGTACGTCCTTATCACCACGGAAAGCGTGCTGCTGTGTGCAACCAGTGATTGAAACAAGCAATAACAAGAAAAGCCAACGCATGGTTAGATCCGCGCTCTTTCAATCTGCTGAAGCGTGTATCCTCTGCCGGCTGAATAACAAATGGTAGGAACACCGTCTTGTGCCGGAAGTTTAGTTCTCAGCCGGTGCATCCAGCTTCTTACGACCGATGGGGTTGTCTCTGAATCGGACCGCCAGAGTTCGGCGTGAATCTCCGCCGCTGTGTGAAAGGCGTTGGCGTGCCGTGCCATGAACACAAGAAGACTGTATTCTTTAGGCCGCAATTGAAGTACCGTGCCTGAAGCTGCAGCCCGGCAAAGTTTGGTGTCGATTACCAGCGTGCCTACGGTCAGCACGTCAGGGCGTGGCTGGCGGCCTCTGCGCAGCAATGCCTGCACTCTGGCTACAAGTTCCTTTGAATCGAACGGCTTGGTTAAGTAATCATCGGCACCGGCACCTAGACCCGTAACTTTATCGTCAATGCGATTCATGCCGGTGAGCATCAATACCGGGGTGTCACCACCTTCCTTGCGGTATCGGAGCAGCAAGTCTATGCCGTCTAGATCGGGAAGCTTCCAATCTAGGATGATTACGTCGAAAGAACTAAAACCCAGCAGTTGCAAAGCATCAGCACCGCAGCTCGCTTTCTCGACTGCGAGATCTTGCCGTGCCAGACACTCTTCGATCTGGCAAGATAGCGCGCTATCATCTTCAATGATCAAAGCCTTCATCACGTGACATTTTAGCAGAGATGCTCAAACCAAGACTCTTCCACAAATTGTCGTTGCTCGTATTCGTGCCACTAGCGTTCGAATTCATCTTCGTTGCGGTCTTACAAGATTTGCAGCATCAAGCCGAGTTGCAGTCGATAAAAATGGCTGATTCGAAGGAGCTTGTGTACAGGCTGGCAGAGGTGTCCCGCAAAGTCTATCAATTCGGCGCCACCCAGTTTTTGTCGGAGCTTCCAAGCGAAGGCAGCTTCTCTTCGAGCATAGCAAGCGACTTCGATCGATTACGCAAGCTCTCCGCAAACAGTGCTGAACGAAGCAAATCTATCGAGCGCATAAGAAATATGTGCCTCCAAGCAAGCGAGCTTGTCTTCCAGCTGAACGACAAAGAAGCCAATTTGCTGGTCAAAGTCTACCTGAGGAGAAAGGTGAGAATTCTGCTCAATCAGTTGGTGCGCGAGATATTTTTCATTACGAATATGGAATCGGCTGCCCAGCAAACAGCTCCGTTAGACGAAAATCTTGGGCGTCAAAAGGTGGTCAGGTGGTTGATTGTCGGATTGGCTGCCAGCACTGTTTTGGCAGTGGCACTACTGGTGGTGCTGCACCGAAGCTTTGTCAGCCGGCTTGAGCAAGTTGTGGAAAACACAGGGCGGTTCGCGCGCAAAGAGAAGCTGCTTCCGGCCGACGCCGGTGGCGACGAGATAGCAGTGTTAGATAATGTTTTTCACGACATGGTAGCGCGGATAAACGCTGCTGCAGAATCCGAACAAAAGGTCGTAGAAGCCAAACAAAAGATGATGCAAATGGTCGCCCATGATGTGCGCAGTCCGCTTACTGCAATGGGTATTTTGATTGACTCGCTCAAGGATGGCAAATTTGGAGAGCTGTCGGCGTTGGCACGTACGAAGCTATCCGACGCGGCTCGAGAACTGGATCGCATGGTTGTGCTGGTCAGCAATTTCCTTGAGTCGGAAAAGATCAATAGTACTGGCATGTCATTGCAGTACAATTCCATTTCAATTTCCGCAATTGTGGAATCGTCCGTAAATGCTCTGGCAGCGCTGTCGCAGGACAAAGGGGTAGCAGTGCAGTGCAGTGTCAGCGATGGTGTGATCTATGTCGATGGTGACCGATTAGTTCAAGTCCTGATCAACCTGTTGAGCAATGCTGTGCGATTCAGTGAGCCAGGCCAGACAGTATCCATCAGTGCTGCAATCGCCAGTGGCAATGCAAAATTTAGTGTGTCCGACACTGGTCCTGGTGTATCCGAAAAAGCCAGAGAGTTCCTTTTCCAGCGGTTTGCTTATTCCAGCAGCAAAGATGGCAGCAGCTCCGGTCTGGGATTGGCTCTGGCGAAAGAGATCGTCGAGTTGCACGGCGGTAGCATCGGTATCGATGCTTCGCAAAGCATCGGCAGTACCTTTTGGTTTACGGTGCCTTGTGAGTGAGCGTCTGGCAAAACTAATGACGCCATAACCGACCGGCTCTCAAAGACGGTTGGCTGGCGATACGCTTTCAACGTGACCGGATCGGCACCGGTCAGCTCTGCCACAACCATGCTGTCGAAGCCGCGTCTCATCAGCCTTGCTATGCAAGTATTGCGCAGAGTCTGGCACGAGATGTCCAGGTGTGCCATTCGGCCAACCTTTCTGACAATTTGATCAATTGAGTCGGCCGACATGCAATTACCATTGGAGGCCGTAAATAACGTGGTCGCCGCTGTCTTTGGGCGAACAGTCAACCACCTGCTCAGATAATCGACGACTGTGGCATTGAGCGGCACCAGCCGCTGAGGCTTCCGGCCTGCCAGTACGTGTGGATTTTCCTCTTTAAGGTCGATGTCGCAAAGATCAAGGTCCGAGCATTCGCCAATGCGCAGGCCGGTCAGCAGCAGTAACACACATAAGGACCGATCGCGTATAGATACGTTTTCCACTAGCAGGACGACAGTTAGGCGCAACATCTCCGCTTCGGTGAGTGTTCTGACTGCTTTGCGCGGTGCATGCCATCGCGGCAAGGAAACTTGCCACGATCGCACGCACCGAAAAAAATGATTAACACAGGTCAAAATGCTGTTTACCGAGCCTGGTTCCAGCAACAAATCCCTGCGCAGGTAGTCACTGTATGCATTTGCCGCCTGTTCTGCGCCCTTTTGGTCAACGAGCGCATTGCTATTTGAAGTGCTTGAAAGCCAACGAACGAAAGTGCAAACGTGTGAGCGGTATTGCTTGCGGGAGGACGATGTGAACGATGAGTGCGCTAGCACTTCCTCGTATCTTTGCACTAGGGCGCTCAGCGGTTCTTGCATAGTCTGGTCTCTCCACGGTTCAAACCATACACCTGATGGTGTTACATGGGTGTTTCACCAATTACTAGAGAACGGATCGCAACTATATAAGAGCGTACATCACTAACACATAAAAGATGGCAGCCTGCTCCACCCTGGCTGGCGCTATTTCAGCGCCAGCCAGAAGCAGAAACAGGCAGCCATCTTGCATTACAGCTCAAACACTTCGCCAACGTTAACCCAGCCGGCAAAGCCATCCTTCACGCAGTCCGGCTTATCGCCATCGTTATAGTGGTAGGCGTGGACCTTGGCCTTCACCTCTTCCGGCCAGGTGACAAGCTGCTTGTAATGCGCATGCACGCCGGTGGGGAAGGGCGAGGTTTCGCAGTCGTGGAAGATCACGTCAGCGCCATCCATCAAATGCTGGACGCGGTCGGTCTCGAAAACGGTGTCGCTGCTGAACCAGATGACTTTCTCACCGGAGTTCCAGGTGAGCCCGAAGCAGGGCATCGGCTGATCGCCATCCATGCAGTGCGTGGTGCGCACCAGGGTGAAGCGAGTGCCTTCCCATTCGAAGGAATCTTCGCAGCTCTCCACCTTGAAGAAGTCCTCAAGCTCGCTCTTCTTGCCCGGCAGCACGCAACCGTTGCGCAGCATCTGCCAGAAAGCTGCGCGAATCGAGGAGTGCATAAAGAGGCGCAGGCTGCGCTTAGCACCATTGCTGTCCACGAACCGGGGATCGAACTTGGTGCGGAGCGCCAGGTACTCACCGCCGCCCACGTGGTCGGCGTGCAGGTGCGAACCGTAGATCGCATCGATGTCGTAGATGGTCAAGCCGGCCGCCGCCAGAGACAGCGGCACGTAGCCACCGAAGTCGATCAACAGGCGCTTGCCGTTGGCTGCGGTGAGCACCGCGTTGCTCTGGAAGTTCTGAACCGAGAAGGCGCTGCCGGCACCGATGAACTGGAGTTTTTGATTGGTATTCATGTTGTTTGTTCTTTCTTAGAGTTAAAGGCAAGTCGCAAAGCGACTCACCACGCTGATTGAGGAAAAATTTGAAACTGCTTGAGGCGCAAATGAGCGCCTGGGACTGATTGTTGCCAAGTCCAATTTGCCACAGCACTGTCACGACCGCGCCACAAACGTGCCACTACTATAGATTGTCGTTTTTTAAACGAAAAATCTATAGTTGAGTGTTTCACTAAAGCAGCGGCGGTAACGTGGGCGCGTTCAATACTGGACTGAAGGAAAACTACGGACGCTTTGCTGCTTGCTTAGTTCAAAGACGGAATGGAGCTTACGCAGCAAGCGCAAAGAGTGATGTGGTGATTTCAGTTCTGGGTGGGAAGGTGTGGTGGCTCTCCTGAGCGATTGAGTGATATTGGAAGTGCCAACAACCTAGCAATCGCCTTGGCGGAAATTCAATCGAATTTCGTTGTTTTTTTCAGATCCCGGTTCGCGCCGATTGCGCGAGTCAGCAAATCGCTCTATACGCTGAGCTAGCGCCATTTTTCGCTGCCACAAGCGTGTCACAAAGCAGCCACATAGATGCCACATTTGACACCATTAGCGGTGGCACGAACAAGCCACAATTCTGCCACAAAAAAATCAACCTGCCATATACAATTTCGCAAGAATTCCAAATTGTTGCAATTAATCATTTTTGCCGATCCACAAAACGAGGAAATTGGCTGCGTCAACGAATAGCTGCTCATCGCCAGTGATACTGAAGGAATAGTTGCAATTTGAAACCTCCGTATCCCAGGGCCCTACAATAGTTCAACGTTGTCAAGCGGGCACGTAAAGACAGGAAGCTAAATGAACAAAAAATGTAGCAGCAGGGTATCAATCATCACCATGGGTTCGTTAATCATGGCAATAGGTGGACTTGCTGGATGCACCGCAAGTCCACCCGATCAACAAAAAGCAAAAGACAAAGAAGACGAAGAGAAAAAAGAGCAAGGACAACGCTCCGGTTACTATTACGGTGCCTACCATGGCTCGGGAGGGAGAAAGCAGAGGGCTGTTACCGCCGAGTCCTCAAAGACCACGAAAGCTCCAATCAGAACGTCCACTGGCACAACCATGGGCACCAATCCTAGTGGCACTTCGACAAGTTCCAGTTCCGGCAGTCGCGGCGGAAAAGCCTCTGGTTCCGTCAGCCGAGGCGGCTTCGGTTGGTTCGGATTGTTCTCCGGCGGTTAATCCGCCAACGGCACTTTCCGGCACAACAGCAAACGGGAGCCGAGTAGGTAAGGCAACTCGGCATCGCAAGCGATGCACGCGCTGCCTTAGGGACAAGCCCCTCGCCTACCGAGGCAGCCCAGCCCCTACCAAACTATTGAGGTCAACACAAATGCATTTCTCAGCGGTTCCTGCTCGGGCCAACTGGCGCACACGGGCAGACGAACTTGGCTATCTGGCAACGATTCTGGATGATCCGCCCTATTGGGTGGAGGCGCTTCCGCAACCATTTTGCGGAGTTCTTTCAATGGAAGAAGTAGAGCTGATTGAAGATGCCACGGCGCAGCTATATCAACTTTCTCTTGACGCGGTCGATCTCGTCGTTAACAGCAAGCGTTCCGAAGAGTTATTTTCGCTTCTTCAGATCCCCAAGGTGTTTCGCCAGTCCATACGTCAATCGTGGAAGCGCGCCGATCAACCACTGTATGGACGCTTTGACTTCGGTCTTCACAACGGGCAGTTGAAACTGTTTGAGTTGAACTTCGACACACCGACATCATTGTATGAAGCAGCAATTCTTCAATGGTTTTGGCTTCAAGATCACAAAGATCAAGGAACATTGCCTTCTGACGCCGACCAGTTCAACTCAATACACGAAACGCTCGTTGACGGCTTTCGCAACGTCGGTTGCGCAATCGGGACGCTCCATTTGGCCAGCCTGGTAGATGCTCGCGAGGACGAAGACACTGTCCGATACCTGCAAAGCTGCGCAACAGCGGCTGACATTGAAACGCGGTTCTTGTTCATGCACGAACTGGGATATGACAAAGTCGGCCGCCTGATTGATTCAGAAGGCGATGTCATCACGCAACTATTCAAACTCTATCCCTGGGAATACCTCATTCAGGAAGAAAACCTGGTTGCTAAGGGCGGTGGCAAGCATGTCCTAACAACTTTGATCCAGGCAAACAAAACGCGTTTCTTCGAGCCACCGTGGAAACTTTTGCTATCGAACAAGGCAATGCTGCAAATCCTATTTGAGCTTGCTCCTGAATGCCCGTTTCTGTTGGAGGCCTGTCTGGACAATAACTCGGAGCAAGCATCGAGATTGCGCAAACGCGCACACGCGCGCAAACCTGTTTTCGGCAGGGAAGGCGGAAGTGTTTCACTTACCTTTCCTCACGATAGCGCAAGGAATGAATCGAATCCGACAGAGTTCGGACGCGAAGGGTTCGTTTTGCAAGAATATTTCCAATTGCCTAAGTTCGAGGGCTTTCACCTGCTGCTTGGAAGCTGGGTCATTGATGGTAAGCCTTGCGGCATGGGGATGCGAGCAGACACAAGCGCGATCACAACCAATCGAGCTATTTTCGTTCCTCACTATATCGAGAATTAGAAGCACGCGGGGAATAAGCCATTTAAGCGCCTGTTTTCGGTGCTAAAATGGCGTTTTCTGACCGGCGACACATATGCCAGATACTCTCGAATCACCTACGCCCGACTCAAATTCTGTGACCTCGTTAGTCAACGTCGACACACGTGAACGATGCGAACTAAGCCCGGCGCGTGTCATTACGATTGGTCGGGCGGAAGACAACATCCTTTCTTTGAAAGATGATGTTTACGCTTCCGGTCGTCATGCGGAAATTTTCTTCGAAGGTCCAGTTTGTCATCTTAAAGATCTCGACAGCCGCAATGGCAGCTTTAAGAACAACGAACCAGTAGTCGGTACCGTACTCATTCAGAAAGGGGACTTGGTTACTTTCGGAAGGACCAAGTTCGAAATCGAGTAGTGCCAGCGTCCGCAGACAGCTAATTTATCGCTGATTGAGTTGAAGGCCTGACGACGTCACGATGGCCGCGCTCGCGCTAGCAATTCAGCGCACTTGTGCTGGCCAAGTGCCGGCATCATCGAACTGGCAGAAACATCAAATTATCAACCTTGGACATCAGCGCAATCACGGCAGCTAAGACAGCTCAGCGGTGCTACGACCGCCGCTCGGATGCACATGCGTCTAACCGTTCAATTAACGTTATCAGAGGGCTTCCATTGGCTTTGATCCTGGCGGCCAGGACATCCATTACATGGCACGGGCGGCTCACGAGCAGCCGCTACAGCTCCATCACCGCTACACCTCATGTAGCTTGCCTAGGTTTAACCACTTGAAAACGCCGTCTGATTGAATCTGCACTCCAGAACTAGCTAGGTTCAAAAAACCCTTCCTTTACTTTTTTAGTTTGCACAAACTTACTTAGCCAGCACCCCGACCAGTTTCGCTTCCATGACTCCGGCATATCGCCTGTGCAGGGAGACTGTTGCTTAGCTAGTGCAAATAGAAACAGTAGGCGCAATTGAGAACTTCACAAGGCTCTTACTTGCTAGGGCACGCCGTTTTGCCGCGTTCACACAGGCAAAAAGTTGGAAAACCAAAACCCAAGGACTTAGAAATGAATCCACGAACCGCAGTGTTAGTGACACTGGCTCTTCTGCTCACCTTTAGCGGGTACATGTTGTACCGCGATCGTGAATACCGTCAAATTCACGGCCGCGTCACGGAAGTGGGGCTACTGAACTGGGAGCAAGAAGTGGAGAAGATCAAGGACAGCGAACCGATCCTGGTCTACTTCTACAAGGAAAATGAAAAGAATCCCGCCGACCAAGCGCAGAACAGGGAAGTAGCTAACTTCGCCTGGCGCAATGCCGGCAACGTGAAAGTGGTGGCAGTCAACTGCGCACACCTGGAAAACCTGCCGCTCGTAATCGCATACGGAGGATTGAGGCAACCGTGCTTCACCATCCTGTTCGGCAAACAAGTAATCGACGGCGCATCCGGCAGCTTCACCAGCAGCGACGATCTAAGCCGGCTTCTGCACCTGCTCAGCCACAAACCATAAGCTGTGAACTGCTGGGTGATGTACCAATTGCGCATCCAGTCGAGCGCGCTCAACCAAGAAGAATTGCCGCGGCGGATAGTCAACCGACATCGGTTGACCTTCGCAGGTAGACTTCAAAGCGACTTGTAGCTCGGGCAGGGACATATTTTGAGTCCCTGCCCGGTGCCATCAGCTTCAATTCAGAATCTGTTTGGGTTGACTCTAAGAGTAAGGTCCTGAGATATATTCGAAACAATCGTCCGCCCGGTTGATTCGCCAGCTATCCCAACTGTCCCCGCGACGTAGTCCATAACCGGTAGCAACCCCAGCACCTTTTCTCTTTTTAAGATGTCAAGTAGCTGCTCATCGTACACCCTGCCTCATTTCTCCGGAAAAAATCAAATCCTTTCTGCTCCACAACTCAACACCGCGTTCTGACAGGTGAGCATCATCCTTCTGGATGAATGCCCGGCTGCTAATCGACAGACAGCACTTGCATCAAGGTAGCTCGATAGGCAAGCTCTAATCACATCCCTGTAACCCCCTTTATTCATAAGCAGCGCAAGCACACCGACAAAAAGAAGCAGCCAATTCAGCAAACAAGTTCCTCGTCGCAACGAAGCTTTTTTCGCTGACCTGGAATGGCTGCTGAGTCCGTGACCTAGCGCTAACACCCTGGAGCCAACGCCGCTGACAAGCAATCGGAGTGTTCAGCCGGCCGCCTTAAGAACCTTTTTTTCACCACTTGCAATTCCATTGCACATCTTGCCAGAACGCTCATCAAGACGGCCCGGCTGCGCCGATTTCCTTACGCGCTCTGCAGTGGAGCGCGATGCAACACAAAAACGAATAACAGGTACAAACCCATGTTAATGCAAACCAATCCCCAACAACTGCGCAAATCCGCCCTCAAATGGCAACTCATGGCGATCGACGCGCAAACTCGCGTGCTCACGATCATCGCCGAAGAGCACCGCTTCAACCTACAGAATTTCCATCCGGAAGCTCTCCGGACCCGTATGCACGACGTCGTCAGCACCGCCGAACAGCTGGCCTCAGACGCGGGCCGCAAGCCGCTTGACGACACACTTCGCTCAATCACGGCCTTCGGTGAGAACGTTCGCCAATTGAAAACTGATGCAGATACTATGTTCAATCAGGCTGATTTCCGCGCCCACTTCCGCCTAGATAGCACCATCGGCAGCTTGATTGAAAAAGCCGCCAATAAGTCAACTGAAAGCAAGCAGGATGACCACACCGAGGCAACGGCAGCCGACCCGACGCAACTTCTCACAAGCGCCAGCCAGAGCTGCTACAAAGCTGAGCACGAGCAGTACCACACGTTTGTTCTGCAGGTAAATGCCATCTGCGATCTGGCAATGGAAATGCTCTTCGTAGCGGCCGCCTACGGTAGCAGCGCGTGCGCATAACCCCCCATTCCCAATAGCGCCGAGGCACTTCCGCCCCGGCGCCAATTATCTGGAGTCTAAGATCTATGAAAAGCCCTACTTCAATCGTGGTGTCACCGGTGATGCTCAAGAAACAAGAGTCCTTGCAACACGTTTTTGCTTCGGACCTGGTTTTGATTACAGTGATGGCCGGCCACAAATTGCCGCTCATCGGGCTCTGGCTCGATGAATGCCTCGACAATCAACTTTCCACACAGCTTCGCGAACAGGCCTTCAATGGGCAGCGCGGACAGTCCTGCCTCCTTGCGGTATCGCAACATGCGGTCAGCCCGGGTCAAGCCGTAACTCCGAACGTTTGTCGACTTAAGCACGTTCTGGTTGTCGGGCTGGGCAACTTCCGTGAGTTCCACAGCCACACTCTGTGCGGCTTAATCCGTATGACCTTGGAGGTTGCAGCAGCCAACAAGGCAGAGAAATTGTGCATCCCGATCGCGCCCAACCGCATGAGCTCCAATACCATCAGCCTCAGTGGCACAGGCGCGGTGCTCAACTGCCGCTTGTGGCAGACCTCACTGAATGGAACCGTCCCTTCTGAAATTGAGATTCTTTGTAGCCCACAGGCCAAGCCCCACATCGAGAAAGGACTGTCAGTAACAGAGCCCCGCTGCAATCCCTGCCGCCACCCGCAGCTGCCCATCATCGAACTGTAACCGCTCGCTGACCAATCCAACCTATAGACCTGTACCGGCACTCGTGCCGCCGGTACAGGTCACAATTGCTCTAGAAGATGCGGCCCTCTTCCGCCCATCTTCTACTTCATCCCAATTCTACTATCTCCCTTAGTGAACCAAGAGTAGCATTCAGACCGGCATTCAACCGGCACATGCCGAACACGTATCTGCCGCATATCGAGGCGGCGCGGCGATCAACTCCCGACACCTGTTGAAAACGTTGTGCCCAGCTTAAGTGCCGACAACAGCAGCACATATAAACCAGTGAATACCTCAGGTGTAGAAATTGCACCGCAACCACTTGAAGGACTACCTCTCTGCGTTACGAAAGATATACAAAGCGCATATGCATTCAGGTCGGCATTTAATTTGCAGAACAATTCAACGTAAAAGCAGGAGTGAAGCGGATTTAGCCCTGCCACCAGATCCTTGATCAATCATCAACAGCTTCAAGAAACGAGCAGGAAAACATAAGATTTTCCGTACTTTCTAGGTTGTTTCGTTAATTTGCTCCAAGCGCATGAGCGTGTGCGCTCCGGCGAAATTCGTTGCTCGATGTAAAGGATGCGAAATGTATAGCGAATGTATGGGCTGAAAGCTGGCCGAATGGCAAATTTAACACCTGACATCACCTGTTTAGTTAAAACTTTCTTGTTCGAGCCTCTAAACAAGCTAAAGTAGATGCTCACTTCAGTAACTAACTTAGTCGCACTAATTTGCGGCACCACAAGCCAAACACTGATTGCTTCTAGGAAGTTCATGGTACACATGCTCAAACGACTCATAGCTAATATTCGATCTGCCTCACGAGCAGCACGCACAACGCGTACTCTCGAGGTACATGCCGTTACGAATTTGCGACCCACCACAGCGCAAGAGCGCTGTGAGCGTCGCCGCCGTGATAACCGCACAGTAACCCGCACTTGCTCATGCTGCCTTTTGAGTTATGGTGATCATCAACGCTGTTGCGGACACCGCACCGCAAGTCTTTTTCTCGACGGTAGATAACCGAAAGTTCTTAACACCCGCTAAGGTGGCAGGGAGCTGTAGCAAGTAAGCGCTGCACTTCTAAAAACTGACCGAGCAAATTTCAAGCTAGCCCGCACTTAGTGTCATTGAGCTTCAAGCTTGTAACCGACACCGTGCACGTTCTTGATGATTGAATCTTTTCCTTCACGATCGATTTGTTGACGAATTTTCTTGATACTTGTGCGGATCGAATCGGCAGTCCGTTCGGATTCCGCTTTCCACACACTGTCCAACAGGTTCTCCGGACTAAATACTTGGTCCGGGTGTCTCATAAGAAATTCAAGGAGCAAAAACTCCATCCGCGGCAGATGTATTTTGTCACCGCTTCGCGAAACTTCATGGGCAACAAGATCCAAAACCAGATCCCCGACCTTTAAAACGTCGCCTGCCACGGACTTCGGCCGCTTGAGAATAGCCCTGATGCGCATCGAAAGCTCTTTCATATGAAATGGCTTCGTCAGATAATCGTCGACCCCAGCCATAAATCCAGCTTCTTTATCAGAAATACCGTCCCGGCCCGTGAGCATTAAAATTGGGCTCTGCCCGCCCTTGCTCCGATATTCCCGGCAAACGTTGACACCGTCCATTTTGGGCAGGTTCATATCCAAAA
>JADYXS010000554.1 GCA_021772155.1 Candidatus Obscuribacter sp.
CTTTCCGCCGCGATAATCTGGCTGCCAGCCGGCTTTTGGTGCAGCAGGAGGCTGCGGCGTTGAGCTTGGTTGCGGACGATGCTGAGGAGGTGTTTGTTCAACTGGAACTGGAGATGGAGAATTCGGGATGTCCGGTTGGCTGTTCAGAATACCCTGCCACCAGCCCGGATACGGCTGATTCGGGTTGCTCTTGGACCAGTACGACATCATCTCGCGAACGTATTCTTTGAGGTTCTTGTCGGCATTCTTTATAGCTTCTGCCAGACTCTTGTTATTCGAATCGATTTCAATGTTTATCTTGCCGTCTGCCAGCGGATCGCCATCGCCAACGGGTTCCAAACGAAGTTGTCCATCGGTGCCTACGACGGCGCGGTAGTCGGGCTGCTCGCCGGCAGCCTGATTATCTACAGGAGTGCTGAATTGCAAGACTTCGGCTTTATCGAGCTGTTGCTTGATCGCCGGACTCAGTAACGGTGCATCGTTAATTTCACCGTATGCTGCATAAGGATTGTCGCCCAACTGGTCTGTGACCGCAGTAGGTTGAGGGCGCTTAAAGTCGCTAAGCGAGCTCGTGAACGATGCATCGCTATACAAAGAATTCGAAAGCGAGGGGGTGCTTTCGGGCAAGTCAAAACTCTCAAACGCTGATCGAGTCATGCGCTCCTTTATGGAACAAGCGTGCGGGGGCACGGATATTGGTCAAACAATACGACAGCAACTGTATCGAAGGCAATAGTTGGCTGCGTAGGACTCCCACGGTTTTGGATAAAACCTTGGCGTAATTTGCTTAAACCTCACTGCGAACTGTAAATAATCCATAACTGAAAGCCCTAGTCGACCAAAGTCTCACTGGCCTTGAAGCAGCTTCAAGATGCCTATCAGTTGGTCAACTGACTTGTTGGAAGAATTATTGATAAATATAGGGAAACCCCCACTAATGAGATTGCAGTTGCTTATGGAATCAGACGAACTAATTCACGTCCTTCCTGATAATGCGTTCCAACTCCTGTCAGACAAGGTTTGGACAGCTGCAAATGCTCTGGAAGTTTTCGGAGAAATCGACGCTCCTGTGGACGGCATGTACACCGATGACAGCTTCACCCTGCGCACAGGCAACGCCTGGTGTCGTTTGAGTGCGGTAGGGCGCAATTGTATTCGCGGGACGTTTGGTTGGTTCGGTCCTAGCTTCGAAGTCACGGTCAAGGAGCTGTTTCTTCTCGACGGCTCGAGCTTCGACAATACGGAAGTGTTGGCAGACTTTGTCATCGTTGAATTGCTGCGAGCTCTAACAGGCGCTTCTCATACTCCGTCTCATCACTAGGGGCTGCACCACATATCGGGCGGCTCTGGGCAAAAATGGGCGAATCGGACTCTTTTCGCTAGCTCAGCTCGTCATTGTGCCTGATGACGGGGTAGATCGGCGAAATGACAGACGAAAAAACGGATTCTGCCGCAGCAAAATCCACCGGTTTGGCTGAAGCTCGCCGCATTTTTACCTCGTGGCCAATCAAATTCATCGGCACGTTAGTGTGCATTTGGCTGTTGATTCACAACATAGATGTAGCGGAAGCACTAAAAACACTGAGACATGCCAACCTCGGCATTCTGGCAGGAGTAATAGCACTAACGGCGCTTGTGCAGCTTTGTGGGATGCTCGAGTGGGCAATTCTCGTTCGAAGCAATTCATCAATATCGTGGCGATTGCTCGGCTATGTGTTCTTTAAGTCTCTTGCGGCGCAACATCTTATCCCGACGGGATTTGGTGGAGACGCACTGCGCATTTATGAGGTCGGCAAAATTATTGGGATCCCCGCTGCCACAGCAGCCAGCGCGGTCGGAAGACTCAGCAGCACAACAGCACTGATGATCTGGGCAATGCTCGGAGCAATGCAGGTGAAAGGTGCGCTCGGGGACTGGACTGTCACACTCAGCGCCCTGTGCGTGATTTCGATGCTGTCACTATGGGTGGTGGCAATGTTCCCGAACACCGTGACGCTAAAGCTGGTGCAATTTACCAAACGCTTCGGCACCCGAGCACCAAGAGCGATAATCAATTTTGCATCTAAGCTAAAAGAATTACGAACCAATCCGCAAACGCTCGCCGCTTGCCTGGGCGCGTCTCTCCTTGGCTGGGGTCTGCAGTTTCTAACCCTTAGTGTCCTGGCAAGTGCAGTCGGACTTCACATAGGCTGGCACCTTTTCGCAGTTAGCTTCCCTTTTAGCCTGGTTGCCACAGTGGCACCTTTTGCTTTGAACGGTTACGGTCTTCGAGAAGGAATTCTCATCGGAATATTGGTCAGTGCGGGCATCAATCCCGGCCAGGCTGCGGCTCTGGCGCTGCTGGTTGATTTACAAATGGTGCCATTCTTTCTGGCTAGTTCGTTGTTGTGGCTAGGCAAACGCAATCGGCAGACCACTACGGCCGCGGTAAAGGCCACCACCGCTTCCGTTCAGGCCGATTTACAGAAACAGGCTTAAAATGGCTTTTTAAAATCGTATGGGTAGCGGCCCGTTGGGTAATGTCGCTGCCTACTTTCGATAACGAATCGCTATCTAAAACTGCTTCAGTTTGATAGATTGAGGGCTCTATGTTGGAGATCTCACATGACATCAAAAGTCGGCGCCGCTGCAGTCATGAATAAACCTCTATCACAAGAGGAACTTCGGAAAATTGATGCTTATTGGCGAGCCGCCAATTACATTTCCGTGGGACAAATCTATCTTATGCGTAACCCTCTGCTCAAGGAACCCCTGAAGATAGAGGATGTGAAGCCGCGATTACTAGGACACTGGGGAACCACACCGGGTCTGAATCTGCTTTACGTCCACATGAACAGACTTATCAAGAAACACGACCTCTCGGTAATCTTCATTACTGGCCCCGGTCACGGTGGACCTGCGCTGGTGGCAAATACTTATCTTGAAGGTTCTTACACGGAAGTTTATCCGGACATCAGTGAAAATGAAATCGGCATGACAAAGCTGTTCAAGCAATTTTCATTCCCTGGAGGCATTCCAAGCCACGTTGCGCCTGAGACCCCCGGTTCAATACACGAAGGTGGAGAACTGGGATACGCACTTGTGCATGCCTACGGCGCAGTTTTCGATAACCCTGACTTGATCGCGCTGTGCGTCGTTGGTGATGGAGAAGCGGAAACCGGACCACTTGCAACGAGTTGGCATTCAAATAAGTTCCTGAATCCAGCAAGGGATGGCGCTGTGCTGCCCGTTCTCCATTTGAACGGATATAAAATCGCCAGTGCCTCCATATTTGCTCGGATGTCCGATGAAGAGCTAGAGCAGTTGTTCCGGGGATACGGCTACAAGCCATACTTTGTAGAAGGCAGTGATCCGGCCCTGGTTCACCAGGAACTGGCCGCGACGATGGAAACGTGCGTCAACGACATTAAGCAAATTCAGACCGAATTCCGCGGACCTAAAGTGACGGAACTTGGTCATGTGCCCAGGCTGCCGATGATCATACTTCGCACGCCAAAGGGCTGGACTGGTCCGAAAGTCGTGGATGGAGTGCAGGTCGAAGGGACTTTTCGATCACACCAGGTACCTCTTTCTGAACTCGCGAAAAAGCCCGAACATCTGCGAATGCTCGAGGACTGGATGCGCAGTTATAAACCGGAAGAGTTGTTTGATAACGAAGGACGACTCATGCCGGATCTCCGCGAATTGGCCCCAGTCGGTGCACGCAGAATGGGCTCAATTCCGCAGGCAAACGGTGGGCTATTGCTGAAAAATTTGCGCTTGCCTGATTTCATGAACTACAAAGTGGAAATGGACAAACCAGGGATTGTCGTTGGGGAAGCTACGCGCGTTCTGGGCAACATGCTGCGTGACGTCATGGCGATGAACAAAGATAATGCCAACTTCCGCATCATGGGTCCGGACGAAACAGCATCCAATCGATTAGGCTCAGTGTTCGAGACCACAGACAGAGTGTTCATGGGACCGATTCTTCCGTCGGACGATCATATGTCACCGGACGGTCGGGTGATGGAAGTGCTAAGCGAACACATGTGTCAGGGATGGCTTGAAGGGTACCTGTTGACAGGCAGACACGGTGTGTTTTCTTGTTATGAGGCCTTCATCCACATAATCGACTCCATGTTTAACCAACATGCAAAATGGCTGAAAACGACAAGCGATATTCCATGGCGTCGTCCAATTGCGTCACTGAATTATCTGCTGACGTCGCACGTATGGCGACAGGATCACAATGGGTTCAGCCATCAAGACCCCGGCTTTATCGACCACGCGACCAACAAGAAAGCAGATACGATTCGCGTGTACTTGCCACCAGATGCTAATACACTGCTGTGTGTTATGGACAAATGTTTGCGTAGTCGCCACTTCATCAACATCATCGTAGCTGGAAAGCAACCGGCTCTCCAGTTTCTCAACATGGACTCAGCAGTTAAGCATTGCAGCGCCGGCATTGGCATATGGGAATGGGCAAGTAACGACCAGGGCGGAGAGCCGGATGTTGTTATGGCTTGCGCCGGAGACGTTCCAACGCTAGAGACTCTGGCAGCGGTCGATTTCTTGCGAAAGCATTTGCCCCAATTGAAAATTCGCGTTGTGAATGTTGTAGATCTGATGACACTACAGCCGCACACCGAACATCCGCATGGATTGGGTGATGCGGAATTTGATTCGATTTTCACTAAAGATAAGCCGATCATCTTCGCCTATCACGGCTATCCATGGCTGATTCATCGACTCTCCTATCGCAGAACCAATCACGACAATCTACACGTGCGCGGATATAAAGAAGAGGGCACCACGACCACTCCATTTGACATGGTTGTCCTGAATGATCTAGATCGTTTTCATCTGGCAAACGACGTGATCGATCGGGTGCCGGGGCTGCAGTACGTAGGTGCACACGTTAAGCAGATCATCCGGGACAAACTAATCGAACATAAGCAATACATCCAAATGCATGGCGAAGACATGCCTGAGATCAGCGATTGGAAGTGGGAGCTTTAACTTGATATACGTCGTAAATGCCGGATCAAGCAGCGTGAAATCCGCTCTTTTTCTGAACGCCAATACGCCTGCTTTGGAGGCACAGGAGCCGATTTGGCACAAGCAAATTAGCTTAGGGAAATCGTCCGCTGAAGCGGCTTCCGTCGGCAAGGCGGTAGAGCAGTCAATCGCTGAGCTTGGGCAACGTGCATCCAAAATCAAAACAGTTGGTCACCGAATTGTGCATGGTGGGACGATCTATGCCGACAGTGTACCGATAAATGAAAATGTCAAAGAAAACATCCGCCGATTGCAGGAATTCGCACCATTACACAACAAGCTGAACTTAGAAGGCATAGAGGCAATCGAACGCTTATTGCCCGGAGTACCGCAAGTTGCAGTATTTGATACCACATTTCACAAGACGATTCCTCCGGCAGCTCTGATTTACCCGGGTCCATACGAATGGTTTTCCGAACATAAAATCCAGCGATATGGTTTCCATGGTATTAACCATCAGTATTCAAGTCAGCGCGCCGCGTCGATGTTGAACAAAAGAGTCGATGAAACGAATTTGATTGTGTGCCATCTAGGCAGCGGCTGTTCAGTGACTGCAATAAAAAACGGGCACAGCATCGACAACAGCATGGGCTTCACCCCTCTTGAGGGACTGATGATGGGCACCCGCAGCGGATCTATCGATCCTGGAATTATTCTGCACCTTCTCAAAAAAGGTGACTACACCGCCAGCCAACTGGATCAAGTTCTCAATACTAAATCCGGACTGTTGGGAATTTCAGGCATGTCCAATGACATGCGGGAAATCGTTTGGCAAATGCATTCCGGAAATGAGCGAGCACAACTGGCCTTTGATATGTTCACGTATAGGCTTCAGTCATCCATCGGCGCGATGGCTGCCCACCTACAAAGACTTGATGCCATCGTCTTCACTGCCGGAATCGGAGAGCACTCCCCACTAGTCAGACATCGAGCCTGCGAGGCGCTGAGTTTAGTTGGCTGCCGAATCGACGAACAAAAAAACCAAGAGTCTAAATCGGACTGCGATATTTCAGATGACAATTCAAACGTGCGCGTGCTCGTCGTCGCCGCCCGCGAGGAATGGCAGATAGCCAAAGAATGCTGGCGAGTATCGGCCGCATTGGTTGAATCTTAGACAATACGCATCGGAGCTTCGAAGTATACTGCGGTGTCAACGCCCACCGAATGCAACACTGAAACCCCAAGGGAGCTCAGCTCAAGATGATCACCGTCGGAATGAACTATCACGTTATCTCAGGCAAGCAACACGATTTCGAAGAGAAATTTGCCGGAGTGATAGTCGCGCTCAAAGCGGCCGCAGGCCATACAACGTCGACGCTCTGGAAGGACGTAAGTGACGACGCTTCCTATTTGATCACCAGTGAATGGTCGGACGAAAAGGCCTTCCAAGACTTCATTCAAAGCGAAGCCTTCCGCGAAGTAACAAACTGGGGCAAGGAGCAAATTCTCTCCGGTCGTCCGCAGCACAAGATTTACAAGCACTAGGTTTCCGGCAAACCGATTGGTAATCGTTCATAGCGCCGCTTCACCTATTTGCTCGACAGCAGCTCCACGTCTTCACTTGTTGGTGGTGGCAGCAAAGGAACATTCTTTCCCCAGCGCAGCCATTGGATCGCATAGAAGACAGCTAGCCATGGACAAAGTAAGCCAATAGAGACAACGTGCAGAACCAGCCAGCGAACGCGGCTGATTAGTGTGAGTTCTTTATTGATCGCCATGTGAACGGTCACAAACAACATTGGCGTCACGAAAAAAGAGGTTAGTAAGTTACTTACTACCAGCCAAAACCCGCCTGAAGCGTCCATGTTCAAAAACATCATGGCCAAACCCATCCAAAACTGGAGGATCATCAGGCGTAATGCTTGAAGTTCGTGTCCGTGAATCGTCATGGCAAAGAAAGAAACGAGTCCAAGGAAAATGCCCAGTAAACTTGCCTCCACAAAGACCGTGCCTAGCACATAGGTGATAAATGTTCTGCGAACCAAACTAGCCGGTCCGTGACTACCTACGGCCAAAAACCAGAACGCCAGCATCAAAATTCCTTGCAAAGGCAAAACCCAAGGCAGGGAAATTGGAACCAGCCAACCTATGATCATGGCGGCAAGCAACGCCACAGGCAGCGCAGGTTGCCATTTTCTGGCTATGGCAGCCAAATCGCTGTCGGATTGAGTGACTCCGGTGTTAGTCGTTGCAGGCAGGTTCAACGTTTCGCTCCAGGCAAGTCAGAGCAGAGCTACTACCTTGTATATACCCATTGGCGGCATTCGCCAATGGCGCAGAACGGCAGCTCAAGAGGAGGGGTCGAAGCCCCTCCCCTTTAAGCATATCGTAGGGGCGTGCGCCGCCTATGAGCTATTCCACCATCTCGATAACTACGTCGGCACCGGCCGGCAGCTCGTCTCCGTTATCTTCACGACGCTTGGGTTTAGCGTTGTGGGTCTTCACTTCGTGGCGTCGAATCCGTGCCCAATCTTCTAGTGCTCTCGAGCACGACTCAACTGCTCCGTGCAGCGCCTTTTCGACGCTCACATAAGCATCCTCACCCTTGCATTCTTCACTGACGACAATGGTTTTGCCTGGTACACCGACTTGAATGGTCACGGTATAAGAATTGCCGTGCTGGTGATGGCGGTGAGGCATTTCAATTGCCACTCTACACTTCTGAATCTGCTCCGTAAATTTGGTAAGCCCATCAACTGCTGATCGCACTTTCTGCTCTAAAGCGCTTGAGTGGTCAAGCCCATGAAACGCAACTTGAATGGGAAAACTCATCAACTGCTCCTTCTCGAATCCGATGCCAAAGCGATGGCCGGCAGGCGGTCATGTTCTAGTTAATATGGAGACCAATGGCATGCCTGCAGCAAACACATCACCTGGACGACTGTTGTTAATTTCTCTTACCCCAATTTTAAAGCATTAACATCAGAGAGGGGGCCATTTCGACCCCCTCCCAGATAAAAACAGAGATTTCCAGCCTAATGGATGTGGATATTGGCCGTTTTTCGGTATTCTTCCATCTTGTCCCAATCATTCAGAATTTCTGGTCTGGCTTTGATCAGTTCGTTCCAAGTGATATGGGGGCGACCGGTCTCGATCTGAACCATAGAAATGCAATCGTCGACAGGGCAGACTTTAGAGCATAGGTCACAGCCGACGCAGTCTTCCTCGCGAACAACTGGCTGCATCTTAATCTGGTCCGGATCAAGCTGCATTGTTTTCATGTCGATGCACTGGTGAGCCGCGTCATTGCAGGCGATGTAGCACAGGTTGCAGTTAATGCATTTGTCCTGATTGATTCGAGCTACGGTCTGGAAGCCCAAGTCGAAGTCACCGAAACTGCTGATTCTGGGCAAGGACTTGCCGATGAAGTCGGCCGGTGTCTTAAAGCCCTTCTCGTCCATCCAGTTGGACATTCCGTCGATCATGTCTTCCACCACGCGGAATCCATAATGCATGACTGCAGTACAAACCTGGACAGATGTTGCGCCCAACAACATGAACTCGGCAGCATCTCGCCAATCTTCAATGCCGCCCATTCCCGAAATTGCCAGCCCAGCTTTTTGAACAACCTCATCTGAAGCGGCCGCTGACACCATATTCAGTGCAATCGGTTTTACCGCTTTACCTGCGTAACCTCCGTGTCCACCCTTACCGCCGACATCCGGACGAAGAGTGAACGTGTCAAGATCCACGCCCATAATGCTGTTGATAGTGTTGATCATTGAAAGCGCTGAGGCACCACCCTTAACGGCGGCCCGAGCCGGCACCACAATATCGGTGATGTTCGGAGTTAGCTTAACGATAACAGGAGTTTTTGCAACTTCCATCACCCATTCCGTAACCATCTGGGTGTACTCAGGAACCTGCCCCATGGCAGAGCCCATCCCGCGCTCAGACATTCCGTGCGGGCAACCGAAGTTGAGTTCGAAGCCATCTGCGCCGGTATCTTCGATACGCTTGATGATTTCTTGCCAGGATTCCTTCTTCGACTCAACCATGACTGAAACAATCACGGTGTGCTTCGGAAAGAGTCGTTTGGTTTCGCGAATCTCTTTAAGGTTAACTTCAATGGGACGATCACTGATCAACTCAACGTTGTTGAGTCCCATAATTTTCGTACCTTTGTAATCAATGGTGCCATAGCGATTGCACACATTGAGAACCGGCGCTCCGATCGTTTTCCAGACGGCACCGCCCCAGCCTTCAGAGAAAGCCTTCTGCACCTGATATCCGGAATTCGTCGGCGGTGCTGACGCCAGCCAGAACGGGTTGGGAGACTTGATACCACAAAAATCAATTTCAAGATTAGCCATGAATTTCGTCCCCTACTTGTTCGGCGCGCTGACGGTTTTTTTGTCCGTCGAGCATGTACCGGCACCAGCCAATTGTTTGTGAATGCCGGCAGCAGCTAGCTTACCGTCTTGCACTGCCATAACGGTTGAGGCTTCACCTTTGTGACGGATACAATCACCACCGGCAAAAATCTTGTGATGTGCGGTGCGCCTGGTTTCATCATCAACTGAAATGTAGTGTTTAACTTCTTTGACACCGAATGCCCTCAATGCATGCAGCATTTCGTTGTGCTTCTCTTGCCCGATCGCCGTAACGACCATGTCGCATGGCAAAACAAACTCAGAATCAGGCACCAATACAGGTGTACGACGCCCGGAGTGGTCCGGCTCGCCAAGATCCATTCGTACGCACTTAATTCCTACAACTTTGCCGTTTTCACCAACAATTTCTATAGGCTGCGTCAGGAACATGAACATCACACCTTCACCCATAGCGAATTGATATTCAAAATGGTAGGCAGGCATTTCTGTTTCAGAGCGGCGATAAATGATCGTCACGCGTTCCGCACCGAGTCGACGTGCGATGGTGGCACAGTCAATTCCGGTGTTACCGGCGCCGATTACGCAGATTCTCTTACCGTGCTTGATCTCATCGAGTTTCTTCACTTTGGTTTCTTCGATGAAGTCCAGGCCGTCGACAACGCCTTCTAAATCTTCTCCAGGTACGCCCATCGAAGGAACGTTGCCTAACCCAACAGCGACGAATACGGAATCGTACTGTTCGACCAGTTGAGCCATCGTTATATCTTTACCGATGGAGACGTTGTTTTTGAAGGTGACTCCGAGTTCTTCAACCATGCGAACTTCAGCAAGACTGATTTCAACTGGCTCGCGGAATACTACGATGCCGTAAGTGTCCAAGCCGCCGGACATCGCCTTCCTTTCGTAGCAGGTGACTGCATAACCGAGCTTGGCCAGTTCGCCGGCGCAAGAAAGTCCCGCTGGACCGGCACCCACGACTGCAACTTTGAATCCGTTGCTTTCACCGGCCTTGAAAAACTTGATGTCCCGCTCAGCTGCATAATCCATCGAATAACGTTGAAGCCGACCGATGGCGATAGGCTTTTCGTCCTCATTGAGAACGCAGGCTCCTTCGCAGAGTTCTTGAACTGGACATACTCTGGAACAAGTAGCACCGAGCAAGTTTGCTTCCAAAATCTTTCTGGCTGAACCCTTCACATTGCCGGTAGCAATCTTTTTGATGAATGTCGGAATGTCGATACTTGTCGGACACGCAGTCATACAGGGAGCGTCGTAGCAGTAAAGACACCGGTTCGCTTCAAGAACTGCTTCGCGTTCGGTAAGCGCCGGGTGATATTCCTGAAAGCGCTCTTCGAGAGTCATCTCCCAGGGTTTGTATTTCACCGGTTTGTAATGCTCAGCCATCTAGCATCTATCCTCTTAAAGGGGCGCGGCGTAACCCGCTCCCGTTGTCGACTTCTTCGATCAGCGGGAGGGGACAAGCCCCTCCCCTACATCTTCAGGTTTGGAACCGACCCTCCCCTACACCTTCAGGTTTGGAACCGCCCCTCCCCTGCCATGCTTAGAGCTTGACCAGTTGTTCGTACGTTTCCGGACGACGATCGCGATAAAACTGCCATGTGTTACGCACTTCGGCAATTTCTTCCAGGTCGAGATCGGCAACAACCAATTCTTCCTTGTCACGGCTAGCTTGTTGGATGATGGCACCACGGGGGCTACAGAAATAGCTTGATCCGTAGAACTCACCGATGTTCCAAGGCTCTTCCGTCCCAACGCGGTTGATGGCGCCCACGAAGTATCCGTTTGCAGCCGCATGAGCTGGTTGTTCGAGCTTCCAAAGATATTCTGACAGACCCGCAACTGTGGCAGACGGATTGAAAACGATTTCAGCACCGTTCAAGCCAAGTGCACGTGCGCCTTCTGGGAAGTGACGGTCATAGCAAATGTAGACGCCTACTTTGGCAAAACGCGTTTGGAACACTGGATAGCCAAGGTTGCCTGGACGGAAATAGAACTTCTCCCAGAAGCCTGGGTTCACTTGCGGAATATGATTCTTCCGGTACTTCCCAAGATAGGTTCCATCCGCGTCAATGACAGCGGCGGTATTGTAATAGACACCAGCTTGCTCGCGTTCATAAATTGGCACCACCAAAACCATCTGGTGCTTCTTCGCGACTTCTTGCATCTTCTTGATGGTCGGACCATTCGGAATTTCTTCCGCGGCCTCATACCAGCTCTGATCTTGTTCTGCGCAGAAATAAGGGCCGTTGAAAATCTCTTGTAGGCAGAGAATTTGCACGCCTTTCTTCGCAGCGTCATCAATCATTTTGAGATGCTTATCGAGCATGGATTGCTTGATTTTTTGAATAGTTGCTTTGTCCGTCCCGCCTTTAGGCGAAATGACTTCGTTTTTGGTTTGAATCAAACCACAACGAACTACTTGCGGCATTTTTAAATCTCCTTATCTCACACCGACAGCCTGACTCACAGTTTCCAGAGCCTTCCGCATGACCGTCAAACAGGTATCTACGTTTTCTTTGGTTATGTTCAATGGTGGCTTGATTCGAATGGTATTGCCATAAAGTCCACCTTTGCCGAGGATAACCCCGCCATCTTTGGCAATCTCGACGATTTTCGCCGTTTCTTGAGCCATAGGTGTTTTGCTACCCGGCTCAGCTATCTCTATCCCAACCATCAATCCTTTGCCGCGAATGTCGCCCATTATTGGGAAGGTTTTCTGCAGGTCCTTTAGACCATCCATCAAATAGCCGCCGACAACTCTAGCGTTCTCCATTAGCTTTTCTTCTTGGATTGTATCTATTACTGCAATCGCGGTGGCGGCCGAAACGGGATTTCCACCAAATGTGTTGATCACAGCCTTCTGGCACTTGTCGGCAATCTGTGCTGTTGTAATGCACGCGCCTATCGGCAAACCGTTGCCCAAACCTTTGGCCATCGTGATGAAGTCCGGCTGAACTCCCCAGTTACTGATACCAAACATGTGATTGCCGGTACGACCGAATCCAGTTTGCACTTCGTCGGCAATAAACAGCACGCCGTACTTGTCCAGGATGCTTTTCACTTCTTGGAAATACGCATCAGGTGGCGTAATTGTGCCGCCAACACCCTGGATCGGTTCAGCAATCATCACTGCTGGCTGCCCGGTAGTCTGCGATTGAATTACTCGTTCGACATCTTTAGCGCATTCCAGATTGCAACTGTCCGGTGTCTTCTTGAAGGGACAGCGGTAGCAATAAGCGTTGGCAGCAAATGCGATGCCGGCGGCAGGCATGGTTGCCGGCCTGTAGTTGTGATTGGCAGTCATCGACGAAGCCAGGTGCGATTGACCGTGGTACGAATGCTCAAGCACGATCACTTCGTGGCGTCCACTGGCGATGCGCGCCATCGAGATTGCCGCTTCGTTAGCTTCAGTGCCGGAGTTTGTGATGTAGGACTTGCTCAGGTCGCCCGGCGTAACTTCAGCAAGCTTCTCAGCAAGATCAACCATCGGCTGTGTCATGAAGACCGTGGACGTGTGCTGAAGCGTTTGCAACTGTTCCACTGTTCTGGCAGTGACCTTCGGGTGGCAATGACCGACGCTCACAGTAACGATTCCGGCAAACATATCGAGATACTGTTTGCCTTTTTCATCGTATAA
>JADYXS010000075.1 GCA_021772155.1 Candidatus Obscuribacter sp.
GAGGCTTGACGCCAGTTGGAGGTGTAATCGGCAGTCCGCCCGGTGTTCCAGGTGGAACGCCACCTGGAGGCACGGTGCCTGGTTTACGCAATGCGCCCAGCCCAGCAATGGCAGTTGGATCACCTTGCCCGGCTTTGGACAGTGTGCTGAAGTTTCTCGAAGCATCCGGCGTGCCGGTTTCGACCTTGGTGGTATCGCCAGTTGTGTTCTGGTCTTTGCTCATGTAGTCGGCAATGTTTTTGTTGACTGCGCGGTTTGCCAGCGCTCCTGCGCCTTTGCTAAGCGCGCCCATCATCTTGAAGAGACCACCGGTAATCAATCCGGCGCTGACGAAGTCCGACATCGGACTGATTTGTGCTCGAGCAAGGAAGCTTGGAACTTGAATCATCATCTGAAGAACGCCCACAGCCATGAGGATTTTGCCCCATGGGTTGTAATTCGAGAACATGATGATCACAAGGATCTTCAGCAAACCGACCCAAACAAACGTCCAGAGGCTGGTCTCAACCCAAGCCTTGACGAATCCACTGGCGATGTTCTCGGTAGAAGGAGTTGCGTAAAAGACAAGGAAGATTGGCGCGAACATATATTGAGCAGTAAGCAAAGCGGTTTGAATCGCTTTCAAAACCAACAGGTATACAAGTTCCGCAATCAGAATTCCGCCGAGGATCATGAAGATTACAAGTCCGGCGAAAGCAAAGAGTTGCCCAACCGCAGCGCCCTGGAAGCCTAAACCGACACTACCAAGCAAGGGAGCGAACGCACTCGTCAGTCCACCCACACCAGCAAGAATTCCGCCTTTAATTGCAGATGCCAGAGCCGCATCCAACATCATTACTTGGTCCGACGAGTTGAAATAGATCGCTTTGATCATTTCATTCGTAATTTGAATTTCAAAGGCATAGAGCGTCGGGAAGGCAAGCATCAGGCCGGAGGTAAAAATCAATCGTCCGACGGCACCCATCAGGTTGCCACCGCCACGCCAGGCAGCTTCCGCCCAGTATTTCCAAATCGCCAGAATAAATAGAAGGAGAAGCAAATCAACAGCGATTCCGTACATCACGTCCGCACCCTGGCGGATGTATGGCGAAATGCCATCGCTAGGCGATCCATTGAGACCGTTGACTGCAATGTTCGGGTTAAGCACGAACACCCGCAGGAATGCTGCCAAGAACTGCACCGTATCAGCAATCCAGCCGTTGATCAGCTCGGAGATCCACTTACCAATCAGCTGACCAATTTGACTAAATAGATTGCCGATGATGTCATCGTTGAAGAACTGGTGCATACCACGATAGGTCTCGTTGATGCTTCCCAGTCCGCTGTTCACCAGTCCGGATACTCCGGTGGTCGGAGCGTTGTTACCCTGCTCAGCGGCCTGCATTGCCAGAGAAGAAAGATTTTTGTTCTGCTGCTGCAACTGGTCGAGCTGCTGATTTAGCCTATTCTGGGGCGAGCGGCGTTGATAATCCTTCTCGACGAAAACACGCGGTTGAACGCGACCGGCTTCCTCAGCCTGCCCATAGGGGTTGTCGCGCTTCATAATGTCGTTGACATTCCGCTGAATGCCACGAGTGCTTCCGCCCTGGCCGCTACCACCTTCTACGTTGATTTTTGCAGCGTCGTTCGAGATGTCGACGAATGCCTTCGAGTCGATGTACGGGTTCGGAACTGTGTTCTGAGTCTTCTTCGCCAGGCCACCCGTTGCATCACCCTCACTGCCCTGCTGTGTTGAGTTGTAGTTAGGCTCGTAAGTTTGCGCAACTGCAGATCCGATGACCAGGAACTGCGCGAGGAGCAAGAGCAAGCAAACATAAGCCGAAAAAGAACGCCGCGCGCCGCGCTTTGCGTTCCTCAAAATGCCGGATTGGTTATGTGTGGTGCCAGCTGTCACAGGGGCTTTTTTACCTTGGGTGAGTGACGCGGCTTCCGACTGTTTCTTCAGGGGTGAATCTGAGCCGGAGATGCCTCTTCCTTGTCTTTAGTGTATTTATCTTGTAGCCATTTAGGAATGTGGCAACCCCCACAGACCATGGGAATATTCCCACGCCAATGCTCGAATTATTAAGACATGTATTGACGTTTGAAAGCCAAGACCAGCTTGGGTAGAGAATGGTAATCAAGAGAAAGAAAAGAAGAAAAAAGCAAAAGAAGGAAAGAAAAGAAAATGCAAAAGAGGAAACAAAATATTCAACGACAAAAAAGGCCGGCATCAATAGCCGACAGAGCAGTGATAGTAAGTTATGGACTTCTGTTCTGCGCGATCCCGCTTGCGTTCTCGGTGATCGCATCGAGTCATCTGGGCGGTCATCGACTGCCGTTGCTGGTCTACGTGATTTTTGACTTGTTCGGTCTGCTGTGTGTAGCGCTGGCGTTTGCGAAAGACGTCAATGTGTCACCTCCAAGCAGATTGGAAAGATGAATTGGTAAGAGGGGAGGGGCTTGTCCCTTCCCATTCATTAAGCTAATGCAGCACCCCGTGCCGTCAATGCTGTTCGGACCTAAGCAGCATTGCCAGAACTGACGGGAGGGCAAGCCCCTCCCCTCCGGCACCACTGCAGATGCAGCATAATATGCTGCCGCTACAGCTGCCATAAAAAAACGGGTCGGCTTGCGCCGACCCGTTGATTGCTTTGGTTTAGAGACCGCCGCCCAAGCCACCGAAGTTGTTGATGGCGAAGGTGCCGATAAGGTGGACAGCGGTTGGCCCGCCGAACCCTACACCAAGACCTTTGGCGACGTTCATCGCAGCTTCACCGCCGTCTCGTTGACCGAAGGCGATCTTCATACCTGCCAGTGAGGAAGGTACTGTAGATAGCGCTGTGACAACGCGGCTGATGTCTCTGGCAGTGTCATATCCGTAGTCGGCCAATTGACCTACTTCGTTTGATTGTCCGTAACGTGGATCTACTGGAGCTCCCACTAGACCTTGGGCATTACATGCCTGGTCATAGACTCCGAATGCGAGGAGCAGCAGCTGAGGGGCCAGCATAAAACCTACGCGAGCGGCGACTTTGAGAGCACGTGAAGAAGCAATCTTCTTCTTGAGGGTGGAAATTGTGGCTACCATGCTGAACCTCCTAATGGATCTATATGGTGGTGGGTTGGAATGTTTGATTAACGACGGTGATAGAGCTTCGCGTTAACTTCTGTCTGCGTGCTCATGCCGCCGGATGCGGATGGCAAGTATGCACCTGGTGTGTAACCAACACCTTTGCCATAACTGGCAACGGCTGGGGTTGCGGATGCTGGATTGATAGTCCGGCGTGGGATTTTAGTCATCAACCGAGCATTAACCCCGGTGTTCACATGCCTTCTTGCAACTCGAGCAGGAGCTGCCATGGCAGGATGGACTTGTTGTGGGATTGGCATCGCGACTGCCTGTTGTGGAACAGATGCAGGCAGTTGTTGAGCTTGAGCTACCATCGGTCTCCCGAATGATGGATGGAAATTAGCATTCGACTGAGGGACGAACGCTCGGGCCGACACCGTTGGCATAGGTATGGCTGCCGGTCTGGCAGCGATAATCTGCGGTGGTGGTGCCGGTTTGGCCAAGAATGATGGATCAAGGCCAAAATGATTGTTGGTTGGGACAGAGCCGGCGCGAACATTATGTTCGGGGTCTGGAGCACCATAGCCCTTCGGTACACGAGAGCTTTCGGTTTTGTATGTGTTCGGAGCGAAGTTAAAGCGAGCGCCTCTCGTCTCCTGCGCGGATGCAACCTGCACCGACGAGGCGATGGCGGAAAGTGTCACTAAAGAAACAAGCAAACTGAGTCTCATATCTGTTTAAAACCTGAATGCGTTACGAACACCAAAACCCGTCATTGTCAGACCGTACATGCCCAGACCCATCGCTGAACCACCGTAGGGGCGAAGCAAAGATCCTGCTGTCATGGCACCACCGGCAAATCCGGCTAGAGCCGAGACTGTGTTGGAGATACCTGCGCGTTTGATATCGCGAATTTTCGGCTGATTTTTCGAACGACCACTCAGCATCTGCGATTGAGTCGGCATCGCTTGTTGAGATGGAGGACTACCGTATTGACCGGAACCGGAACCGTTCATCGGAGTTTGTCCGAGGATATAGCCCTGGTTGAATCCTGACGATTGCGGTTGCAAAGGAAGTTGTCCTTGAGCGTACAAAGAGTTGAAGGCCGCGTTTCGAGCGTCTTTCGCCGATTGCATGCCTTCCGGTAGACCGGTAGGTACAAGTCCAGGAGCAATGCTGCCTTCGGTCGCGAAGCTGTTTGCACCGGTAAACGAAGATTGTCTCTTGTCCGCCTGGGCAGCGCTTAACGAATTAGCAGTTGCCAGATCTAACGGCACCACTTCTGGTGGCAGCAGTGAATCTTGATCAGGACCAAGGGATGAACTCGAAGAATAGCTTCCCGAAGAAGGATAGTCTTGAGCGCTTGCCACTTGGCACGACACCGAAGCGGTCATAAGCAAGGATAGGGCTGCAACGGTAACGTTGCTCGCTTGTCCTTTAATGCTTGTTTTGCTGCGGTTCATTGAGTTGCCTGATTGAAGTGCCGGTTGATGTGTCGAATATTACGGTTTTATGTGGCTGGGGAGAAGATGGGTAATTCCCACAAGGATGGGAATCTCCCCACTAGGAGGGTCAAGGCTATTTGTGCCGTGCCCGGCAGCGATTAGAAGTTCGTAATCACTGCTTTCGGCTGCAGGAGCTGGGCCTGCTTCTGTGGGTTGGTGTTAGCCGGATTGAACTGGGTGTAAGGGAAACCGAAATCAGTAGTTTTACTTGAATATTGAGGTATGCGTCTCCAACCTTGTCCGTACTCTGTTGACTGCCGGCCCCGGAGAGCATTAATACTGTTTTGGCGCGTTGAGCTCAATCCATAATCTTGTACGGTTGAACCTGTTGAAATTGTTTGTCCGCCGGTAGAGAAGCGCTGACCGCCGCCGAGATCGATTGAGTTATTGCGCAATCCGTTTCCAGTGGACACACCGAACGGCACGCCATAACCAGCCATCGGTCCAAGCAATTCAACTTGGTCTTGCGAGCCATCATCCGGCAATCCGCCCAAGGAGCTGTTTCTTCCACGCAGTTCCCACTGGTGGGTCTCTTGTCCGCCACGGCGCTGCGTCGGAATACTTGTGCAAAATCCACCGCGACCGGGAATACCGCCGCCAGGCATAACGTTAACGTTGCGGGCGGGGTTAAACGAACCCATTGGAGCCTGCAAGTTTCCGGGATCTGCCCCGGGAGTCGAAGGCGAATTTGGAATTATCGGAGTCAGTAAGGGACCAAGAACACCTGGCGGCATTTCAACAGCCGGTGTGAATGGCAATGGAATTCCGGAAGAGCCTTGGTCAATCTGATTAGATGGAATGGAAGGCACCCACGGCAGAAGCGTGGTTGGTCCTGTATGTCCGGGCATGACGCCGACCGGCGTGCTGCCGTCGCCTACTGCTGGCGGCTGGCCTTCAGGGGCGGACATGAATGGTGCTCCTGACGGTGCGCCCAGAATCAACGGTGTCCGCAAAGTGGCATTCGGAGCCCCCATGAGATTACAATCTTGGGCAATGGCGCTCTGCCCGATTGTGAGCGATATTGCAACTAGTGCCAGAGAGTATTTATTGAACATCTTATGCGGCCTCCAGAGCCTGTGATTTGTTGAAGCGAACCTTACTGCGCCCACAGTTGTCGGTAGGGGAGGGGCTTGTCCCCTCCCGGTCAGTAGGGAGCTATGGTCTGAGTTGAGGGATAACCGTTGGAGCCTGGCTGGCGTCTGCCATACAGGTCTTGTGTCGCTTGAGCTCCGGCCCGTGTTTGCCACGGTCCGTCTTGCGACGTTTGTCCGCCAACGAACTGTCCAAAATCGCTGGTGCGCGTGCCGTGGTGCTTATATCGACCAAAATCTTGCGATGTTTGCCCGCCCCAGCGCTGAGTCGGAGCAGAACCAGAAATGCCGCCACCGGGATTAACGTTCACTACTGCGACCGGTGGTGCGTAAAAATTTAACGGGCTATGAATTATACCGGGGTCAGACCCTGGCGTAGAAGATGGTGGCGGAGCCCACAGGCTCGGTCCGAGCGTTCCTGCAGGGGCCTGGGTGGACGGATCGAAAGGCACTTGATACGACGGATAACAAATGCTATTTGCCGGAGTCAAGGGGATAGAAGGGACCAAGGTTGACGGCCCGCCCATCCCAGGGTGCACCGGAGCCGGAGAATTTCCGTCACCGACCGCTGGTGGTTGACCAATTGGAGCAGATTGGAAAGGCTCCGAATTTGGCGCTCCATATATAAGAGGAGTGCGAAGGGTGGTTCTTGGCGAACCGCTGAGGTCGCATCCTTGTGCAAAACCCGGCACACTAAGCCACGATCCGAGGATCGCTGCTGATGAAATAGCTAGTGTTAAGGCTGTTCGCATCTTCTCCATCTGCCGCAAAAACTGACTTTGCGCCTAATACAGTACGTTTAAGTTAGCTCCCAGCCACCTGCATTGTCTTTAGGGGATTTACGCACCACCCCCCGGTTTCCCCCACTGAGTGTCAATGTCATCCGGGTCGTCGGCGCCCCTGAGAACGCCGCCGTCCCGGCGGCTTTGAATTGTAGGGGTGGCGCATGGCGCCACCCCTACAGGTGCCGGCTGGAAGCCGGCGCTCTTATGATGAGTTGACATTCAAATGTCAGGAATCTGAACTAAGAGTGTAGGTGATCGGACGGGAGAAAACCGTACGGCGCTCAGGCCAAA
>JADYXS010000555.1 GCA_021772155.1 Candidatus Obscuribacter sp.
AACCGGCAATGTTCCACCGCTCACCAGCGTATCAAAATCGTTCAGAAGAGCGCTCTTCTCTGGCTCAGCGCCGCCGGCACCACCGGGAGCCACACTTCGTAGCTGCGTTTCACCGCCAGGCGTTGTGGTTGAGACATCGAAGTACTCGACGACCGGTTCAACGCTGTCTTTGGCGCTCTGCGGTACGTCTTTGATTTCGACGTAATCGCCTGCGCCGCTGGCTGGAATCGTTTCTTCAATAATTGGAATTGGCGTCTGCGGTCCATCAGATATGTACTCGACGGACGTGCCGGAAGCCGAAACCTTGTCTGTTTTAGGATTCAAGAACTGCTTGACTGAAGGTTGGACTTTGGAAACGGTAAAAGACTTGTCGTAATCGACGACGATGTCCGTTCCTTTAATAACCCAGTGATCGCCTTCTTTGACGATTTCCAGAAAATCGCCATTGGGGTCGATTTCGCCCTTCTCTTTAATTATGTAGTGATCGCCTTCTTTGACGATCTCCACATAACGCTTACCGGCTTCCAGATTGCTCATGCCATGAATGATTAGTGGCTTAATCTTGGCGGTCGGAAGAATTATCGGCGCTTTGTCGGCGGAAACTGAAGATGGCGCCACAGCGCGAGTGATCAACGTATTACCGACCCGCTGATGAATTCCCGGTTGTGGACGAACGAGGTAATGGCGCCGCACTCGGGCGTGGCTGCCGGCTCTGTAGTGCCGAACATAGCGCACTCGCCGCACCTGACGCAGGACCCGGGCTCCATTCGGGGTCTTAATTTCGACCTTTCCGCTGAGAGCTATTGCCTGACTGGCTGACTGCTCCGCCGCCAAAATGGGCTGTCCAAGTGGCCCCCCTATGAGCAACGCGATCATGGCAACGACCAGAAAGTTCTTAAACATCATGCTTTGGTTTCCTCAGAGCCGATTTATACGCCACGTGTTCGGCAGAAACCTAGATTGAACAAAATTACGCCCGGATAGTCACTGGTAGAACTACGAAACGCAGCAGTTTAAGTACAAAGCTGTCACAAACGCCTTCGAAAACCGGTCAAACTTATCGGCGATAAATCGCTAAAAGGGTATTTTTGTCGCGTGCACTCGGAGCGAACTCCAGGCCAAGCGGTGCAACCGTGGAACACATTACGTCTCGTGGTTGCTCACTGTGCTGCAGTCCCAGCGCGTGCCCGAGTTCGTGCAGCGCGACTGCGTACTTACGACGCAGCGCATCGCCGGCCGTAGGCGTTTTGGGAAACTGGGTCAGTAGCGTAACCCGGGCATGTTCGATTTCTCCGCGACCGTTGTAGCGCAGCTCCGTGCTGCCAAGCTGGTCACTTGCCGGAAGTTTCTTTGCGTCATCTGTCCAGAAGCAGACGATTTGGGCGTCAGCCTGACTCTCAACGACTTTGAACTGAACTTTTCCTTCTGAAAGAAGCGTCCACTGCGAAAGCGCGCAGTTTATGACTTCATTGTCAGTCGGTGCATAGCCATTCAGACGGTCACCTGAAGCAATAAAAACGCTAAGTGGTTGATTGCTGCTGCGCCATTTCCGCGGGCTGCCCTTGAACTCAGTGAGATAGTTCGAGTCTTCGGTATGATCCGAACCACCTACAACCTTGCTGAGAATGGCAAGCGATCTGCGAGCTTCCTCGGCGTAACTGCCCGCCGGTTCAATTGCCAGATAGCGCTGAAATGCCGGCAGTGCGATATCGTATCGCTGACTGCGGGCAGCAGAAATCCCAAGCTGGCACCAGAAAGTAGAATTAGTCGAGTCGGATCGCGAAGCGGCGACGAGCTCAGGAACGGCTTCTGCGTAAGATCCGGTGAGAAACAAAAGCTGGCCCAGAGGACCGTGTGCGGCTTGCAACGAAGGGTCAACCTGAAGGGCTTCTGTGAATGCGGATATGGCTTCCAATTGCCGTTGTTCTTGAAACAGCATCACGCCTCGATTGTAGGCAGCTACGGCGCGCGCGCCGTGAGGTTGCTGGGCTGATCGGTCGCCACGAGCGTCGCTTGCTGCACCGACCGCGAGCACGACCAGGGTCATGATGAATGCTAGGAAGTCTCTATGGGCACGCAGCACAAAACGATCCTCTAGAACGGAGGGAACGAAACGGGAGATGGATGGCGACGCAAAGCTGCCCCGCGAAGACGCAGGAGCTGCACTGTTCGAATTAGAAACTGTTTGTACGCCAACCGGCGTTCTTGCCTACTAGATATCTACCCGAAAAAGGCCGATAAACACCAATGTCAAATTAAATGCGTTCCGAATTACCGGCGGTACCAATCCGTCGCAGCATTGAAATAGACGCCCTCGTATGCTCCCTTGCCTGGCTTCCAGCAGAGTCTTTTCTGTCACAAACGCTGACAACTCCTTTCAATTCCTCGTTGTCATATGCACGTCATAACGGCTCCATAGACTCCTTCGCCATCGACCGACAAGCACTTGCTGGCGATGCGAAGTTACTGACAAAACAAAGGAGTGAATTATGGGAAGGCAGGCACCAGACAACGAAATCCAGGCACAGCAAACAGGCTCAGACAACAGCGGAAGCGAATTGCCGAGATCACTTGCGCCTTCACTTCAGGGTATAACGGAGCTTCGAAATCAGCCGACCAATCGCGCGGAAGGACTGATTCCACATGCGACTGCCGATGATAGCGGTGTGACTTTTAAAGCGGCGGCCGATGCAGGAAGCGAATCCGTGCCACCGATCAAAAATGAATTGAAAGAGCCCCAGGCTGAGACGGAATTCAAGAAATTGCGCGACGTCCCAAGCAAGCCAGGCGAGGCCAAGGACATAACCTTATCCAGAACTGAACATCTCCTTGCCGGTGGCATAACTCGCGCCATTCAGAAGAGTGATAGCGAAGGACTGAAAAGTTTCGTAGCCCTTCTGGGAGAGAATCCCGAATCAGTACAAGCGACGCTGAAGGCTGTGCGTCAGCAGCTTTCAGAAACAAATCCGTCGATACAGGTTCGCTGGGAGACCGGCACGGACGAAAAGGGAGCTGCTTTCGCTCGACTGAAACTCGACCACACAAGTTCGAAGTCCGGTCCGTTCACGCATCTGCAAATTGGCAATGACGGCACAGTTTCGGCAACTTATACGCCACTGATGAGATTCACACAGCCGGGCATACCGGTGACGCCCCAACAAGCGCTCCAAGTCATGAATGGTGACGCCGAATTCGGTAACTCAGTAAGAAAATTCGATCGCGCGAAGGATTCGCCAGCAGTTCCACTATCCCCACGAATATTACTGGACAAGCGTTGAAATTCACTTTTGAATGAAAATGCAGAAGCGGGCGCAAGCCCGCTTCTGCATTTTCATTCAAGTTTACGTAATTTGAGAACCACTAAAGGCGCGGACGGGCGAATTTCTTAGCAGCGCGATTCTTCCAGTGCTTCAAGCGAAACCGCCAGGAGTTGGTGTACATCATGTTGTACAAGGTTTGCTCATAAGCGTCGATCAGCGTGGTCATATCCTCGAGCAATTTTTCCGGCTCTCTTGGGTAGACCCCTGCTGGTTGTTGTCGTTCAGCAAAACGTCGTGCTGCTGCCTCGTACAATTCAAGAGACTGCTTGGCCGTTATTTCGCGCGTAAAATTTTCAATTACATGTTTCCTAGCGAAGACGCCCATTTGCTCGCGTCGTGCCGTGTCGTTGCACAGCAAGATGATGGCATTGGCTAGCGCCTCGCTGTCCGCCGGCGGGACTATCAGTCCGCATCGCTGATCGAGAACATACTCTTTCGTGCCACCGGCTGTAGTGCCAACGACAGGCTTCCCGGAGGACATGGCTTCAATCGTTGTCATCGGAGCATTGTCATAGAGTGAAGGAAGGACGCAGATATCAGCCGCTCTGTAGTGATCTGGGAGCTCAGCTAATGGAACCTGATTGACGAAAGATACCGCGTGTTCGGCACCACTTTCAACGGTAATGGCCTTCAGCTCCTGCAGTACAGAACCGTTACCCTTACCAGTTTTCGTATCACTACCAATGAAAATGAAGCGTGCTTGAGGGCAAGCTTTGAGCACGCGTGAAACAGATTGAATTAAGAAGTAAACGCCTTTGCGCTCTTCCAAGCGTCCGACGAAGAGTATGTTGACGGTGCCAGGCACAGTCGGAGCCTTTGGACCTTCCGGGGTGAATTGATTGGCGTTGACAGGATTCCGGACTATGTGAATTCTGTCCGGTGAAAAATTCAAATCGTTCGCTACATAGTTGGCCAAATCACAGCTGGGTGATATCAGGATATCAGCGGACATCATCGGCAAACGTTCCAACATCGTCAAGACTCTGTGGTCAAAAGACGGAGTGAAGTTGTGGAACTTCTCGCTCACCAGTTTTGAATGTGGTGTGTGGAGACGCACTACCAACGGTGCGACCCGCGACATTGAAGGAAACAGCCCTTCCGCGAAATGCTCAGCACACTCGATTACGTCGAACGGCTTCTGTTGATGCAGTTCAAGAAGTTTCTTCCAGAGTGCCGATGTTTGCTGCAGCATCGGGCGTGTAACCGGCAAGCAGAAGTTAAAGAGGCTTGACCTGTCGCGCAAACTTTGAATTGGAACGCGGTGCACGATTATTCCGTCCAAGTCCGCTTTTTGCGTCGCAGAGGCACTGTCATTGCCGGTAAGCGAAACGACATGCACTTCTTGACCAAGCTCACGCAATCCGTGAGCAAGGTGATGCGTGAACGTCCCAATGCCACCCCAGCCAGTCTCGGGCGGATATTCTCGGGAAAGCAAACAGATTCTCATGCTTTCATTTTACGAGCTGAGGCGCTGTCCTTTTTGAAATGGCTATCATAGTGCGCTGAATCCCATGATGCCACCAGCCCTGAGGGGTGGCGGCATCAGAGGTTTTTCGCCTTAGGCTAAGAGGCCAGGTCTGTGCTGGTTCGCACTGCTTCAATGCAGATATCATCGGCAAGTGAGTCGAATACTGTCGCTGCCAGAAATTCCAGGGCCGAGCCTTCATCCGGGCGCCCCAAACGGGTTACGACCTCGCTGAGCTCTTTAATTGCCAGCGCATGCCTCAAGTTGAACTCTGCCAGCGGAACAACGTCAATCGCGTTCTTGTAGGCGACTTCAGCTTCCGCATCTCTATCTTCATCGGACAGGAACTGTGCTTGATGGATTCGCGAAAAGAATCGATCCTCGTTGGAGCCGCCGAAATCCGCGATTTCTATGCTCTTTTTTAATAGTTGCTCAGCGCGTCCGATGTCGCCGTTGTCAGCGCGAAAGCGGGCAGCGTTAGCTAAAGCGGAATGGATTGTGTTTTGCATTGGGTCCTCCAGCCGGCCTTGCCGGTTGGCTATTACTAAGGTGACAACCTGAGCTATATGACGTCGGCCCATGGGTCATGTTTCCGTTACAGCAAGAAAAAACCGAAAAAAAATCTGACCGACACGTGGCGGAGCAGGCGTGCAGTTGATATGCGTCATTAGCCAATACAGTATCGGCACTAAAATGGAGCGGGCACGGCGTTTCAGAAATGAAAGACGCTCTGCAAGATCGTGATGAATAGGTAAAACAGAACAAATGAGGCCAAAAACATAGCAACTACTTTAACGTTCGAACCCGCATTTGTTTTTCGCACCACTGGTTTGGCGGTGGCTAATACTGCAGTCCCTATGGTGAACCGTTCAAGATCTTCAGCGAACTCATTCATTGTTTGGTAGCGTGAATCTGGGTCCTTGGCCATCGCCGTGTTTACGATGAACTGCAGTGCTTCAGGGAACGAGCGATAATCGCTACGGAGCTCCGGAATGGGATCGTTTACGTGTTGAAAGATTGTCTCGACGCAATTGCCACCACTGAACGGTTGCTCACCCATCAAGGCAAAATACATGACACAACCGAGGGAATAGATGTCGCTCCGGGCATCGATTGGGCGACCAAGCCCCTGCTCCGGGCTCATGAAATAGGGACTACCGATGATTACCCCGGTCTGCGTAAGGTGTTGAGAGGGCAAATCGTCCTTGCCTGAAAGAGCCTTCGCAATACCAAAATCGACAACTCGCACGGAGGTCCTGCCCGCGTCATCCCGAGTGAGCATAAGGTTTTCCGGCTTAAGGTCGCGATGGATCACTTTATGTTCATGCGCATGTGCCAGCGCCTTAGCGGTCTGCATCACCACGCTGACCGCTTCCTCCGGGTTCATCGGCCCATCTCGTTTGATCTTTCGCTCCATGCCGATGCCGTCAACCCAATCCATGATGATGTACGGAATCTGGCATTCGTTGACGCCAAAGTCGCGGATTTTGATAATTGCCGGATGTTCTAATGAAGTTACAGAACGCGCCTCGAAAGCAAATCGTCGCAGCGCCTCTTCATCCTGCGCCAACTCATTGCTCAACAGCTTGATGGCAACCTGGCCGCCTGTGTATCGATGGCGGGCACGGTAAATGACACCCATGCCGCCTTCACTGACTTTTTCCAAAACTTCGTACTGCGGAGGGACAACTGACCAGCCGTCAGTCGCAGTAGTTGTCGGACGTTTGTCTCCATCAGATGGATTAACGTGGATAGTGTCGTTACTGTCCCTTTTCTCTTGCAGCATATAACTCGGTGGCTCTTCTTTCAATTTGATTCGCCTCTGCCTCGCGATCCAGTCCTCGCAGAGCAATGGCATAGCTATCCAGCATCTCGATCATTTTCGATTGATCCAACGGCGTTTGAAGGCGCTTAGCGCTGGCAATAGCTTCGTCCAGATGCTTGATCGCCGCTACTTGATCCCCCTTTTCTGTGAGTATGTCGGCCAGGTGGTGTTTAGCGGCAATCGTTCGGGAATCATCTGCTCCGTACTGCTTGACTGTCACGGTAAGAATCGTGCTGTAGAAACCGGCAGCTTCGGCGTATTTCTTCTGGCTACAACAAACACTGGATAGATTCTCAATAAGCTTCTGCCCTTCTTCGCTATCAGCTCCCTTTGTTTTCGAAAGACTCAGCAGAGCTGCTCGATAGCACTTTTCCGCCTCGGCCATGCGGCCGGCTTTCTGAAACTCCTGGCCGGAAACTCGATTTCGCTCAGTGTCATCCTTCGAAACCGTATTAGCCGCCGCTGGCTGCTTGTTTCCAGCTACGGGCGATGCCGCTGCCGCTGGCTGACCTCCCCGATTCCGGTTTCCGGCAATAGCCGCCGCCGTTCCGGCACCAGCACCGACCGATAAACCCCTTGTCGCACCCATTTCAAAAGCTCCCTGGGCAAAACCAGGCGTACCGGCAAGGCACATTATCATTGCAAGCAAAATAGATTGTTTCAGCATGAGCCTACACTTCTAGCGGGGACTACTAGTCTTATGCCCGGTCAGAAGGCCGGGTCACAAAGAACGGGCATTTTCGAATGGATGTTATGAACGACTCGAACTTAGGCAATCCAATACGCAGGCCCTGAGCCCGGAGCAAGTTAAAAGCCTGTCGAAAAATCGACAGGCTTTTAACGTTAGGATTCGCTAGCCGTAATTACTGAAGTAGCTTCACAACAGCTGGGGTGGCTTCGCCCAACGCAGTGTCCCATTGTGGATTGCCTGTAGCAGTGATCGTACCGGCAATTCCCGGAATGGCCGTGTCCATGATCTGAACAACCAAAGTCTCTACGACGCCATTCTTATCATTCTTAGTGACGGCCAGCACTTTTACAGCAACCATACCAATGCACAATCGGCTCTGGTTGAGCGCTGGATCGCCGCTGATAACAGGAAGAATGAGTGTCCGTCCATCGGTTAGCTTCGAGTAGAACGGGTCGTCGGCAAGGTCCTTCTGTCCGGCTACGCCATTGTTCAAGAAGATGTCGTCTACTCCGATGTGAACCGAAGGAATTATCACATCGGAGTACTTCGAACTCTGGATGCCAAGACACTTAGCTATCGCGTCGGTAATCCAGTTGGCGTTCGTATTCTTTGTCGAGAAAGAAGTCCATGCGCCGTTCTTGTATTTTTGGGAGTTGATATAAATGGTGAGCAACTTGCTGCCATTAATTGCATCGGCCAGCGAGCCGGTTGAAGGCTCACCTTTAACGCCGCTAGGCTTGAAGTCAATGCTAACCGCTAGAGGAAATAGAACATCCTCAAAGCTTCGAACAACCGTGCCGGTGCCACCAGCCACTGATACGCAATGAATGCGGTCCGAAAATCGGCCGAAGATTGGGCTTATGAGATCGTCCAGCAATACATCGATGGTTACTGTGACCTTGCCCAGATCAGTTGTGGTTGGGGCCTGAGTCGTGGCTGTAACGATGACCTGGTCTGAAAAGTTCTTTAACTTGATCCCGTCGGCAATATTGTGTTCAGCCAGTGTTTTTGCATAAGCCTCACACGTTGAGGGGTCTTTGTAGAGCTGCATCGCGCCGCCGAGGGCTGCTGCATCTGCGGCGTTGCGAATCTGAGTTCTTGACGCTGCAAGGTGCGCATAATCGACCCCCAACGACATCACGCTCGTGATGATCAGGAGCAATGCAATAAGGATCATTGAACCGAGAAGTCCCCTCTTGCGGGATGCCACGCTCGCTAGATTCCTCTTCATTGCAAGCTTGGTTTTCGTGGTGCGCATCGTTTACCCCTTCGAGTTAATGTAAGCGAAAAGTGGCGTTTCCATTGACCACAAAGCCGTCACCCAAGTGCAATGGGTCCGGATTTGGGAAATGTGGAAGGCCGTATTTGTCACTTGCGTACTTTATGTTGACTGTGACCGTGGGCGGATCCGCTTCCGAATTCCAGACCGGGTCATCAAACTGTTCAGAACTGTTCACAATATTGTGCATACGAATGTGGTCGAACACCTTGCTATTTGCCAAGCCTCGATTGTTTTTAATGCTGCTGTCGAGGCCATAACAGATGGCTAAGGATCGGGCCCCTTCTCGGGCGGCTTCCGACAGAGCGCCCTTCATCAAAAATGCGTAACTAACTTCCACACCAACAAATGTAATCAAGATAGTCAACGGCAAGAACAATGCCAAAGCGGCACCTGTCTCGGCGATTACCGCCCCTTTTCTTTTGCGCAAATTTCTTCGGAAAGATTTCATTGGCACTCACTTTATAACTTACAGGTCACGATTACAATAAACAGCATTGTCAAGAACATTCAAATGTGGAAACTACGCCACTGATACTGTGTTTTTCCGTTGTTGAAACGTTACTGAAACGTTCTGAATACCGCAGTGACGGAATTTATCAAGCGGATGGTTTAGCATAATACGTTTCACATCTGAGCAAATTCTAATGATGACGACATGTGCAATTTATATATCCTGCATAGCAAGGTCATAAGAAACAGCCTGAAGTCATCTCAATTCCGTAGTGGAAAAGAGCGATAGTGCAAATAATGGGGCGCCAACCCCTGGCAGCACTTAATCGCACCCGAATGGCACGACGTAACACATACTACACGGACCATCTTGTCAACGACAAGTTAACCGTCGCCAATCAGCCCGTAAAACAGACCGACCTGGTCGTCGACCGACCGCTGGTGGCATCTGCACTGCACATAAATTTAGACTCACCACCGAAACATCCATTCAAAAATTCTCCGGACAAGACACCTTTTTATCATCGATGCCGATCTATATACTGCCTGATGCATCCGGTTAGGACGGCTCCATGATACGGTTCCGCATGAATTGCATACGTCCTAAAATGCAATTGAGCACATGCTAGGGCATTGGTACCGAACGGGTAACCATAAGTTTTCGAGCGCATAGAGGTCATCATGAATCAACTCAGTAACCGGCGGGTCGTAGTGGCCAACCGACCTACCGGTGAACCAAAGCCTTCTGACTTTCGTTTAGAAACGGTCCCGGTGCCAGAATTGGAAGACGGCAAAATATTGCTGCGCACTAATTATTTGTCCCTGGATCCATACATGCGCTTGCGCATGAATGATGAAAAGTCATATACCGCGCCTGTTCCGATTGGTGGTGTGATGGATGGGGAAGTGGTGGCGGAGGTGAGTCGCTCTCGCAATCCGCAGTTTAAAGAAGGCGATCTAGTTTCTGCCTACACTGGTTGGCAGGAATACGCCGTTTCTGATGGACAAGGGGTGCGTAAGATAAACGTCGGTAATTTGCCGCAGTCTGCTGCCCTCGGTGTGCTGGGCATGCCCGGACTGACAGCGTATACGGGGTTACTGCTGATCGGACAGCCTAAGCCAGGCGAAACTGTAGTGGTGGCAGCAGCGACCGGCCCAGTCGGTTCGGCCGTCGGGCAAATCGCAAAAATCAAAGGTGCTCGCGCTGTAGGTATCGCTGGTGGTGCGGAAAAATGTCGAGCTCTGATAGAAGAATTTGGCTTTGACGCAGCAATAGATCATCGCGCACCAGATTTTGCAGATCAGCTGAAAGCGGCGTGTCCCAAAGGAATCGATGTCTATTTCGAGAATGTCGGCGGTGATGTATTCAAAGCGGTTCAACCACTGATCAATGACTTCGCGCGAATACCAGTGTGCGGACTAATTGCACATTACAATGCTTCTTCTCGTCCACAAGGACCGGACATGCTGCCGGAGTTCATGAAACAGGTTCTAGTCAAACGATTCACGATTCGCGGATTTATCGTGTCTGACTTCGCCGACCATGCTCTCGATTTTTACAAAGCAATGATCGAGTGGCTGGCGGCAGGTAAGGTACGCTACCGCGAAGATTTCGTTGATGGATTGGAAAACGCACCGGATGGATTAATCGGCTTACTGAAGGGAAAAAATTTCGGCAAAGTCATAGTGCGAGTGGCACCAGAAACCGCGAAGTAAATGCACCCGGAATTCACTGGATTTCCTTCGTGGCTGGCGATTTGCGAGAATGAAAGGTACAAATAAGGTCGCGCGCAAGAGAACCGGCTTTCCTAGCATTTCCGGCGTTCAATGCATCTAATATTGGAACGTGTGCTGCCGCCAACGTTTCCAACTCGTCTTCCCCGATGCGGTGCCTAAGTGTCATCAAAAATCGGCCTTCTAGCACCACGGACTTCCACAGCGACAAGAGAAGTTCGTTGCCGGCAGCTTCGACGATCTTCGCGTGAAACTCCATGTCGTGATGGGAGTACTTCTTCACGTCCCGTTTTTTCGCCGCTTCGCGGAAGGCTCGGACCTCCTTTTCTATTTCTTGCGTGTTGTTTTTCAAACTGTCAGCAGCAAGCTCAGCTGCAAGCTGTTCGAGGACGGAGCGCACCTGGTACGACTCTTCAATTTCGCGGTCGGTAATTTCGCGCACCCTGGTCCCGCGATATGGCTGCGACTCAACTAAGCCCAACCCTTCAAGATCGCGCAAAGCTTCTCGAACAGGCCCCTGGCTCGTGCCCAGTTCTTGCGCGATCTGAAGCTCTACCAGGCGGTCACCGGGCAAGTAAACGCCCTCCAGAATCCGCTCCATCAGGGTCTCTTTAATGTAGTCCCGGGTCGACTGCCTCGGCGCCATTTATTTACACTCCAACCAACATACTTGACCGCGATATAAATGATACGCTATTCTTGATTATCGATAATCGATACTCAATAACAGAAAGGGCGGTGCCTATTATGCAAACGGTAGTCCATGCAGTCTTCGTAAACAGGTCCCAGGCAGTTAGCGCGTCGGATGCCCTGGTGCTTGCCGGATTTCGCCCCAGGGATATGTCCGTTATTGGCGAAAGCCATAGTGAATTGGAGCGCGTAGTGGCCACGCTCGAGTCTGGAAAGCAAGATCGGTTGATGATCGCGCTGGGAACCATCGGCGCCGTTGTTGGCTGCATTTGTGGGTTCCTCGCGCTTCCGCACATGCCGGCACGTGAGATCACTTTCATGCCTATCCTCATTTTGATCTTCACCTACTGGGGGCTAGCACTAGGACTATTCGCCGCAATGGGCATCGCTCGGGTTCACGATTTGCAGACATTGTCGACAGCCGAAGCGAACATTCCATTTGCCAACGTGCAACCTGGCGCGGTCTGCATTTCGCTCAACACCGCAAATGACGAGCAGGAATCCCGCGCACAATCCTTAGCCGCCAAGTGTGGAGCCACTGACGTGTACATGGAGGTCCGCAATGAAGGTCGACCGACCTACATCGGCAGCTTGGACCACGAAACCAATGCCCCCGTTCTGGTCCTAGGTAAAACCGCATAAGGAGCGGCAATGGGTTACATGGCCTCTTTTCACAAAGGAGTGAGATATGCCTCAATCAACAATTCGTGCGATTTTTTGCAACTATACAGATGCCGCTGGAGCCTTAGAAACTTTGATTAGT
>JADYXS010000556.1 GCA_021772155.1 Candidatus Obscuribacter sp.
AGAGCCCATTGCGCTCATCTCCGAAGACGAAGGCGATTTTATTGCTTGTTGCTTTTCCTGCCACTTCCAGCGACACATCGTCCAAACAAACTGGCTCAATATCTCGTTGGTGCCCGGAGGTGGTGCCCAAGGCGAAGGAGATATCTTTAAGGGCATCATCCAAAGATTCGAATATCTCAGCTTGTTTCAAAATATCGAATGCGCCGACTGCCATTTTTCGCGCCTCGGCATCTTTGTATGTACGTGGCGGATCAACAAGCCGCAAGTTAAGGAAGCCGAAATTTTTTAGAACACGCGCTGTGGAACCTATGTTGCCTAGATAAACCGGCCGCACCAGCACAAAAAATACATTGTCTCGCACGAAACCTCCCAGCGATAAATCACGACTGCACAGCCATGAGATTCCAGAAGAAGTTAGCACATATCCTTAGCTTCGTTTGCTCCATGTTACTGAGCACAATGCCGGCTTTGTCTGCCGATAAGGGCATTGTGAAGATTCTGCGCAGCAAGGGTGATAACTGCGCTATTGAACAGATATGGCTTTCGGAGTTAAAGGATTTGCAGACTTCGGAAGTTGGAGATGCCAAACAGAAAGCTGTCAATCAATCCAAACTCTTTGAGGTTCTCCGGGAGTTAATCCGAGTGGAAGTAGTGTTGAATAAGCTGCCCGAGGCGGAAGCATATGCCAGACGTGCGTTGGAGCTGACGCACCAACCGGGTTTTCATGTCGTTGATACGTTGTGGATGCAACATGAGCTGGCTCAACTTGAGGAAGTGCAAATGCGCGCCTGCGAAGCAGGACAAAACTATTCAGCAGAGCTGGCTTTAAGGCTGAAAACCCATGGCGAATTGAACCCGCTTAGTCTTCATAGTTGGCGTGATCTTGCGCTCAACCTGGAATCCCAAGAAAACTACTGCGGGGCCTATTTGGCATTACTGCAGGAATTGACAATCCTACAGAAGGTGGAGGGACCGAGTCATTTCGGGCTGGCAGGAATCTATATGGATCTGGGTCGCCTTTCCTACAAGCTTAATAACCTAGAGCGATCGGTAATTCTCTACAAGAAAGCGTTATCCCTTCTATGCTGTGATCCCGTCGGCAACAAGTTGATGATTAACCAAGCGCAGCGTGAACTTCGTCGTTCTAACACCAGGCTGGCATCCGGAAACTGTCCTATGAATTGAGCCAGGAGCCTGCACCTTGTTGAATCGCTTCCATATCCTCAGGCGTTAATCCTTGAGTTTTTCGGTATCTGTTTCTTGTGGTACCGGCAGCAATGCTCATTGTGTCCAGCCGTGAAACGCTCTCTGTTCGCGGAACATCCTCAAAGGAGGATGGGACTTCCGTTTGTTTAGGCGGTGCCGAAAGGGTCTGTCCTCTGTCCATTCCCGAAAGCGGACAGCCTGCTCCGCGTAGTGCACTAGATATACGGCTTTGCGGTTGTTGCGCGATCGCCGGAGCTTCAGCTCTGGACGGTTCTTGTGTAGCGGGCGAGGGCTGGGTATGGGTGTCCGAAGAACTGCGGGACGTTGCAGCGTGCTGTTCAAGCACTAGAGGCTGCTGAGCGATCGAATTGGGCGATGAACGGGCCATTCCAGCATGAGGCGTCTGCTCCTGGTATGTGGTAGCGGGAGCCGGAGCTGGAGCCGAGCTGTAGTTCGATGAGTAGTTCATCGGGATAATCGCCATTGGCGGACCACTATGGTAATCAGCTGGGCTTGATTGGGCAGTGTAGGCGGGCGAGGAATATTGTTGGTGCGGGGCAGCTGACTGTTGTATTGCGTCGGGAGCACTTTGTTGGAGGACGTGCCCAACTGTTTGACTAATTGAAGATGCGGAATACTGGGCGAATTGAGTCGTTGATTGGGCCGCTTGCGTGACCACAGCCTGCACTTCCGACGGTACAAAGTGACTGGCTGAAGGTTGCGCATATTGTGCAAATGATGCCGGCTGCTGCTGGACCGATGTAGAAGATCCGTAAGAAGGACTCGGAGCCTCCGGGAGTTGGATAGCTGATGCTATTGGTTGGCTGATCGAAGACTGCGCAGAGGAACCTGCGGACTGGCTAATCGATGGGGCCACAGGCTGCATTCCCGGTACTGGAGCCTGGTTGACTGAGGCGTATTGTGCAGATGAAGTTGTCGACTGGTCTATCGATGTGACGTAAGGTTGGATCGCTGATGCTGACGCTTGTGCGTAGGACGTAGATGTTCCTGCTGACTGATCAACTGAAGTGCCGTAAGATTGCATTCCCGGTATTGGCGCCTGGTTGACTGAGGCGTATTGTGCAGATGAAGCTGACGACTGGTCTGCCGATGTCACGTACGGTTGGATCGCCGATGCTGACGCTTGTGCGTAGGACGTAGATGTACCTGCCGACTGATCAACTGAAGTGCCGTAAGATTGCATTCCCGGTATTGGTGCCTGGTTGGCTGAGGCGTATTGTGCAGATGAAGCTGACGACTGATCTGCCGATGTCACAGTGGATTGGATTGCTGAAGCTGCTGCCTGGTTAACTGACTGGAGTGCATAGGAGCCAGATGATGACGCGGATTGATCAATCGATCCACCGACAGACTGGATGGCTGATGATGCAGACTGACTGATTGAAGACGACGTGGCCTGCGCAACTGAACCGGGGTCAATCGAGCCACCAACAGACTGGATGGCTGATGCTGCAGACTGACTGATTGATGAAGACGCATCTCGCGCGAATGAAACTGGGTCGGCCGATCCACCCAGTGACTGGATGGCTGACGCTACAGGCTGACTGATTGATGAAGACGCGGACTGTGCAAATGAATTAGTGTCAATCGGTCCGCCCAGAGATTGGATCGCTGATGCTACGGGCTGACTGATTGACGAAGACGCGGACTGTGCAAATGAATTAGTGTCAATCGGTCCGCCCAGAGATTGGATCGCTGATGCTACGGGCTGGCCAAATGATGAAGGTGCGGATTGTGAGACTGAAACTGCCGACTGGTCAATTGATGCACCAAAAGGTTGAATGGCAGATGCAATTGCCTGGCTAATCGGAGGGGCATTTTGAGCGATCGACGCAGCCGACTGGTCGACTGATGCACCAACAGATTGAAGGGCTGAAACCACCGGTCCATTAATGGACGAGGCAGTGTCTTGGGCAATCGACGCGGCCTGGTCGATCATGCTGAGAGGAGGTTGACCCGCCGCATTTATCGCTTGTTCGGCGATACTCACAGGCGCCTGAATCAACGATCCTGCTAATTGATTTATAGCGCCTCCGGCTGAAATTGAACCGATATTTTGTTCGACAGATAGCGGCGATCCTGCCGTCGTTGCCGTGTTCAACAGTCCGGCTCCAATCATCGGCGGACCGCCGGCTGCTTCCAGTGCGGCACCCAATTGACTCAGCGGTGTGCCTTGACCAGTCGCATCAGAAAGAGCGGTCAGCGGTGAGCCTAGCCCTGATGTCGTGGCGCCTAGAGGTTGTGACATGCCTGGTAATCCGGCGATGCTTTCCAGTGTTGACAAAGCTCCATTTGGAAGAGCACTGAGTCCCTGACCGCTACGTTCTGATTGTTCGGTCAAGGCGGCTTGCGATGATTGCAGTGCTAAATTAGTAACCGAGCCAAGTCCCTCTTTTGAATTTTGAAGAGAGCTTCCGAGCATACCTGGTATCACATTTGGCTGATTCAGCCCCTGCGCAGCGGCAAATAGCGCAACCCCAAAATCGACATTCGAGAGCGGTGGCGCTGTGGTTGCCAGTTGCCCTAGCTCGGAGCCCATTCGACTAACTAGAGGTTCAGCAAAAGATGTTCCCCCTGCCACCGATGATGGTGGCTTAGAAACGTCGGTAAAATCAAGGGGTACCGCGCTGTTAAGCTGCGCTACTTGCATGGTTGCCATGTCTGATGATGCACCGCCAATTCCCGCGCTGCGATCCATTCCAGCAAGTGCAATTCCGCCTCCGCTTTCGCCGCCACCAACGGCTCCGGCTGATCCGCTACCACCACTTAGCACCGTGCCTGAATCGATTCCACTCGGGCCGCCGCCAGATTGCGCTCCTGGAGCACTTGCAGGCGCACCTTGGCTTCCGCCGCCGGATTTGCCAGCAGCCGCCTTGCTCCCTCCGCCCTGAGCGGAGTTTGCCTTCATACTGCCGCTCAACGCTGCACCAACTGCATTGGCTTGAGCACCGGCTGCGGCAACGGCTCCAGAGAAATCGAATGCGCACTTAACAGACACAGTAGCAAGTGTATTGAGCGCGGTCATCATCACCGTGCCTGTCTCATCGTATCCACGGAAGCAAGCCATAAGTAGAATTGTGGTATTCCACATCAAGCTCCAGAAGCACAAGGTAACGCAACCTTCTATCCAGCTTGGAAGCGCATCGCGAAGCACCTTCATCGGCCATACCCAAAGGGCAGCAACAATTGGCCCCATGAACCAAAGGTAGTAGAGATAAACGGTCTGGAATGCGCAGAGTCCGTTCCACGCGCATGTCAGCGCAGCGTTCATGCCGTTAAAGGCCAATCGAGCGGCGACCACAGAAATCGGTAGAGCCTCGTCAACGCGATCCGCAGGTGCGATGTACAGTGGAACGCATGGATCCTCTATCTTTGTTGAAAACAGTTGCCCTTCGACTTTTGCAAACACAGTCTTGGACTGAGGAAGCAATTGACCCATTTTAGCGGTCGGCACGTCGTAGGTACCGCGGTTCTCGCTTTCCTGGCGCACTGGAAATGCACGCACTTCGGCGCAGATGGCCGATTTGTACATGTCATCGTTGAAGATCGCCTTGTACTCGTTTTGAATCGTTAAAGTCAGGCTATTCGAAACGTCGATACCATAATTCAGCACCAGGCACGTTGCTGGAATAAGAAAGATCGCGATGATTGACCGGAGGATGCCTTCGAACGGTTCCGTCTGCTCAACAACCGGATTTCCGGCAGCGACGATCGCTTTAACCTGGGCAAGCATTGCTCCTGGTAAAAGCAATAACAGTGCAATTGGGATAAAGAGCCTATCGCGAACGTTGATCCATTGGGTTGCAGTAGTAAAGTTTGTGAGGTAATTAGAACAAAAATCAATAGCGCTATTTGCCTGGGTCCGAGTTAGCTCTGCTAGAGCATTTCCCATCTGTGTATTTTGTGCTTGCTGAGTGGCTTTGCTGACTCCGATCCAACGCTCGGGGTCGCTTACCTTGCCGAGCAATATGTCGTTGGCGATGGAAGTGTTGATGTAATCCGCGGAGTCTGTCAGATGATAACCTGTTAGCGGTGGACAGTGAGCGTACATCTCCTGTTCCTGAGCGCGACTTGCAACTGGGAACATGACTGTCGCAAGCGGTAGCATCGGAACTTCGGAATAGAGCATGCCATTTAGGTTGGCGCCCATGATCATTCCGGGCATCGCTGATCCCTTTTCGTCGCGGATGTCAGTGCCGCCAAACCCGTAACTTGGCTGCGTCGAGGCTCTGGCGCCGGCGCCTTCTGCGCTCATCAAATAGCTGTATCGGCGTTCTTGCATCCCTTCGACGCTGTCATTTTTATTTGCGCCACCGGCACCACCGCCAGCGCCACCCTTACCTTTACCGGCACCACCGGCACCAATTCCGGTACCGACACCGGCACCACCACCCGAGGAACCGCCTGGGAGCGACGGCGCGGAAAATGTGGCTGGTGCCACCAGAAAAGAAACACCAAGAACAACTAGTAAGAGCAACTGTTTTGGTAACATGCGGTACACCAATTGGTAAAATTTGCGGTTGTCAGTAATTTTAATGGCCCAGTGTGTGGGAAACGTGAGAGCTTTGTGAAGGAGCTGTGAATTTAGCAGCCGGACCCGTGGAGCTGGCGCCATGCAAGCTTCCTGGTGACCTAGTGGAAAAGCGGATGGGAAGCACGCGCCCACTTCGGAAGGATCCCAGCGCTAACTCAACATTGATCGACCGCTACTACTTTCCTGATAACGGCGGAGGTTGGCTAGATGGACGAGTCGTGGGGCCCGGTTTGGTTCCAGCTTGAGATGTGGACGGCGTTGCGCCTTGTCCTTTGTCTTCGCGAGGCGCACCATGGTTCTCATAGTTCCCTGTTTGAGGCGGTGCCTTTTGACCGTTCGATGCTCCATCATTATTGCTGCCAGTATTGCTCGTTTGCTGTGGAGCTGCCTGAGTACTGGCCATCGACGAGCCTTTTGGCCGCTCGCCATCGGAGCCGATGGTGGCATAGCCAGGACGGCCACCACCCTTGACCATGTTCTGGGCTTTCTGCTGCGACTCTTTCTCGGCCTTGTCCATCACTTGTTGCACGAATCGGCCTGGACGGAAGTCGAAAGGCTGAAAAGGAACGGCGCCCATGAGCATCGTGAAGGCCGAAAAGACGATCATTTCAAATGGGCTGTTGATGTGGTATTGACCGATGTCATTTAACCAGAAGATACGCACATTCATGCACAGAAGGATCATGCACCACCAAAAGCGCCACAGCGACAGTGTAACTACGCCGTCAACCCAGCTTGCAAAGGCATTCTTGAAAGGAGCAGTTTGTGGCCACGCATAGAAGGCTGCTGCAATTGGTCCAAGCAACATCAGGTAGCACATCATCATTGTCTGAAACTGCAGCAAGATCGAAACTATTGAGCAGTCCAGCATATTGATGGTGTTGAAGGCTAACTGCATCTGCGTGCTCATTCGCGATTGTACTTCTGGCTGAGCATCAGCTCCGGGGACCGCCGCCGCTCTACCGCCGAATTGACTGGTTCCTGTACTGGACCCGGTACTTGGTTGTCCGGTTAGATTTCCGAGACTAGGGGCACCACTGGGGGCCGCCCCGTCTGCTCCACCAATGCCGAGGAACGATATGAACATTTTTGGCAGATTTCCGAAAAAGGACAGAATGCTTGACCAGAAACTGCCGGGCTCCACGACCACTTTGTCTTCTAGGGCAGGGTTGCGCCCGACCAGGTTTTCCCACTGTGGTGTCAATTGATTGGCAGAGTTTATGTCCGGCACGTCGTACAGTTGTGCATCTGTATAGGTCATGATCGCGACTGGATCTATTCCATAAGAGCAGATAACTTGGGTCATTGAGTTGCCGACATCGATTGAGTAACTGATTATCAGCTGTGTTGCAGGAATAAGGAAAATTGCGATCATCGCGCGCAAGAGCCCCGGAATTGCTGATCCATAGTTGGTCTTTAGCCTGAAACCTTGACCGACCATACTGTGGACTTGCGTAAGTACTGCGCCTGGTAGGACCAGCAACAAAGCCATCGGCAGAAAGAGCCTCTTATAGGCTTCTTGAACCATCCACGCTACTTCTTCGACGGTGCGTGTAGCGGATTTTATGTTTGGCTTCACAGCACCCGCTTCGTTGGCGACATTGAATAAGTTTCCGCGAATTTCGAGCACGGCTCCCGCGAACGCGACTTCAGCGGCTTGAGCTGCGGAGTTAGACATGTCTTGCTGCTGCGCCTGAGCCATAACTTCTGCCGTTTTTATCCAGCGGCTCGGACTTGTGAGCTGATCTACCAACTTCGCATTGGATGTGACCTTGTTGATGTAGTCGGCCGAATCAGTGAGCGGAATTCCGTACGTCATTGGTGCTTTGGTAAACGCTGCTTCGGCCGCAGCCTGACTGCCGAAACACTTGCCGACATCCAAACTGGTAACCATAGGTGGCATAGTATATTTAAAAAGATACGCGTATTCGTACTGCGAGGGCGGTCCGAAGTGAGACAGCAACTGCATTGGATATTTTAGTTCAGTAAGACCTGCAAGTGTGCTAGTTGGTGGATTACCAGCGTATGTCCCTGCTTGAGCTTCCACAGCCTGTTGGGGCGGTGCCTTCATCTCCACGCTACCGCGAACACCCGAGGAAGTCTTTCCGGAATGATGGTCCGGCGACAGCACCGTGCTTTCACTGGTGTTCCTTGAGCGTGGCCCCGGGTGATTTGCATCATCGAATAATTTCTGGTTTGGATAGGCCAATCCATGATGCTTTTGCAAATCTGCAACTGAGTTGGATGTACCTGCAAAGGCAGGTGTCACGCATAGCACGCAGTAAGCCGAAAAGGCAGTGAGAAGAAACTTCCACATGATGTTTTGGTTCTCGGGGAATAGTAAAGAACGGCGGATTCCCTGATCATTCAGGCTGGACAGGACAAAGGATTACCGCCGTTCTGCAAGTATTATGGTGATGCTTTGTGAGACTACCGTGAGCAATTTGTGAGTGAATAGTGAGCCGCTTTACCAATCACCTTCCTTCGTGACAGCGCTGCTTTCAGATCGCTGGACAATTTTTGCGATTCTTCTTTTCGTAGAGGTTAACTGGGATAGCTTTCGAATCCCTGATTCAATTGTCGTTGTTAACTAATGAAAGATGATGCAGAGTGTCCGGCATGCCGCCTGTGTGATTGGGATTTGCGCTAGCGAGTTCATGTTTTGAATCGACAAATAGCTCTAGCGTGCCATAAACAGCTTCAACAGCCACGTCATGCACCTTCGAAGCGGCACTCCTGATGTAAGCCAATACTGAGTAATCACGTGACTTAGCTATATCGTCAGACATGGCGGCGGTAGTACCATCCAGCTCGGGTCGAGTATCATCGGCCACTTCGCAATCGGTGATTTTGCTGCCCATAAACCTCTCCTTGAAACGGATCGCTCCAGTAGCTGCTCCACACGATTCGTTGAACGCCGCCTCTGCAGCCAGTCGCCGACCTGCCTGCTAAACCGTCAGGACTCACACAGTGATTCACCATGATTTTTGGTTTCGCGGGGTAGTAATGAACGGCGGATTCCTTGTCTTCAGGCTGGGAAAAACAAAGGATCCCGCCGTTCTTCAGGCATTATGTTGAGGTTCTGTGAGCGAATGGTGAGGCGCCACCAATGGTCAATTCAGATTTGATGGCTCGCAGTTTGGTTTGGCTTGTGTTGGCGGCTATTGCCTACAAAAGGCCTGAAGTCGCTTGCCGATTTCATTAAACCTCGGCGATTGCGTATTAATGGGGTGACTTAAACCGCTTTTCAACTTAAGATATCAGGGCTGCGGCTGGACCTCCCTTCTCGCCGCGGCGATCATTGGGTGGCCAATGGCTTCTGACAGTAACATGGATGCTGAACACCGCCGGGATGGAGATCCTGGGATCATTGACGCTTTTGCTTCTGGGTTGAAGGAGGCCGTGGCGCAACCGTTCAATGGTGCAAGCGAACTGTTGGGTGGACCTAAGTCGCATCAGGAGCCGCTCAATCTTGAGGGCGCTTCAAAGTTTTCGCATGACTTTGGCACGATGTTGGGAAGTGCCGCCATGTTTGTCTCAGTTACCAAATTCACGCGTCGGTTGTTTCCCGGCGCCGGAAAACTTGCCCCCATATCGGCAGGTGCCGGTCTTGGTTTTCTCGCTCCGACCGAGGACGGTAATCTGGCGGAGCGCTTCCAGCATGCAGCAATCGGCGCTGGCACTGCTACGTTCCTGGAATTGGGACCCAGCGCGTTGACGCGCGTGGGAATCCGCGGCAGTTTGGTGCAAAACACAATTTCCGGTGGAGCTGCAGGTGGCTTCCATACCCAAGCCGATTCAATCTCTCGTCACGGTGAGCTGGCAAGTCTGTCAGACACCATGTTAGGTGCAGGAACCTGGGCAGGAACAGGTTTGACCTTTACGGCCGCTGGACGGATCTTCAGTCGGCGCGGTGAATCAGCTGTAGTTGCCGGGAAGGGGCAAGATGCCCCTCCTTCTCCTAGTGGGTCCACTAAGAGCAACGGTCTGATCGAGCTGCCGGGTTTGGAACTTGGTGTACCGATAAAGCATGGCGGCATGCTCAGCGTTGCGCCAGGCTCTGAGATAGCAAAAATGTATGCAGGCGCTCAAGGCAGCATTGGCCGTGCCGAAGTCCTTGCTGTCTCAGCTACCGGCGCAACGGAAGGCCGTTTGGGAACAGTGTTTAGCGTTTCTAAAGATGGACGAATGTTGACGGCTAATCACGTGGTGGAAAAAGCGCTAGATGTAACTATTTTTGATCATGCGCAAAAGCCACATGGCGCGCGCGTTGTCGCAAGCAATCCACAGCTAGATATTGCGGTGCTGCAATTGAAAGATCCAGCATCGTTCGCTGCGTTTGAACCATTGCCGCTTGCAACAGGTGGTGCAGGTCTTCGGGCAAATCCGGCAAATGTAATGACTCATACAGCATTTGGACACCCCAATGGTTGGCGAGAATTACATGCAACGCGGGGTACGCCGATAAACAATTTCCGGCATTCTGTTACCACGCGGTTTTTGATGCCGGGGCAGGAAGGACTTTCCGGCGCGCCGATGATTGCCGATGGTGCCGTTCAATCCATTCTGATACAAGGCGCGCGCACCAATGGTGCAGAAGTGATCGGGACCCCGATACACCATGGAATAAAACTTCTCGAAGGTTTACCGAAAGAAGCCACCGTATCTGGTGCTTTATCCGCCAGCCCGAAACTTGACTTGCAATTGATTCGTAGTTTCAAAATTGGCGATCAATCTGCAGCCGCAGCTAATTTAGACAAGTTGTTTGGACCAAACTTCACCACCACTGAACTGCCTCCTTCGTTCTTTCACGCACGTGTTAAGACAGTCCCTCTAAAAGGAGCGGGCGAAGCAAGCGATGCTCTGACGATGAAAATGCAATACAACCCGGCGGAGCAACAATTGAGTGTGCAACCGATAGCATTTAATGGAAAGCCAATCGGCGAAGTGACCTGGCCGAATAGCACTGTGCGGATTGATTCAGCTAAAATCGTCGTCAAGTTTGATGCTACCGGCAAACCGGAGGCGATGGTGAGCCACAACGACCCCGGTGGCGTTCTTCAACAGGGCTTCAACTACCGCGGTGAAAACAACTATTTAGCAGACCTCAAGCCCGCCAAACCTCGGGATTGGATGGACCTGTTCCCGCCAGCGCTGCGATTTAGACGGACGGCGAAAAACTGACACATTTTGGCGAACTGAATCCTCTGGCGGTGGCCGTTCTGAGCGATCTTAAGAGCGCCGGCGTTCCCGGGGTTTATAGGGAAAGACAAGCCTTTCCCCTATCAGAACACCAAGTACGCCCTACCAGCTAGCCTGAAGACGAGCGGATCAACGTGCTCTCGAGTTGAAGCCAATGTTGAACCGTCTCTGCGAACGATTGAATCGAGAATGGCTTGGCAATGTAATCGTCCATGCCAGCGTCTAGACAAATTTCACGGTCACCGTTCAATGCGCAGGCAGTCACAGCGATTATCGGTACTCGTTTGTTGTAATTGCCTTCCACGCGACGAAGTTTTTTGGTACACACCAGCCCATCGTCGCCTTCACCCAATTTCCAGTCCATAAGAACTAAATCGAAATGATTGGTTTCAAATGCACTTACAGCCGCGGCACAGTTAGCAGCGACTTTTAGATCAAGACCGTTTCTGGCGCAAAGCAGTCTGATCAGGAACTGCTGAGTGGGGTCATCTTCGACAAGCAGGATCAATGGTTTGTGCATGCGATGCCTAGTAATTCAATCAATTGATTGAATCATACAGTTGACAGGTTGATCCTGTCAAGCTATTCTTCCTTTTAGATAAGGGCAGATGATTTGAAAGCTTCAGTTGGAAACGATACTAAGAAAAACATTCTCGACATTGCTGAAAGGCATTTCGCAATTTTTGGCTTTTCCGGTACGTCGTTGCGAGGCATTATTAAAGAAGCCAAAGTCAATGTCGCTTCGGTGGCATATCACTTTGGTTCAAAAGAAGAGCTGTTCCTGGCAGTTATTGAACGATTTGCAGCGCCAGTTGTGCAATCACAGCTGGAAGCGCTGAGCAAGTTGATGATGACGCCGGAAGTTAAGATTGAGGACGTTCTTAGGACCTTCTATGAACCGCCAATCACTCTTGTCAAAGGTTTGGGTCAGGAAGGCGAGACTTTGTCGCTGTTTTTAGGGCGTGCGCAAATGGAACCAGAGCCCGTATATTCTCTTGTCGATAAGAATTTCTCGACTTGCCGGAACGAGTATATAAAAGCCTTCCGTCAATTAATTCCCGGTTGCCAAATTGCTGATTACCAATGGGATTTTGAATTCATGCTGAGTTTGATTGTTTGCTTTTTGACCAGACGCAATTTGATTGAACGTCGCTATAATGCAGGTGATTCATGGGATCCAGATGAAGCAGTAGAACGCCTCACCATCTGTTGTTCAGCTATGCTCAGACGGACCCGGTAATCACCAAATCTGGTGCTCGAATTACAAGCCGATGATTGTCGATGTGGCGTATAATTTTACTGGCGAAGGACCGCAAGAGAGTCAGTGTTCGCCTAAGGTGAGCTATTGAAACAGTTTCGGATGAGCCCGATGATCGCCTTAGCTGTGCTGGTTGTGTTTACCTGCACAACAGGTTTTGCGTTCAATCAGGCAACCCTTGAACGCTATGCAAGTCTTATGCTTAAGCCAGCAGAAGCTGAAGCGCGGCCCATGCGCGTCTCGTTTCTGGGCGTAAGCACTCTTCTGTTTGACGATGGAGAAACTGCAATACTGACTGACGGGTTTTTCACCAGACCGCGTAAGCTTGCAGTGCTCATGGGCAAAATTGCACCGGATCGCGAAGTGATTGAAAGGTCATTACAGCGCGCAGGCATAAAGAAGCTTGCTGCAGTTATTGTTACTCATTCTCATTACGATCATGTCATGGACGCTCCGGAAGTTGCCAGACGTACAGGGGCAGTAGTGTTGGGTTCTGAATCGACCGCGAACGTGGCGCGTGGATGGGGACTGCCCGAGGACAAGATTCGCGTGGTGCGAGATGGGGAAAGTCTGGACTTCGGAAAATTTCACTGTACCTTTGTCCGGTCGGAGCATGCTAAGTCGCTCTTCACCGGTGGAAGAATTAGTAAACCTCTGGTGCCACCAGTCAGAGCACAGGAGTATGAAGAGGGTGGTTCTCTGTCGTTGTTGCTCAAGCATGGTACAAAAACGATCCTTGTTCATGGATCCGCCGGATTTTCCGCAGGCGCTCTACGCGGTCATCAGGCGGATGTCGTCTTTCTTGGAATAGGGCTTTTGGGTAAGAGGAACAAGACGTATAAAGATGCTTACTGGCAAGAAACAGTTAAAACTGTCAAAGCGCGTCGTGTGATACCAGTGCATTGGGATGATTTCACTCGTTCGCTCCACGTGCCTCTGGTGCCGATACCTAGCCCATTTGACGAGTTCGACAAGGCGATGGCGTTCTTAATTGCACAGGGCGAGCCAGAGAAAATCGATGTGAAGCTGGCGCCGGCATGGACGCCTGTCGATCCTTTTGCCGGACTATGATTTGCAATTGACAAAACGTCAACGTGGGAACGTCCGCCGATCTGGAGTTTCGAGGGCGGATACCAAACGTTCATAATTGGACGTTAGTCTAGTTAATAACAGCGGAATCCCGCAGTTTTTAATTGGAGAATCCGCATGCCGACACCTGAACAACTGGACACAGGCGTCCCCCGGATTGTCAAAATCGTCGATGGTGCCCAATCGGAAACGGCTATCGATGCCGAGTCTGATGTCGAATCTGATGTGTGGACCAGGCAGTGTATTGAAGCATTCTCCAAGACTGCAACTGATAAAGTCTTCGACAGGCCAGCAATAGACAATGCGTTTCTGCAATCCTCCAGAGAGAGTGGTTCTGCCAACCAGTTGATCACTGGGCTCTCCGGTGAGCGCAAGAACCGCTGGCGTAACTATCAAATTGAACTTGCAGACGAAAGCAAGGACCCGGAGAAGAATCGCAGCTGTCTGGATCGTCGAAACACGGAATTCCCGGATATCGCCAAACACTTACGCAATGCTGCTGAACTGCTGGCTGATGGCGAGAAAATGGTGGCGCCTTACGAGAAAAACCAGCTCGTCAAACGCATCGAAAAACAAGATGGACCAGTGGCAGGTACTCAGGCTCGCGATTACTTCCGCTTACAAGAGTTTTCTTCGACGCAGTCTGCGATCCATGACATATTTGCCCAGCCGAAGTCGAGGGAATTGTCTGGACAGGAGCCTTCGGTGTTTAAGGGACCTGTGGAATGTCAGATTGCTGCTCGTCTCACTTCCGGTGAGTTCGCGTCCTATCAGCCCGGCTTACCGTCCATCGAGCTTATAGCCGATCGTGGAGACCCTTCCACATTTAGCGGTACCGCCCAGACCACACTTCGTTCGCCGTTATTTGAGGCAGCCAACCAGCTGGTGCCTTTCCGCTTGCGTCTGGATAAGGGACAGAATGAACCGTTCAAAGTCGATAAATATGAAAGTCTCTGGCGAAATGTCGCCCACCGAGATTTGAGTCAAATAGACAAGCCTGGCCCGCGAGAAGCTCTGCAACTGCGTTTGGAGCGATTAACAGAACGGATGGGAATATGGCTACCACCTGCAACCCTAAAAGCAGATGTTGATGCATTTCTTGGAAATCCTTGCTCTAGTATCGAAAGCAAAGACCGTTTCATCGCTCAGCTGGATAGGCTGTTACCAAAAGATCAAGAAGTTCATTACTACGCCTTGGCAGGCCCGGTGGAACAATTCGTGGTCGCAGCTCAGCTTCTAAATCAAGCGGCTCACGTTAAGTCCATAGATCAAGGCGATTTCCCCACCTGCACATTGAGCTCCATCGAGAAGCGGTTACTAGCTCGCCGTCCGGACTTGCTGGCTTCAATGATCGCCGATATAGCTATTGCTGGCACAACGACAACTGAAACAAAAATGAAGGTGACGGTGGAGAAGGAATGGCTTTCCACCACGATAAAGGAGTCCACGGACTATCCTCCGCGCGACGGCGTGAGATCTCTGGCGAGTCAATACGCGGCGCTCGCTCTCGGCAATGTCAGGTTTCAACTCTTCAATGAAGAATTTGGTACCAACCTGCGTTTCGCACACATAAATGGAAACGATGTGGTTATGGATTACTCAAAGCAGCCACCCACGCCGATCTATGGTCTAAACCCCATAACAGGTGAGATTGATCGCGAGCAATATGTCCGTCTTAACAGATATGGAACCTTGGCAGTGGGTTACGGGCTCGAGCCGATAAAAAGAACTCCATTGGGAGAACTCAAATGTAGTTTCACTGCCATGCTCGATACAGTTGAGGCTGTTACAGGGTCATTGGATCCTGGGATACTGCTGATGCATTATGACCTAGCGCGTATACCAGCAGGCTCTTCGCTTAGCGGATTGGTGGACCGGTTATTCCAGGCAGAAAAAATCGCAGATCCACGAGTCACGGTTTATCGCAACACTTCAGAGTTGAAGAACAGGCTCGCTAAAGCTGCAGCAGCAGATAACTTCCCGGTGTTTTTTGCCCTCCCCGGACACGTTGTTACCATCCCTAAATTTGACAATAAAACAAACAAAGCTGAGTATGACAATCACTGGGGCGACAAGGAAGATCACGTTGGAGCTAACGCACTGACTCTGCAACAGCTTGAACAACTTGGACGCAGGAGCCACGTAAAGGAGGCATCAGAAATGCGTCGTGAGGATAAGCAGGCGCAGGAATCTCTGTCGCAGCTTAAGGAGTTGAGAGCTATTTACGAGATCTGGTGTCGCGACAAAGGGATCATTCACGACTCACGCTATCCGACGAAAATCGAGCTGAAACAGTTGGTAGAACGGCTAATTGCTTCAGGGGTTCTTCGACCACGGGGATAATCAGCGACGGGCACCGGCCTCTTTTTGCAGTACTCGTTGCATGATCACATCTGCACCGCGTCTGTACAAATACTTCAGGTTCCCGCTGTGCGGCGCTCCGTATACTTTGGCGGCTGGGTCATAAATTAGGGTCTGTCCGTCTGAAAAGGTAACTTCTGTCCACGCATGATCCAGAGAGTTGGCACCCATCTCGCCGCTTGCACCGCGAACCAGATTGACTTTTAGTCCTACGCGATCGCCGATGTATTTCATCAAAAGAGCGCGCTCGATACAAACTCCCTCTCCAGTCGCGACGAGTTCGCCCATCGGGATTTCCTGCCCAGCCAGAGCCGCCCGTCTTTCCATAACCCTATCGAGCAGAGACTTTGTGGACAACTCTCCACCGCTGAATAGTTCGTTGACCATGGTGGTCAATGCCGCAGCCCTTTCTCTTTCCGGTAATTCCGAAAGGTGTTTCTTGGCCATCTTAGTTAATTCAAAAAGTAGCAGGTCCGTGTTGGCATCGAGTTTCACGATGTATCGCTGTGGTTTGCTAACAATATGTCCCTCAGCATCAAACGTCTGATATTTTCCACCATCCACAAATCCATCGGCCATCGGGCGGTTTAACTGCTGGAGGTCCGTGAATTGCATTGATTGTCTTGCATGGTCGGGCAGTTCGGAAACTTTAAGCTCGAAGTGATCACCAACCTGTTCAATGGGCAGATTCTGCTCTTTGCACGCCTGTATGAAGGCTGCAGTCCCTTCCTGACTGGTCGGTTTAAACACTAATGTTTTGCTGTTTTGGTCAAATTCAGTTTGCATGCGGCAAGCCTTTGCCATTCCGTAAGCCATCGCAAATCCGCCCGTGAGGTGGAAAAACATGGCTGTTGCTTGTGGTGCTTTCCCATCGAAGGCATATCGATTGAAATCGCGCGCCAGCAGTTCAGTTCCACGTCCGCCGACTTCGAAGGCGCCCATCACAGCAAGGTCTTTGCTCATTGCAAGAAATGAAGCTTCATGCTGTCCAACTGCTTCAACCCCAGCCAGTGCGTTTGCCATGCTCATGGTGCCATAAAGAATGGCTGTATTCAAAGCCCATTCCTGTGCGTATGGCATGACGATGTCTGTGTAGAATGACTCCAGTCTTTCGCCGGTGCTGCGATTTGGAAACTGTCTGGCAAATTCAGCCAGCGGTGGGTTGTCCAATCGTCTGCCTACGCCTGTGTATCCGAATCTTTCGTTGATTGTATGTGTGGTCAGTCTTACTGTTTCGCGAGCTGCCATTGACCCAGCTGTTCCGAGTGCGGCTACAGCCAGAGGAGTTGCGGCTCCGCAGCTAGCTAGAGTAACTGCTACTGCTGCAAACGCAATCAAACCAGCGATCATTTCCGGACCATGCTCAAGCAGCCACTTACTTACACTTTCAGTTCCATAGCCTGCTCCTCGAACATAATTTAGAACCTGACGAATCTGCCTCCCTTCTGCTGTTTCCGGAGATAGAAAAGCTAGGACTTTCTTGAGACTTTCTACCTTGTCGTGGATTACCTTATTGGCAGCAAGGTCGTCGATCTCCCCATTGCGATGATCACCATCTACCAGTGCCTCCATCTTATCGATCGCGCGCTTCAAATCTTGAGGCGAGACTCCGGGATCGTCCAGCAGTTTCTTAAGCGAGTCAGCCTGGGCTCTTGCCTGTTTGAGCAGATCTTCTGAAAAATTGCCGCTTTCATTACCTGCCCGGACGATGGTGCTAAGCTCGCTCAAAATTGGTTGTACCTTTGATGCCATGTTGACCGCAGCCATGATTTCCGGGGCAGAATTTATCGACATGAGCGCGCGATTTCTGAGCGGTTCAATGACGGCCGAACCTTTGCACTTATATTCAGGCAGTTTTTGCAAAAGGCTCACACCTTGATCCAGGCTTTGCGGTGTTCCCAGCTCAAGCATGGGGCTGATAGGCATCCAATTTTTTCTTTGGGTTAAAGCCTCATCTACGCTGAGAACCAGGTGGTTGTCTTTCTTGTATGCGAAGCGAATGCCATGCTCGGACCAGATATTCAGGAGCATCTCACTTGCGCGATCATTCTGGCTGCCATCTCTGAAAGAGGTATATTCGGCCATATCACGTGCAAGATCGAGTTTCTCTTGTTGCTCTTGGAGTTTTGCATACGTCTGCATTGTGCTCAACAACGTTCTTTGCCGTTCGGACTCTGCTTCCACATATGCGGACTGCACAGCTTCCGCTTTGTCATTAGGGTGCCAAGTCGGACCTCTATGTACAGGCACTTGAATCGGCTGTTGCGTCGTCGGGTAACTCCCGGATTGCTCAGCGAAGTATTTCATCCAGGTTAAAGTGGAGGGCACCGCTTGCGCTGAGTCCTTAACCAGGGACTCCTGTGCCAATCGAATTATTTCTAACTGCTCGTCAATCTTCTTTTTTGTGTCTATTGATTGAGCTGCGATATCGTCGACTTTGTCGGCAAGTTTTTCGACCAATTGCTCTGAGAGCGCATCAAGGTCTTTTTGAATGGATCCGTTTTTGTCTGTGAAAATTGCAGCATAGTAGTCGGCATTTGGCGATGGATCCCCAGCTAACCAGCTTGCCAGGTCTTCCTTCGATCTGGTGGCGGAATCTGACTTTCCTTGAGCAGCGCTGGTACCAGCAGGCAAAATTTTCCGCTCTTCGAATTCTTTAACCAGATCATCAGGGAGCATTGAAAGCAGGCTGTGAATCCTGTCAATGGCTCTCAGTGTGCGGTCTGGTGCATCCAGTTTGGCGACTCGGGCGTCAAGTTTGGCTGTTTTGTCTTCATCCAAATTCCAGCTTTTTGTCAGTTCTGTTGCACTGACTGGTTTCTCTGAAACCGGTCTGGGGTCTGGAATGATTGGACCGGAGTTTATGAAAGACTGCTGTTGCTTATGGTACGTTGCTTCCATCTCAGTACGTTCAGTGAAGACAAGGTCTTCTGCTGCTCTTGTCCGCAACTTCAACTGGATAGACATTGGAAGCTGTTCGTAGGCCTGGGAAATTGATGGATCGTCGGCAAGCAAGCCTTCGGCCCATGTCTTCTGGCGTTCACTGAGCAGTTTTTGGGATAAATCTAGATATTCGGCGAAATCTGGCTTTAATCTGTCTACCGTGAGTTGAAATGGATGGACTGAGGGACCTAAAAAGTCGCCTTTGCGCCTGGAAGATAGGCCCGGAAAAGAAAGATATTGGTCTTGAATGCCATCGATTCCCAAACCGGGTGACGCGATTTTGAAAGGAGGCTCTGCTTTCAAGTAGCCTAAGTCGAAACTAGTTCGCGCTGGCGTTGAGTCCCGGGTTTTGTCTCGGAGAGAAAGCCATCCGTCCTGAACCTTGATGTCTTGCGCTGGTCCGAATTGAACTGGTCTGACTGTTTCTCCGCCCATCCCTACAATTGTGAATCGGGGAAGATTTGAATCTGCAGGGCTCTGATAAGTGCCGGTCTGTGGAATTGGTCTTTCAACAGAAAGATCAATAAGAATAGGTTGCCTATCGTTGCCGGTTTCATCATTACTTCCCCGTACTGTGTTGTCCATTGCCAATCCCTCACCTTGCCCTGATGCCTACAGTAGATTGCCGGCATTAGTAATTTGTGGAAGGACACGCGACCCACCGGGCAGCGCTAAGCAAGCCGAAAGAAATGCGTAGTTCCCCCCTTGTGCCGGAGACCCGGTTTGCGTACTTTAGTGGGTTATGCCGCCTACACGCTCACAATTAAAGAAACACGCGGCCCTTGACGGTTCGCATTTGAGCGACCGGGCAAGTACCACTGTTGAGAAACAAAAGCGAGTACTTAGCTTTAACTCGGTCTGCAAACAATTCGGCCCTGTTATAGCTAACGACAATGTAAGTTTCGAAATCGAAAGTGGCAGTATCCATGCCATCGTCGGCGAAAATGGCGCTGGCAAATCCACTCTTAGCAAAATTCTGAGCGGTTACTATCGACCCGATAAGGGAGCCATTTACTTAAATGGGACAGAAGTAGTCCTTAACTCTCCAACTCAAGCCAGACAACTCGGCATTGGCATGGTGCATCAGCAACTGGCGCTGGTACCTTCGCTTACTGGCTTTGAAAATGTATTATTGGGCGATCCAGGGCTGCCGTTTGCCTTCCACAAGAAGGAAATAGAGAAGAAGGTGATGCTCAGGGCCCGCGAGTTAGGATTCGACTTCGATTTGTCGTCTCCTGTTTCGAATCTGGGGATTGCGGAACGTCAAAAACTCGAAATATTCAAATTGCTATGGCGCGACACGCAGATTCTCATCCTTGATGAGCCAACGTCGCAATTAACTCCGTTTGAAGCTGAGGAAGTTTTGACCATTGCGGAAAATTTAGCCGCCGCCGGTCGTATTGTAATTTTGATTACGCACCACATAAATGAAGTAATGAAATTCGCCAAGCGCGTCACGGTCCTTCGCAAAGGAAAGTGTATCAAGACGGTTGATACGGCTAAATTCAACAGCGATGATTTGGCAAAGCTTATGGTCGATTCGAATGCCTTCATACCGACGGCAGTCCCGCAAGGATTATCCGGTGCATCACTGTTCCGTTTGGAAAATGTTTGTACCAAGGCAACTGCTAAACACAAAGCGCTCTCAAATATCAACCTGGAAGTCTGTGCAGGTGAGGTCGTTGGTGTTGCCGGAATAAGCGGGAGCGGGCAAGCAGAGTTAGGAATGCTTATAGCGGGATTGCTTGAATTGTCTTCGGGCATCATTTTCGGTGCCGCTAATGAAAGGTCGCGTTCGCTCAAAGATCTAGCCTGCTACGTCCCAGGCGAACAGAAGCTTGCATATGCGCCAGGTCTCTCGGTAGCTGCTAATAGTTTCATTAGGAGCGTCAACAGACCAGGAGCACACACGCTTGGCTTTGTTAAGTCGTCTTTGATGCGTCAGCAGGCACAACAAATTATCGAATCGTTTGTGATCACTCCATCTTTATGTGACGTTGCCGCCAATGCTCTATCTGGTGGCAACTTACAAAGATTGATCATCGGCAGGGAGCTGTCTACCTCGGCTAAAATAGTAGTGGCCGACAACCCATGCGCTGGGCTGGATGCCGCGATGTCCATGCGAATTAGGCATGAATTGCGCCAGGCCGCAAGTGCCGGGCGCGGAGTCGTCCTCATTTCTCCGGACTTGGAGGAGTTGATTGCGACATGCGATCGCATCGTAGTAATGTTCAACGGCTCCATAAATGGAGTACAGCAGGCAGACCAATTCAACTATCAATCGTTGGCTATGTTCATGGGCGGTAAGCCGGAGCTTTCGTTAATTAACGGAAGTAAGGCATGATTGGAATCCGAATATCCAAGGCGACCATAGTTGCCTGCTTAGGTTCCCTAGGCTCAATTCTATGCGGACTGTTGGTGGTTGGGCTATTTCTCTTGCTTGCTGGCCGCAATCCAATAAATATCTATTCCGGCATTTTTGCAAGTGCATTTGGCGACAATTTTGCTATTTCTGAGACGTTAGTTGCTGCAACACCTGTCATGTTTTGCGCTCTGGCTGTTGCTGTAGCCGGTCGCGTTGGGTTGATGAATATAGGCGTAGAAGGACAATTGCTTGCAGGAGCCATTGGAAGCACTTTTGTGGCATTGGCGATGCCTGAAACAACGCCTGCCTGGCTAATGTTGTCCCTGATGTGCATTAGCGGGTGTCTTTGTGGCGCCCTTTGGAGCGCCATTCCTGCCGTTCTTAAGGTTGGATTGAACGTCAATGAAACCATTGTCAGCCTGTTGCTCAATTACGTAGCAGTGCTCGTTCTGGAATTTCTAATTCATGGACCGTGGCAGGATCCCACCAATGTTAGCTGGCCGCAGACACAGGCATTTCCAGCATGTGCTGAATTGCTGCATATGCCTGAAAGTCGACTGCACCTGGGCTTTTTTATTGCCGTCGTTATCGGCATTGCACTTGCGATCTTACTAGCAAAAACAGCTATCGGTTTCAGAGCCAATGTCATCGGAGCCAATCCGGAAGCGGCCAAATATGCACATTACAAGGTCAACCGCTATCTCATTGCCGCCATGTTGGTGTCTGGCGCAGTGGCGGCGCTTGCTGGTTTCAGCCAGGTCTCTGCCATCGAAGGGCGGCTACGGTCCGGTATCTCACCAGGTTACGGTTACACCGGTTTCCTCGTCTGTTGGCTAGCCCGTCAAAATCCGATCGCAATCATTTTTACCTCGGTGTTACTAGGCGGCTTTCTGTCCGGTGCGGATAATTTGCAGCTTACCGAGAAACTTCCATTTGCCACCGTCAATATCTTGGAAGGAGCGATATTTCTGTTTCTGCTAGGTTCGGAGAGTTCGTTAAAGCGCCTCGCTGAGAAAATGCAGTTGCGATTACCGAGCAAAAATGTTACTTCTCCTCCAGAGCCGACACCTACTCAGCCAGTTAACCTTGAAACGTCGGAGGCTGGTGCATGACTGATTCTGTGCCGTTCTTCGTAGCTGTTGCTTCCGGAATGATTCGTTGTGCTACGCCGGTGTTACTGGCTTCGGTCGGCGAATGTCTAACTCAACGCTCTGGTGTAATGAATCTCGGACTTGAAGGAATAATGCTTGCTGGCGCACTGGTTGCCGTAGTTGTTTCTTACTTCACTCAGAACGTTCTGTTGGCTATTTTAGCTGCGCTCTTAGTTGGATTAGTGATTGGATTTGTCCATGGTGTTATCTGTATAAGGTTGCAGGCCAATCAGGTCGCTGCCGGTATTGCAATGACAATTTTGCTCGGTGGTATCACAGCGTTTTTCGGAGTGAACTTCGTAGGTAAATCCATCGCAACAATTTCTGCGGTGAAAATTCCGGTGCTTGGTGACATTCCAATTGTGGGAACCATTTTCTTTAATCAAGATCCTCTTGTGTATCTGTGTTACTTCATCGTTCCAGTAGTCTATTGGTTGATCAATCGCACCAGCTTTGGGCTTTCCCTTCGAGCCGTGGGTGAAGATCCTCGCGCCGCTGCGGCCGCCGGTATTGATGTTCAGCGTGTGAGATACCTTTGTACAATGTTAGGAGCGTCGCTTGCTGCACTTGGTGGTGCATATCTTGCTCTGGTGTACGCGCAAGGTTGGGTTGAGAATATTACTGCCGGACGAGGTTGGATAGCAGTTGGTTTGGTGATGTTCGCAGCTTGGAATCCTTGGAAGGCGCTAATTGGTGCATACTTATTCGGACTTGCGATTTCGCTTCAGTTACGATTGCAGGCCGCTGGCTCTGACGTATCTCCGTATTTGCTAGGAATGCTTCCGTATTTTCTGGTAATCACAGCCATGGCGCTGTCTTCAATAATGGCACGCAGAAAGTCGCAAAGTCACCCGGCAGCACTTGGGATTCCATATGCAGAACAAACCTAGAATTATGGCAGCTCGCTTTTTTCTGCGTGCGCTGTTGGTCGCGATCTATTGGGTCGCTTTTTGTAGCGCCGTACATGCTGCTGATAATAAACCTTTGAAGGTCGGTTTCATTTATACGGGTTCTGCGACTGATTGGGGATGGAACAACGCGCATGATCTAGGACGACAATACTTAGAATCGACTAAGCGTGGATCTGTGATTACAACGAGAGCTGAGAATATTCCTGAAAATTCTGATTGCGAACGAGTGATGGAGAAGATGGTTGCGCAAGGTAATAAGGTTATCTTCGCAACGTCGTACGGATTTCTTGAACCGGCACTTCGTGTGGCGAAGAGGCACCCGGATGTGCGCTTTATGCACTGCGGTCGTCTTGTGCCCGCAGGGTCGAAGAATGTGGGCAGTTATTTCTGCTCTGACTATTACGAGTATCTCTACGCCGCTGGAATAACAGCTGCAAAAATGACAAAGTCGAACAAGATTGGATATGTCGGTGGGCATCCCATTCCAGCATTGGTGTGGTGCATCAACGCGTTCACTTTGGGAGCCCGATCGGTTAATCCAAAAGCAACCGTGCATGTTGTCTGGACAAACAGCTGGGAAGACCCAGCTCTGGAAGCCGAAGCAGCAAGAGGCCTTATCGAGCGTGGTTGTGATGTCTTGTTGTCGACTCTCAATACAAGCCTGACAGTATGCAAGGTTGCAGAGAAGGCAAAGGTGTATTCCATAGGCACTAATTTCGACTTGCATACGCTTGTGCCCAGCGGCTGGCTAACTGGTCAAAGTTGGAATTGGGGTCCGCTTTATGTCAAGGTCGTTGAATCCATTCAGAACAATACTTGGAAGCCCGATAATTTGCGCTACGGATTGGCGGATGGCTATGTTGTGTTAGCGCCATTTGGGAAGGCCGTACCGAAGGCGGTGCAAGCTCAAGCATTAGATGCAATTGAAAAACTGAAGCAACATAAACGAGCAGTTTTTGCTCCGCCTTTAAAAGACCGAGATGGAGCGGTTCGATTGGTCAAAGGTGAACCCATTGATACCGCTTGGTTGGAGAAAATGAATTGGTTTGTTCCGGGAGTGGAAGGCAATTTGCCGAAGAAGTAATGGTGTTGTCCCGGGAGCGCGGGCATCCTGCTCGCTTTTGATCTTGAACCCTCAGGGAGCGAGCGTTACGCCAGCGCTCCCGTGAAAGGCATCCCTGTTAACGATCACGATGGAGAAATTATTGTGCGCATGCGATTCAAAGAATTGACTACGTTTCTTTTGTTATTACCACTACTTCTCATCTGGGCGTTCTCGCTTTCAATTGGTATAGCGTCCGGTGAAGCTCAAGATAAGTCGACAACGCCGCTCAAGGTGGGTTTCTTGTGCGTTGGACCAATTACGGATAAGGGCTTCAACTATGCGCATGATCAAGGACGATTATTTCTCGAAAAACATTCCAATGGTCAGGTGCAAACGACCATCGCTGAAAAAGTTTCTGAAAGTGCAGAAGCTGAACGAGTTCTAGAAAAAATGATTGCGAAGGGGAACAACCTTATTTTTACAACCTCTTATGGATTTTTGGAACCTGCGCAGCGGGTGGCTAAGAGACATCCCAAGGTTGTCTTTATGCAGATCAATCGTTTCGATACTGCAGCGAATCTAGGCACCTATTTCTCCCATCAATATCAACCGATGTACTTGGCTGGCATTGCCGCCGGGCGAGTGACCAAGAGCAATAAGCTAGGCTTCATCGCTGCCCATCCGGTGCCACCGCTTGTTCAAGCAATCAATGCATTCACACTTGGTGCTAAATCTGTGAATCCCAAGGTGAGTACCAACGTCATTTTTATCAACAACTGGTCCGATGCTCCGCTGGAAGCAGAGGCAGTGAAAAGTCTTAAAGAGAATGGTTGTGACGTAATCGCTCACTCTCAGGATAGCCAAAAATACAATCATGCCCGCTTGTGAATCGCTCGGTCTCTATTCAGTTGGGTTTTATTCCGATGGTCGTCAACTGGCGCCAAAAGGGTGGCTCACTGGTGCGTCTTTGGACTGGGGGCCGTTCTACACAAAAGTTGCCGACCAAGTCAAGAGCAATACTTGGAAGCCGGTGGCATACACAGCTGGAATGGAGGGCACAGAAGGCTACATCAAGCTTTCTTCCTTCGGAAAATCTGTGCCGATAGCAGTACAAAAGGAAGTTACGGCGAAAGAAAAGCTACTTCAAAGCGGAAAGTTTGTGGTTTTTCGTGGACCCATGAAAGATCGTGATGGTAAGGAAAGAATCGCATCTGGCAAAGATCTAGACATCAAGCAATTGTCGGAGATGAATTGGTTTGTGCCGGGGGTCAAAGGCTCGCTTCATTGAGCTTGAAGTGGTAGGGGACGGCGTGTGGCCGTCCTTGCCAATTCCGGGAAGAGCCGCCCTTCCGGCGTGGTTGTAGGGGCGTGTGCCACCGCCGTGCTGTAGTTATCTGACCAGTCCTCGTCTATACTCTGAACTCACGATGTCAGATACTGAGCAAACCATGTCAGAAGATTTGCAGAATCGGCCCAGAAAAGAACCCTTGCTGCCGGCATGGATTTGGCGAATTTGCCTAGGTTTTCTTGTATTGATGACAATGATCGATATCGCTTCTGGGCTCTTTTGCTCTAACGCCATTAGTTATTCGCAACCATCGCCTGATGGAAAGCTTACCGCAGTGGTGTTTATGCGTCACTGTGGATCGACGTCAGGGCACTCACCGCACGTTTCGATCTTGGAGCACAGCGATGCAATTCGAGAAAGCGATAGTGGAAACGTTTTTATAGCCGGTGACAAAGAGCCGGCTCAATTGTCGTTGCGCTGGAAAGACCCTTCAACGCTCGTTGTTACGCGCGATCCTTCCGTTGTCATTTTTAAAGAAAGCAAATGGGTTGCTATCTGGAAATTTCCGCTGCCGCAATTTGTTTCTGTCGAATATCAAGATTCGGCACTGTGACACTTCCTATGAATGTTTCGGCGCCCGAAACTAACGGTTCAGACAAGGTTACAAGCTAAGATCTTGCAAAATACTTCGCCCATCCTCTTTCGAGAATGGGCGGAGTGTGGTTAGGTCCATGTAGGAGATCAGGTAAATCTGATTCCGCAGTTTCCGCTTACATTGCTGTACCCGGGAGAACCACTGCAACTTGCGTTGGACTATCGAAGACGATTGCCATCGGGGTGCTTGGCGCAATCACAAGGTTTGTGCCGCGACGGAGAACCAGGCGTTCGCCAGGTCCGCCACCAAGAGTACCGATGCCGACCGTGGCTGATTGGCGGCAAACTGATTCGCGCGATCCTTGGTAGACCAAACGAACGTCGTAGGGCAAATCTTCCGTTGCTACAGGATGTGGTCCTATACCGCCGCCGGACAACGGGCCTGCCAGGTTAGCTGTGATCGGCAGAAGCGTGCCGTTCGGCGTGCGCAGTGTGGTGAAGGCGACCCCGAAATTGCCAGGTGTGTCTTCGACAACTACACCTAAGACAGACGATCCGCCAGGCATTACAAACCGGCCGATTGCCACATCTTGTATCAATCTTCCTTCGATTTTGGAGCCTGCTATCAGTGTTTCACTGTTGAGAGCCGTGGCGAAGGCTACTGGCAATACGGTGCCAGGTGGTGCATAAATGCGCCGCTCGAGAACGGCCACTTGTGCACTGATTGGATTCTTACCGGTCAATTCCGATACGTAAGCAACGGTCCGATTGCCGTCGGATAGGAATGAACGGATACCATCAGCCCATTTGTCAGCCAGAGCTTGCGGACTCATTCCTTCCAGGCTGGCGCTGTTGGCGTCAGCGGTGGCAACAATGTGTCCGTCGAGCATCACGACCATGGCACCGTTTGCGCGAGCTGTTGTAACTGCAGATGCGCTCTTGTTGTTAGCCAGGACAAGCGAATTGTCCAAAGCGTCTTGTGTAAGCCATGCACGGTGGTCGGGCGAATAGCCGTCAGCGCTACCGGCGATGGAAAATACCGGTTGTCCGCCCATGGTTACAGTGTTGCCCTGCGCAAAGCCGGCCCAGGCCGGGGCAGCGGAGAGCAAACCGATCGCGCTTGCCGCTACGATGAGCTGTCTTCCAAATACCTTATTGAGTCTCATTTTCGTTTACCTCTAACTTATATAAAGCCCTTTATCAGGAGCGGTCATGCACGACCGCTCCTTGCACATCCGTACCTATTTGAGAATTATCTCGCTGCTGCGAGCAATACGGCGGTACTGAGGCTTATGTTTGGCCGCTGCCACTGGACGTTTGGCTGGTTCGAAAACGCGAGCTTCACTATGCCTGATGACAGCCGTTCCGGGTTCCATAGCTAACGGGATTGGTGCAGCAGCTATAGCATTAGTTGCGGGACCGCAGTTGTTGCACAGTGCAATCGCTGTCGGTGCGGACATTTGAAGCATCATCGCTTCACCGCATGGTACAGTGACGCCAGCTCTTCTTGTCATCACCATCTTTTGGAACGGTACATCCAAACCTGCGCCGATGGAGTTTCCTCTCCAGCCACCACAAATGGTGCCTTTGCTAGCCGCAAGAAGGCCTGCGCTGGCAAGGCGGACAGCCGGAGCTTCAACTTTGATCGGATTTGTATTCCATGCAACCCAAGTTCCAACACCACCGAATATGTGTCCGACGATTGGAATTACGCTGCCATCTGGAGTACGCAGCTCGTTAAAGCGGATGCTGAATGCTCCTTTCCGTGTGTAGGCGTTCGAAGCTTCGACCAGATGGCCGATTGCGGTTGTGCCTGCCGGTAGATATGCTTCCCATTGGGTTGCACTTTGGCTGGTGCGCAGCGGAATATCACTGGAAAGGGTGGCTTGGACGACATCGCCCGTTACCGAAGTTTCGCTATCGATCGGGGTCACCAGTTTTATCGGTAAGAAAGTACCGGCCGGGACGTAGGCAACCATTTCTGAACGTGGAGCAGCAGCCACTTGTGCGTAGTTCCCGGTCAACATTGACAGGTACTTGTCCATAGCCGAGGCATCAGCCAAACAAAACTTGATGCTATCAGCCCACTTTTGGGCAAGCTGCAAGGCGGTCATACGGTTTCGGGCGGCGCTGTTGCCGTCTGCTGTAGCAATGTGGAAGCCATCTAGAGTTACTACTGGGTTTCGGTTCACAACCAATACTTGCACCGCTGACGGTGCTCTATTTTTCGCATAAACAACTGCATAGTCGAGATTCTTTTGAATTATCGCTGCGCGTTCTTGTGCGGTTAGTCCGGCTGCATTCGCATCTACCTCGAACAATTTGCCGCATGCGCCAACGATTGAGGCTGTCTCAGCCAGGTATGTCGAACCTGTAACTTGTGACATAGCCGCTGGACCGACCACAATGCTGAGCGCGGTAAACACGCCGAGCAATACCCCTTTCTTGACTGAGAACTTACCTATCTTCATTTTCATCACCTATACCTCTGCAATTCAAAGCTTTAGCCAAAGCAAACGCCAAGGCGCTTTCCATTCAAAACATCGGGCGCACAAACGTTGCAACTATGGAAGTCTATGCAACCAACGCTGCGTGTTGTTAGATCCGAATTTGTTTGTTTTACGCAAGGCGCTTTTATCGCCTAGGGTCGGGCCTCAAATCGTTAGCTAATCTCCGACCTGACCGTCCTTACTGTTGAGTATACCGAAAGCCGTATTGGTTAACAGCAGGGAATCCCTATATTCGTACTACGGAAACTTGCAGCTGTGGTGTTTTTAAACCCATGTCTACAATCACGTAGAGCTAGCGATGTGGCGCAATGCGCACGTAGTTGAATTTGTACAAACTAGCTACGTGCATAGCGCGTGCGAATATGGATCGCACGAGAATGCGCAGTGTGAGCAGACCTAACGCAATGTTTGTTGCGGTATAGAAGGTCTGCAACGAACTTGAGGGCACCGCGTTCGGTGCTTATCCTGCCCGTTGCTTGCGCATATTGATGATTGGCATGAACCAATTGCATGTTAGTGTCTTGGCTCCGCCAGTCTGTCTTCAAGATCATCGTCGAACGCACCTGTTTCAGTAGGTGTGTCTTGATGCTGTGCACGTGGGTCACAACCGCTGTGCCCACATAAACAACCGACCTCTTCCGACGGTTCGGAAAATTGCACTTGCTTGCAGTGGTCACTGCAGAATTGACTTCTATCTGCTGGCAGACAGGCGCATCCTGGATGTCCACATTTTGCAAGAGCCATTGTGTCCTCATTCCGGAAGGGGCGTTTGAAGGATTCCGTTGTAAATGACGCGACTCATCCATAAAAGGTTCTGCTCAAGTTCCCTAGTTTTATAAAATGAAGCGAATATTTGGGGACCAGTCTCATGGGTTATCGGGTTTTCCATATTTCGGGAGAACGCGGGTGTCCCGCCCGACGTTCCTCCATTTTCTTGCACCATGTCGCATGAGGCCGCGGGCGGCTCATGAGCCGCCCCTACAAGTCCCTGTAACCATCCTATATATAAGGAACGGTGCGAACGAAACCGGTGATGATCAAATGCACTTCAACTCAGTCCATGTGCGATCGTAAAGAAGCACTCCGTCGCCGATATCTTCAATCTCTTCACAGCGATCCATCATCTGTTCAGAGGGGTACAAAGTCTTATCAGCCAGCAATTCCGGTTTGACCTTTGCAACTGCCGCGGAGTTGGGCGTTGGATAGTATGTGTAATTTGTCAGCGCCGCTGCGGTGTCAGGTTCAAGGATATAGTTCATCCACAAGTAGGCTGCCTCCACATGCGGTGCCGATGCTGGGATAGCCATGTTGTCGATCCACATGGATGCACCGCTTTCAGGTATGACATACCCCACATGGGAATTCGTACGCCGAGCCTGGTGCGCATCTCCGCTAAACGCCAGCGATAGCAATGCGTCGCCACTTGCAAGATATACGATCACCTGATCGGACGTGTAACACATCATCAGTTGCTTCTGCAGTTCTAAATCGCGGCAGGCGATTTCCAGTTGTTTGGGGTCGACGGAGTTGTACGAAAAGTTTTTGCGCTTCAAGGCAAAGCCCAATGTCTCCCTGGCATCTTCCAGTAAGGTGATGCGTCCCTTAAAACGCGCGTCCCAGAATGCATCCCAATTAGTTGGGGGACGGGCACCGGCTTCTTCAAACGCCGTCTTGTTGAATGCTATTCCGGTAGTGCCAAACGTATAAGGAATGGAATATCGATTGCCAGGATCATATGCGGCCCGTCGAAAGCGTTCCATAACGTTCTTGTAGTTCGGTAATTTGGCGTGATCAATTTCCTTCAGCAGCTTTAGCTTCCGTAGTTTCGAAACTGCGTAGTTCGTCGGTACGACAATGTCATAATCGACCGGTCCAGCTTCCAGTCGCGCCATAAGCGCCTCATTTGAGGCAAAAGTATCAAATGTCACTTGTATTCCAAAGCGCCGCTCAAATTCCGGAATGCACGTCGGAGCAAGGTAGTCTGCCCAGCTGAAAATGTTCAGTCTCTTTGCCGTCTCACCGACGGTATTACCGCTACATGCAGAAAGGAGCGGTGTTCCCGCCAGAACCGAAGCGGCTGTTTTTAGAAATGTTCGGCGAGTAAATCTTGTCATTCGCCAAGTTTAGCAATAACGGATATGACGGAGCATTATAAGCAGACCGTCTCATGGAAACCATATGGTTGCTGGTCCGATGATGAGATGACTGAGAAGGGCAGGTTCAACCCAAAATGCCGTGCTGGGTATACCATTTTGCATAAAGGTCCGGACGACAGTTCTTTAGTGTCGGGGATTTTTCGCGAACAGCAGTCACCCGGTTGAAGGTGATCTCGGACTCGAGTAATCCTTCTTCCTCACCTTGATCTGCAGTTATCACCCCCATGGGATCAGCAATCTGGCTGGAGCCACAGAAAGTCGCTCCGACTTGCACAGCGGCAGCCACATACAAGTTATTTTCAATTGCTCTGGATCGAACAAGAGTTTGCAGATGCGTCTCCTTAAGTGCACCGCTTACCCAGGCTGCCGGCACCAGTATTGCTTGCGATCCGCTAGCGGCAAGATGCCGTGCCAGTTCGGGAAATCTGAGGTCGTAACAAGTCATGATACCGAATGTAATTTCGTTGCACTTGAAAGTTAGTATTGAACCGTCGCCTGCTGTGATTCGCTCCGATTCTTTCCAGCCAAACGCATCAAACAGATGGATCTTCCGGTAGTGTCCGATCAACTCTCCAGCAGCGTTGACCACTACTATAGTGTTGAAAACATACTGATCGCCTGGGATTGACTCGAACATTCCGGCCACTATAAATATGCTATTTTCGCGGGCGATTTGCGCCAGACCGGTAACAAAAGAACCGTTTAGTGCTTCAGCATGGGGCACCAGATTGTGCATAGGTGTCCCGTAGTTGTACATGGACACCTCTGGAAACGCTACTAGCTGTGCCCCTCTGCTTGCGGCCAATGATGCCATGTCCGCGATTTTGGAAAAGTTCTGCTGCTTATCAAGTCCGACACTGATTTGTCCTAGCGCTATCTTCATTAGAGGCACCACCTCGCAACTGTTTTGATCGAACCGAGCGGCATCACCTTATCATATGAACGAACCGAATCACGCTGGCGCGCCCAAAAGGTACAGCAATAGAAAGCTATCGTGAACGTGCCGTTTGGGAACATAGGTGCTCGACCGACGATGGACCGGCGCAGCCTAAGAATTCTTCAAAATAAGTTTTACCTTCAGCTGCCGACCTTGAAACCAGTCTGGGAGCGCCGCAAATTCCGTACCATGAATGGCCTCTAACAGCGTCGAGTCGATCTTACCGTTGCCAGTGCTCTTGAGAAGTTGTGTGCCGAGTACCTTACCGTCGCGACTTAAACTTACCTGCACTTCGACCTGATCGTAGGCTTCATCTGGATGCCAGGCTGCTTTGATGCGCGCCACGAGGTCTCGTTTGTACGGTCCGATGTTGCCCATGGCTGTAGGCGGGGCCTTCATTGCAATGAGTTGATTCGTCCCAAAATTGCTGCCTGTCAACGAACTGGTATCGCCATTGTCGTGACCGGTCCCACTGCCTTCTCCCGGACCGACGGCGTCGGCCTTGCCATCTAATGTTCCGCTTGCCGGCGATGAGTCAGCCACAGGTGTGGCAGCATTGGCGGCTGCTCCACCAAATGGATCTACAAGTACGTTGGCCACTGGGCGGCTTGCTGGTGCAATCCGTCCGAGGGCTATCGGGGCCTCGGGGATGCCGTTGAATTGAAGTTTGCTTGGTTCAGTTCTTTCGGAAGCTTTCTTCTCGGTTGTTTTTTCCAGTTCCGCTGTCGATCGCTGAATCTCACGTTGTCTGTTTGCCAGCGCCGAAGGCTTTTGGCCCTCGTCGAACTTCAGAGGAATTAGCTGGTCAACTGTACGAAAACTTGGTTCGGGAGGAGCACAGGAAAGTTCGAAGGCCACATCGACGTCGTGGATAACCACCCTGTGCAGGCGCTGATTATGTCCCAGGCAGATGACGGTCATAGCGGCAACGGAGCACATGATCCCTGCAAGCACGATGAAACGTCGCAGGTCACCCGTCTGCCCCAATGATAGAGGGCTGCGAGAATCAAAGTATCGATCGGCTATTCTGACAGCGATGAAAGAAGACATTTGTCCCCACAACCCATGGAAATCTATACTGCCCCGTGTGCCCTATATTCCCGCCAGCGGAAATCTCAAACGCATAGGTAAAGATCTAATTTCTGCTACTGCAGAAAGTAGTCCGGATTGCCGATTTTGGGAATATTTGAGCTATCCGGACTTTGAGACAATACCGTGCTCGAAGGGAAGTCACATAGGGCTTGATATTGGACGTTGCAGAACAGAGCAAAATGAAGCTAAAGGTCGGACTGACTAAGGTTTGCCTGTCTTGTCACAACCAGTTCGTTGCAGAACTGACGCATTGTCCGAAAGATAAGACGATGCTTTTGACTCCTCCGCAAAACCCGCTAATCGATAGCAATTTATCCGACCAGTACGAAATTGATGGCATCATCGGCTCGGGTGGATGGAGCTTGGTTTATCGGGCCCAGCAGAAGTCTCTCGGACGGGCAGTGGCGATCAAGATACTGCATTCACACCTCGTTCTTGATCCAGACAAAGTTATGCGCTTTCAGCGAGAAGCTGAAGCAGCTTCAAAATTCAACAATCCGGCCATTCCAGCCGTCTATGATTTTGGCTTGCTTCCGTCAGGGCAGCCATACATGGTTATGGCTTATGTCGAAGGACGAAGTCTTTCGGAAGTGATCGTCCAAGACGGTCCGTTGGACCTTTCTAAGGCCGTCGAAATTTTCAGACAGTGTGCATCCGGGCTGGCGATGGCTCACGAGCACGGGATCATTCACCGCGATATTAAACCAAGCAACATTCTTCTGACCAAGGATAAGGGCGAGGTCAAAATTCTCGACTTTGGCCTTGCTAAATTGATCGATATGGGAGACGGCGAGGTTGGGAAGACACTGACACAAGCTGGTCATACCATTGGTACGCCTGCGTATATGAGCCCAGAGCAGTGCCTCGGGCTCACCCTCGACGCGCGTTCCGATCTTTACTCGTTGGGATGTGTGATGTATGAAACCATCACCGGCATTCGCCCCTTTGAAGGACGTGATGCTTTTGAAGCGATGAACCTCCACATGCGAGGAAATATAACCTTCGACGAGACAGCTATCAAGGACAGCATTCCACCTGCTTTGGAAGCGTGCATCCTCAAAACACTGGCCAAGAATCCTGCTGATCGCCACCAGTCTGCTCTTGATCTTATGTCTGAGCTGGAAGGTCTGCAAACTCCTGGACCGCAACTGCGCAAAACGATTAGCCTCGTCCGTCCTTTTCAAAATATTTTGAAACAACGGGGTAGCAAGCTCGCTACCGCTGCTGCGACCCTTGCGATCACTGGTCTGGTGATACTAACATTGGTGCTAGGCGCGATGCGCTCGGTTGAATATTTCAATGCGAATCGGGTGATCAATCCGCACAATCTAGCTCATGCATACAGTGAGTTGTTTGCCAAAGGCGAACGGTATTTGTATGCGCAAAACTATTCAAGGGCTTCTTCCTACTTCAAGCAATCCTCGGAATTGGCTGAAAACTTTGGTGCCTCCGACGAACGTCTGCTCACCAGTTTGCAGCGCTGGCAGGATTCGCTGCGCAAAGAAAACAAAATTGAAGACGTCGAAAGAGTCTCTCAGCAATTAGAGGCTTTGAAAAACAGCACTTATGGTCTGATGTACGGCACGCTGGAACAAAACGCCAAGACTATAGTTGACCTTACGGCAAAGCGCGATAAGAACGCCAAGGATTTGCAGTTGACACGCCAACTGTGCGCTGTCCTCAACAATCAGGCCGCACTCCTTTTTACTCAGGGCAACGTTACTGACGCCAAACAATTCCTTGACCGGGCCATTGAGCTTGAGCAAAAGTTGCTCGGAAAAACTGATCCGGAATATGCCACCAGTGTCAGTAACCTTGCTTACTATCAATCTCAGCGTGGGGACAAGGCGCAAGCGGAAGCACTCTATAGAGAAGCGCTTGACCTTCGCCGGAAGGTTCTTGGTCCGAACGACCCGAAAGTCGGACGCAGTCTTCGCAACCTGGCAGACTTTTGCTGGCAAAAAGGTGACATCCGGCAGGCTGAGGACTTGATGAAGCAGTCAATGGCCGTCTATAAGACTCAACTGCCGAAGACAACTGCCGATTATGCATGGACTATGAACAACCTTGGACTGATAAATGCGCAGCAGCGAAACTATGTAGAGGCTCGTAAACTGTTTCAAGAAGCGCTGCTTCTGCGTAAACAGCTTTATGGCGAAGGCGGTCTCGATGTTGGTAGGACGTTGCATAATCTAGCTCAGCTTGATACGGCAGAACGCCGATTTACTGAAGCGGAGAGCGAATACACGAATGCTCAGAAAATTTATGACACCAAGTTAGGCGTCGAGCACGATGACAGTTTGAAGTGCGCCAATAACCTTGCAATCATGTATTACAACAAGGGGAACTACGCAGATGCCGAACCGCTCTTGAGGCGTGTCGTTAGTGTACTGAGGCAGAAACGTCCAGATGATCCTTTGGGGCACGGAGCAACGAAACTGCTGACGAAGATTTACGAGCATCAGGGGCGTAAGGATGCTGCACGCGAATTGCAACACGCCTTGCCATCACCTGAAATCCCCGACAAGACATAGATGCGGACCGGAATATAACTCGGATTCGTTGTTCCGTGCCACCGTGGATAATTCTGTCCACTTGTTTTGCACGTGGATCTTGCTTGCCTGCGCGCCTGCGTTAACGGAACAAAAAGTGGATGACCTTCGACCTGCTGGAAGTCTAGCACTTCAAGCCTGTGTGCCCAGCAACGAACGATGACGCTAAGGAGATCAATCATGTCCATCGGTGACAATAACTTCGATGAAGATGAAAAACGCGATGGCGAGCAGCATTCAGGCAGTCCCAGTCAGCCGGACAAGGTTCCTGAATCGGCGAAATTGCCCGCATCAGAGTCGGATGAGGTACCAGGGATCTCCGTTCACTTGCCTGACGAAAAAAAAGGTTGTGGATTTGGTTTCTCACCGCTAAACCTAGCCAAACGCGCTGCTGCGCTTCCTGCAAATTGGTACAACAAAATTCCGCAAGGTCGGCGTCCAAGCAATCGCGTTGTTCTAATAGGACTGGCAAGTATCGTAGGAATCGGTTTGATAGTGCCCGGAATATGGCTAGGATACAATTCCTTGCCGAGCATCGACATGTTGGAAGACTATAAACCTGTTGAAGCGGTCAAGGTCTATGATATCCACAATCGTCTGGCGGCTGTTGTCTCCGGCGACGAGGACCGCCTCACAGTCAAATTGAATGCAGTATCTGCGGCGATGAAAAAGGCGATGCTTGCCGCTGAAGATCACGAGTTCTATGACCATGACGGCTTCAGTGTCGCCAGTATGGCTCGTGCTGCGTTGAAGAACTTTCAGGCCGGTCGAGTTGTTGAGGGTGCATCCACGATTACTCAACAGTTAGTTAAGAACCTGTTTTTCCCTGGCGAAGACCGGACCATAAACCGCAAGATCAAAGAGATCGTTCTTGCCACTCAAGTTGATGCGAAGTACTCAAAAGAGCAGATTCTGGAGATGTACCTGAATCAAATCTATTTCGGCAATAAGTCTTATGGTATCGAGCGAGCAGCACAGCGATATTTCAACAAACCAGCTTCCCGGCTATCTCTTGCCGAATCGTCCTTTCTTGCAGGCGTAGTGAAAGCACCATCTGCCTTGAGCAATCCGGCAAACCGCTCCGACGCCATTAAACGCCAGCACGTGGTGCTTGATAAGATGGTGGAGTATAAACTGGCTTCACCGGCAGAAGCTGAGAAAGCAAAGCAAGTGAAGTTGGCCTTTCGTAAATTTGTAAATCCCTACCAAAAATATCCGTTCTATATTGCTCATGTGGTAGATGAACTGCGCGCTCGCTACAGTACTGAAGAGCTTCAGCGTGGTTTGAACGTCTACACTAATTTAGATCCCGATGCGCAACTTGCCGGCGAAAAAGCCCTCTCTCACGGTATCGATAAGGCCCCTCGTGGTGTGGAGCAAGGAGCTTTGGTGTCGGTGCGCATTGATGATGGCGCTGTCCTTGCGCTAGTAGGTGGCGTTGGGCAGTATGAAAAGAATCAATGGAATCGGGCCGTTAGTCCCCACACGATGGGGTCGTCATTTAAGCCTTTTGTTTACCTCGCTGGTTTCCTCAAAGGCCAGAGTCCTGATGACATTGTTGTGGATGCACCAGTGTCATTCCCAAGTGGTGGACGGTCTTGGACCCCGAGAAACTTCGAAGGCGGCTTCATGGGTGCAATGACGATTAGAAAGGCCCTGGCGCAATCGCGAAACGTCTGCGCTGCCAAAGTCGCATACAAAGTCGGTATCAACAATGTAATCAATACAGCGCACCTATCAGGCCTAACCAGCAAAATTGAGCCGTACCTGCCGGTTTCCTTGGGCGCGGCAGCTGCCTCACCAATCGATATGGCTGGTGCCTATTCAACGTTTGCACGCGGCGGGGTTCACCTGAAGCCACAAATATTTCGACGGATCGAAGACAATAACGGCAAAGTTCTGGTCACATTCGCTCTGCAGCCGCGCAAAGTCTTTGATTCTCATGCAACTGCCAAGCTCGTCGACATCATGCAAGCCGTAGTTACAAGCGGTACTGGCATTCGAGCGCAGCTGAAAAACCGGCCCGTCGCAGGCAAGACGGGTACCTCTGATGCAGCTAAAGATATCTGGTTCGTCGGGTTCACGCCAGACACCGCATGCGCGGTGTGGGGTGGAAACGATCATAACAAAGCTATTCACAATCGCGGAGTTACCGGCGGCATGATCATGGCGACAATCTTCAAGAAGTACATGGAAGGCTACTATGCCAAACACCCCACGCCTGTGCTTGCGTTCTTGACCCCGGGTCGACAAGAATCTAAGATCGCAAGCGACGATAGCAAGCTTTCTCCTAAAGCTAAGAAAGCGGCAACGGATTCTACGGACGCTGATAAAATGGCATCCAGCGATGCCAAACCGTCAACCGGCAAAAGCAATGGCCGGATGACGAACACAACTGCACGCAGATCTCGACTAGCGCGCAACAACGTTGAGCAAGGCGCGGAGGTTGAGCGCCAACAAGAACGGGCAGCAGTCGTCGAGGATGATTCAACGAGGACACCGTCGGCTCCCGGCGGCGAAAGTAATGCTGCTGCCGCGAATTTCCCGAGCGAAGGGAACTCTTCTGTTCCAACTGAATCACTTAAAGATCCTTTGATG
>JADYXS010000557.1 GCA_021772155.1 Candidatus Obscuribacter sp.
CCAGATTGTTTTCGCGATCGTGCCATGGATTATCGAACAAATATTGAACGTTAGTTTTGAACTCCCGGTCCTGGCAAAATTCTTTGATTGCACTTGCTTTGACGCGCTTGATCACTGCTTGCGCTTGAGCAAGCATGTCTTCGACAGACGTTCCCATCTTCGCGCGTGCTTGTCGATACTGAGGAATGCTCTGTAGTTGACGCAGCATCCAATTGCGAATGGCTTCGATGGGATACTCCAATAACATCAATTGCCGGTCGGTCGGCTCGCCAATCATTGATTGCAGTGCTTCCTCGACAGCCGTATTCATCAGGTCTGCGCGAGTTAAATCGTCAAGGACTTCAAACTGGGGATCTATCTGCGCTTCAACCGGATACGCCTTCAGAATGGATTCGCAAAGCGAGTGAATGGTGCCAATTTTGGCGCGGTCAACCTGGAACAGCAGTTCGGACCATCTGGTCTTTTCGTCCGACGAACAGGTTTCAGTAATTTCCTTGAGTCTGGCCTTGAGTCTGCTGCGCATTTCTTCTGCAGCTTTTCGCGTAAAGGTTACCGCGATGATGTCGGATATTGTGGCGTCTTCTTGCTCTTTCAACACCTGGAGATATCGCTCAACAAGCACCATCGTTTTGCCGGAACCAGCTCCAGCCGACACAATTACGTTTTGATCGATACTGTGTACGGCCAGGTGTTGTTGTTCTGTAAGTCGAGGCATCAGGCTTCTTCCACGTCGTTACGAGTTAAATCTGTTACGCGGCACACGGGCTTATGACTGCAATGCTGGCAGGCTTTTGCAGAACGTGGGCGGACCCCAAAGTCACCGGCTTTGATAGCACTGACAGTATCGCTAACCAGCGCAATAGTCGACTCCAAAAGGTCAGCCGACTTGTCTTGGTTGAAGTCAATGGAGCCGATGCTGCGTGCTCCGTTAATGCTGAGATAGTGCCCATGCGAGACTTTTGCATTAGGGAACATCGATTTGCTGACAGCCAGCGCATAGATTGGCAGCTGCAGATTCGTTCCGGACTGAGCATCGGCCAGAGTTATTGGGCTGCTGCTCGTTTTATAATCAATTACTGTCGCGCATGGCGGCTCACCATCCTGTGACTCGTGAATGTCGACTCTGTCGATTACTCCACGGATGACGATCGGTCCGTGTTTGGTCTGCAAAGTCAGAGCAGGATAGGAATTCTCCAGGTGGTTCAACCCGAAGCGTGCTTCAAAGAGCGCCGGCTGAGCAGATGTCTTATCTCGCAGCAAGCGCTGATCGTCGTAGTCGATAAAACGATCTAATCGGAAGAGCATGTCCTTCTGTTCGTTATCCCAATAAGGGCCGGGTGTGAACTGAGGGTCGTTCTTGATGCTTTCAATGGCTACCAGCAACGATTCCTTGAGAACGGTTTGCCTTTGGTCAGTCCGTTCCTCTGGTCTTATTTGCGTGAAACGTGCATAGAAAATTTCCAGAGCCTTGTGATAAAGCCGACCTTTAATATCGACGGCTAGCCCAAGCTGTGGTTCTCGGCGCGGTTCCACGCGGAGAATGTTGGACATCCAAAATTTGAATGGACACTGTCCGTAATTGTTTAGAGCCGAAGCACTCCAGGCATTCGGCAACTTTACTTGCAACCATTGGGATTCCGTAAGGTCCACTAAGTATCCGTTGTAGGCATTCGATGCATTTTTCTGGTGGCGCTGGTATGCAGCTAGAACGGAAACGTTGATGGTTTGCCAGAACTCCTCAGTGGCTGAGTGCGAGCTCATGCGCGGGGACAGCTCAATTCCGGGATCTAACCAGAGCCATCCACCAATTGCTTCGCGCGGCGAAATTGGATGGCGCAATGCTTCCACCGCCGGCTTGATGTGTTCGATCCTCTCGGGACTGGCCGAACCGTCGGTCAAAAAGAAGGAAACGATGGCTTCATCACCGCCATTAGTGAACTCCGGCAAAGAGAAACAAACTCGCTTGCGGGCGCGCTCGATTAACGATTTAAACAAAGCTCGCTCGAAGCCGACCTCTTCGCGCGGATTGGCAAGCAGTACACCGAAGCTTGCCCAACGGGCGCGTTCGTCAGCGCTGACGAACCCCTTTTCTCCCGTGTGTTTCGGGAATCTGCCTTCGATAACACCTGCGACAAATACTTCGTCATATCTGCGGTTAGGGGCATGCTCGGCTGCACAGATTGTGATGCAATCAGGCTGCGCTGCGCTTCTTCTGAAAGTAGCATTGTCCGAGGCGGAGATCAGCATCGACAGAAAGTGCGCGACTTTGACCTCGCCCATTTTGAATATGCTTTCTTGTTGCACAAGCGTTCGGACGATGGTGCGTAATCCCTGGATGGACTCAATTTCTTCTGGCGCGCAGGCACTGAGTCTTGCCGGCTGGCGAATAACGAGATTCTCGACGCCTTCCAGCCATCTACAGTAACTTCCAACGGTGGCTTGTTCCGGCGGCGTCAACAAATCGAAGGTGTGCGTTATCGCGCTGAATACGTGTTCGGGCATCGAGTGCAGCAAGAAGGATTCCCATTGTTCACGGCCACTCAATACGCCCATTTCGAGCGACTTCTTATCGAGGGACTCGACTTGCTGCCGAGTTAGCCCAAGCGCCTCAAGATCGATGAACGCACTGCGCAAGCATTCACAAACTTGTCGGCGACTAAAGTCAGACTGCGCCAGAGATGCAAGCTTCATCAGGAGTTTGAAGAGCGGCAATTCTTTAAATTCAATGCTTTGATCAACGGAATATGGAATCCGAGCGTCATCAAAGGCAGCCCGTGCCGCGATGGCATAATCGTTTATATCTCTGGCAACAACAAGAATTTGCCCAGGTGAAACATCCCTGTGCAGAATGGCTTCCTTGCATCGTCGGGCAATTTCGACCATTTCAAAATATGAGTCGAGCGTCTTAAACGCAGTCTCTGCAGGTGCGCAGGAGGTGCTGACGTCGAAAGTAGGATAAGACGGTGGCACGCGGAATCGCTTACTCAACTCTTCAAAGCTGCTGTCCTTCCAGCCATACTCCTCGGTCTGCTTTTCGTTGCGCAGTGCCGGTTCGACATAGTCGAATGCGATGTGTGTCTGCGCCGCATGCTGCGACAATGCTTGAATGACTTCGGCTTGAAGCGGGCTCAGTCGATCGAACCCGTCGACGATCAGCCAGCGCAAGCGGAACGATTCCATATCCTTTCGTGACAGGACTTCCCGACAGGCAAATGCCATGCGCTTTTGGTCCAAGCAGCCCAGGTCGTCGAGCTTTTCCCAGTACTGTCGATATATTGCCGCCAGCTCTCGATACTTAGATTCACTAGATGCCGTATTAGCAGTTGCCGATACAACTTGCGCCGGCGGTAGCGCTGCTCGCTCAAATTCATCAAGCAGCCTGAGAACAGCCTGGCTTGTACCTGCAAAATGGCTAATTGGTCGCAGGTTCGTCAACTCGTCACGCGCTTGTAACTCCTGAATGGCCAGCGATACGACGGCGGCAGATAGGTCTTTCGGAAGCACAAGCTGGTGTTCACCGGCCATCCGCAGGACTTCACTGCAGGCATCAAATATGGTGGCAATCTCCACTGCGAACATTCCGGTTGGTTGACCAGCTGTTTCAGCTTGTGCAAGTTCGCCAAGCTTTGCCCGGACCAAGCCGCCGTAGCGCTGCGACGGCACCAGAATCAGGCATCGATCAAATGGATGCTCTTTCTTTGACGCGACAAGGTCCCGCAACAACTGGCCTGTTTTGCCGCTGCGGTAAGGTCCTACAAGGAGTCGTATCATGTAAGAAATTCCTGATGCGCCGGGCTCATGATCTTAGATCACCTGCGCTTCAGGAATGCACACTCAGACAATTCCTTTAGGTTAAAGGAGCTTTCTCTTGTTCAAATGTATTTGCGATGTATATCTGTTGTTAGTGTGGAATATGCATAATCGCTGGACCGGCGATGGTGGCGGCGCCTGCGGCGACCACAACCCACTTAACTACCGTCTGCAAGTTGGTGCATCTTTGGTCCCAACGAGTTAGCTTGGAAAATCTCGCTGGTTTCGGCGCCAGCTCCGTACTATGCTTGTCCCAGGCCGGCGCTTCAATCGGTTTGTACGCGATCACCGCGTCAGAGCTTGAAGTTGTGGTTCCTTTCCGGAGAGCCTCGTAATTTTCCACGGGAAAAAACGCGGCGTTCTCTTCCTTGTTGTAGCTCATTGGTGCTCCTATGCGTATTTATGCGCACAGCCAAGCGATGCAGGAACCTTGTCGAAGGCTGAGCAACACGAAGCTACGGCTTGACCGGAGTAAATGGATTATTTAGTAAGGCGAAAGGCGAACGAAACAAATAACTTGGGCAAGATCCATGTTAACCGGTAAATTTTCTTTGTCAAGTGGGTTTTGCCTGACTAGCGCCTGCGCCTTAAGACCAATCACCTCCCTGGTGATGGCGTTTGGACCATAGTTTCGCAGTGATCTATGGTGTGGAACCGGCCAATTAGATTGCTGCGCCCGTCGGCTCCGCCAATAGGTCGGCGAACATTGCCGTCGATAGATATCGTTCACCGGTGCTTGGGATCACGGTGACGATTAACTTACCGCGATTCTCTTCTCGTCTTGCAAGTTGCAGGGCGGCATAAACGTTAGCACCACTGCTGATACCAACGAGCAGACCTTCTTCCTGTGCCAAACGGCGACCATGGTCAAAGGCCTGTTCGTTTGTTACCAACACAACCTCATCAATGATGCTCAGATCGAGAACACCTGGGATGAATCCCGCGCCGATACCTTGGATCTTGTGCGGTCCTGGCTTTAATGGTTCGCCTGCCAATTTCTGGCTGATGATCGGGCTATCAGTCGGCTCAACTGCAACGATGCGCACTCCGGGCTTGCGCTGTTTTAGAACCTGCCCAACTCCGGTAATGGTGCCACCGGTGCCGACGCCTGCCACGAAGATGTCGACCTTGCCGTCCGTATCTTTCCAGATTTCTTCAGCGGTGGTCTCTTTGTGAACTTGTGGATTCGCCGGGTTGTCGAACTGTTGCGGAACAAAGCTGTTAGCTGTGATCGCGGCCAATTCTGTTGCGCGGTTTACGGCTCCTTTCATCCCTTCGGAACCAGGCGTTAGCACCAGAGTTGCGCCAAGCACAGCAAGCAGTTTCCGACGTTCGATTGACACTGTCTCGGGCATGGTCAGGATCAATTTGTATCCGCGAGCGGCGGCAACGAAAGCAAGGGCAATGCCTGTATTGCCGGATGTCGGCTCAATCAAAGTTGTTTTTCCTGGCGTAATCTTTCCGCTAGCTTCAGCGGCGTTGATCATTGCCACACCGATTCTGTCTTTCACAGAACCGAGGGGATTCTTCGATTCGACTTTGCACACAACAGTTGCCAGGAGCCCTTGTGTGAGTCTGTTTAGTTGAACAAGAGGCGTGGTGCCGACAATCTTGCTGACGTCTGCTGCAATTGGCATACTTTCTCTCCAGGCTAGCTATTTGGTAGTGTGCGCAGCTTCCTTAGGGGTTGATGCGCCATTAGATTCCTGATAAGGGTGGTCCTTCATAAAGCGTTTGAGGAAATTGCATGCGCGCAAGACCTCCAGAGGATTTCCCTCTACTTTGGCTTGCCTCAAAACAATCGCTCTTTCAAGACTTACTTTGCGTTGAATCAATTTCTCCAGACCACTTGTGGTGAAGTGGAACCGCACAGGTGGCTTGGTCTGATCATCTTTGGCTTGCTTAACTATGAAGTGTCCATTCTCGGACTTGAGCACGAAATTCAGCTCATCGCTATTATCGAGCGTGAATCCGATGGAGGCTTGTTCTCCGCCGATGTCCTTTACGGACCCGTTATCTATATGGTTAGGCAGGAAATCCGTAAAGTACGATTTCGCCATATCGCTGCTGAATGTCGGCTCAGGCGGCGCCGCCGGTGGCTTCACAGCAGGTGTAAGACTGCCCCAATTTTCCTTGCGACCAAAATCTATGATCTTGCGGAAGTGAGCATTGTCCAGAACCGTGGGCACTTGCTGGTAGCGGCCCATGACTTCGAACAGTCCACGAGTCTTCACCATAACGCTGTCCATAAGCATTTTGCGCACAACGCCAGGAAGATTGAGACCATCGTTTTCCACGTGCGTCGCTTTGCTGAATCCCAGTGCTTTTGCCAGATGCTGTAACCATTCTTGATTGAGAGTGGCTTGGGTGCTTACCAGGTTGCATATCCGAGGACGTTGTTCATCTTCCAGCAAGCGCCAGAAATAAGTGACTGCCACATCAACCGGCAAAAACCACATCGTGGCATCGGGGTTGAATTGTAGGTTAAGGGTGCTCGTCTTGTGCTTGGTTGTAGGTGGTACTACCGAAGTGGAAATACGTTGGAACAAAGTGAGCGGACCGGAAAAATTCAGCATGCGACCGTCGGTGGTGCTACCGGATATCATTGGCAGACGCACAAGGAACCATTTCGTGTCATCGGTGCCAAGGGTCTTGAGCAGGCGCGTTTCGTATTGCTGGCAGACTGCTTCAAATGGGCTTTGCGGCTTTCGACGCTCGCACTCGATTTCTTCCGGAACTACCCCGTCATTTTGTACTGCGCCCCAGAGTGAGGATGCGATGAAGACCGGGACACCTTTGAACTTGCGAACGATTTGCGAGAAATTCTCCGCTGCCCAGGGCGCGCGAGAGACTCGAGCTTCATCGAAATTCGGCGGTAATCCGCAGAAGATAAAGGCATCGTATTTGGTGCCTTTAGAGACTTCGTTGACGTCTAGGAATCTAAAGCGCTCGTCAAAAATCTTGTATTTGTCAGTACCGCCCAGCGCCCTGACAATTGCGTCTTGTGCCGTCGAGCGCAGATCAAGTGGTGAAAGAGCGACGTGAAATGCACCCTTGGTTGCAACGTGGACATGCCAACCCTTTTGTGCAAGAAACGCGGCTAGTTGTCCGGAGAAGCTCGAAACAGGTCCCCAAAGATAAGCAGTTTTATTAGTCATATCCGCACCTGATTTATTCTGGACCCCTAGAGCGCTGATTTAGTCGCGGCCGCGACCTATATGTATGCGATGTCTAGAACGTCCAAAAAGATAGCACAGGGACAAGCCATCATCCCTTTTAGAAGCATCTGACCGGCAGAAAAGTTTACCGCTTAGGGGAAGCCGAGAAGCGCAATTTGCCCGTTCCGAACCTACTGGCGTGCTACGGGTTTGCTGAAATCCATCGGTGCGTCAATGACCGCGGTGCCTGCGAACTGGTCGCCGAACCGGCGCCCGTCGGCGCGGCTGTACACACGATAAGCTTCGTATGGAATCACCGCGATTGTGTAGACCATGCCGACAATGTTAATCACTTCAAACACGGCAGTATTCACCGCTTCCGGCAGGTGAAGCAAGAGGTTCACCAGCTGCATGATTAATCCCACCCCGAACAAGATGATCAAGGGTCCAAATAATACAATGTTCCGCTTAGCAGCTTGGATGAAGCCGCACGGCAGCCCGCTTTTGACATCGACAACCTGCAGACCCATCGCATTCTTGCCGACACCACGCCCTTCGAAGAAATAGTCGCGCACAAGCAAAACAAGTACCATGACAAGGTTGGATGTGACAAAAACTGCCGCGAACGGTATCACGTTAACAACTAAGGAAATCCCATAAGCCACAGCCATGTCAATTACTCCGGCGACCAATCGTTTGCCGAAGTCTACGCGCACGGGTTTGACTTTCGTCTCTTCGTCTTCGCTGTATTTGCTCAAGCTGTCAAGCCTGTTTTCAAAACCAGGCTTGTCTTCGCGCAGCTCGGGATTTTTGTCTTGCCGTGGTCGGTCCGGTCCGCTGCCGAAGGATCGCGTCATATTGTCCTTTCTCTGCGCCTGTTTGCTTATCATAGAGCAATACATCGCGGCTGACATTATTTGCTGACAACTGGTGGTCCTTCAATCGTTGAACAATTCGTAAGGCCGCTAGCTTGGAGCCATAACCGCGCTAGGATTTCTTCTCAGGTTCCGCGCAACTGAATAAGGACAAGGACAAGTCAATGGAAGAAACGGTAATCGTCGATGGTTTGCGAACAGCTTTCGGCAAGCTTGGAGGCGGTTTCGCCTCTGTGTCGGCTGTCGATCTGGCTGCCCCGCTGATGAAAGAGCTTCTTTCAAGAAACAATGTCAAAGGCCAAGACATCGACGAAGTGATCATGGGTCAAGTTATTCAGGCTGGCTGCGGACAAATTCCTTCAAGACAAGCGCTGATCAAAGCCGGACTGCCGACTACCTGCGAGTCGACGACCGTGAACAAGGTCTGCGCATCAGGCATGCGCGCTGTGACCCTTGGCGATTTGCGCATACGCGCTGGCGATGGGCATGTCCTCTTGGCTGGCGGCATGGAGTCCATGAGCCAGGCGCCTTATCTGGTCGATGCAAATTCCGCGCGCTTCGGCAAGCGCATGGGGCATGTGCAGTTCAAAGATTCAATGCTGGCAGATGGCCTGGAATGCCCGATTTCTTTCGTTCACATGGCTGTGCATGGCGCCAAAGTAGCTGAAGAACTCAAGGTTAGCCGTGAGGACCAAGATGCCTGGGCTTTCCGGAGCCATCAACGTGCTTGCCAGGCGACCGAAAGTGGACGGTTTGCCAAAGAAATTTTTGCCATGAACGTTCCTGCCGGTCGAGATAAAATCAAGGTTGTTGACAAGGATGAGTCTCCGCGCTCGGACACAAGTGTTGAGGCGTTGAGCAAACTGAAACCTGTCTTCTACGATAACGGCACCATTACCGCCGGAAATGCTCCGGGAGTAAACGATGGCGCCGGCGTTCTGTTGATCATGAGCGCAAGCAAGGCCAAAAAACTGGGTCTGAAACCGCTTGCCAAAATCGTCGGTCACGCTTCGCTCGGTCAAGATATTCAGTATCTTGCCACGGCCCCAGCGTTGGCCACGAAAAAGGCTCTGGAAAAAGCTGGATTGAAGCCTTCTCAGCTGGAACTTGTCGAAATCAATGAAGCCTTTTCCGCTGTGGCTTTGACCTCCATGCGGATGCTGGGCGTCGACGAAGACAAGGTTAACGTTAACGGTGGTGCCGTAGCGCTTGGCCATCCGATCGGAGCCAGTGGCGCCCGTCTATTGCTTACTCTGGCGCGTGAAATGGAAATTCGCGGTGCCAAGTATGGTGCTGCCGCCATCTGTTCTGGAACGGGTCAGGGTGATTGTGTTATCTTGAGCCGCGACGGTCTTAACTGAGCTGAACCGATGCAATTGATAGAAAAAAGGGATGATGCTGCCAGCCGGATTGAAGCGCTGCGCAGCCAGATCGAACACCATCGTTTTCTCTATTACGTACTCGACAAACCGGATGTAAGCGACGGGGAATTCGATCGTCTCTTCCGCGAGCTACAAGATCTTGAAGCGCGATTTCCGGATTTGGTCACAACCAACAGCCCGACACAGAAGGTCGGAGCGGTGCCCAGTACGGAGTTCAAGCAGGTTAAGCATGAGATTCCCCTGCTCAGCCTTTCTAATGCCATGTCCGATGAAGACCTGGACAAATGGTCCGATAGAATTGTTCGCACGCTCGAGGCTTCTCCGGAAGAAGCCGGTCAAATTGCTTTTGTTTGCGAGCTAAAGATTGATGGGCTGTCGATTGCCGTTAAGTATGAGAATGGTGTTCTTGTTCGTGGTGCCACCAGAGGTAGTGGCGATGTCGGCGAGGACGTGACGCTGAATTTAAAGACCATTTCTGTGTTACCACAGAAGCTCACGCCATTAGCCGATGGTTCAGTGCCTAAGAGCATGGAAGTGCGCGGCGAAGTATACTTCCCTCTTTCCAGTTTCAACGAGCTGAACGCTGCGCTGGCAAACGATGGACTGCCGACTTTTGCCAACCCACGAAACGCGGCCAGCGGCTCGCTGCGCCAGAAGGACCCGCGCGTGACGGCACGGCGCAGATTAGCTTTATGGGCGTACTTTGTTTATATAAGTGACCCGCACTTTGCTGAACCTAAAACACATGCTGAGTCGCTAGATCTGTTGGCTCAACTGGGTTTACCGGTTGAACCGTCTTGTTCTGTCGCGTACGGCATTGATGGTGTCAAGCAGTACTGCTCCAGCTGGTTTGAAAAGCGCCACCTGCTTGATTATCAAACCGATGGTGTGGTAATTAAACTCAATGATCGGGCGCTGTGGCCACACCTTGGGGCCACGGCCCACAGCCCACGCTGGGCGGTGGCGTTTAAGTATCCGCCGGATGAAGAAGACACTCTTCTGGAAGGCATTGAATTTGAAGTTGGACGGACCGGTGCCGTCACACCAGTGGCGCAATTGCGTCCGGTGCAACTGGCTGGAACCACTGTCAAACGCGCCAGTTTGCACAATTTTGAACAGATTCGCCGTCTGGATGTGCGTATCGGCGATACCGTCGTGGTGCGGAAAGCCGGGGAGATTATTCCGGAAGTACTTCGTGTTGTTATGGAAAAGCGTCCCGCGGACGCTCAAGCGGTAGAGCCGCCAACGCAGTGCCCGGTCTGCGCTTCGAAATTGGAGCGCATTGGAACAGAAGTCGCTTTGCGCTGCACGAACCCTTCCTGTCCGGCCCAGCTTCAGCGACGCATGGAGCACTGGGTGAGCCGCAATTGCATGGACATTGAAGGGTTAGGTTCGGTGGTCTTGGCTAAGCTCCTAGAGCTCAATTTGATCAATGACCCGGCAGATTTGTATACGCTGACGCAAGAGTCTCTGAGCCTTCTTAAGCTTCAAAAACTTGATGAAATGCCAGACCAAAAGCCGAATCAAAAGTCCGCCAAGAAAAGGTCCACGAAGTTCGAGGACAAGATTGTGCAAAACATCGAGGCGTCAAAGCAGCGCCCGCTTGAGAATTTGTTGTCGGCGCTGGGCATTCGCCATGTTGGCACCAGCATGGCTGAGGCTCTTGCGCAGCGCTACGGCAGCATGCAGGAGATTATGGCTGCCACGGATCTGCATTCGTTGGAAGGGGCTGGACCAGCAGTAGCAGAGGCTGTGCGCGAGTTTTTTTCTCACCCTGAGAATCGCGAGCTGATTCACAAGCTGGAAGAGTTTGGGCTAAATATGAAAGGAACCGAGCCAGCAGTTAAGCAAGTGGCGAATTCAGCCATCGGTGGGAAGAGTTTCGTTTTGACGGGCACTCTTCCCAGCCTCGATAGAACCGAGGCAGAAAAGCTGATCAAAGCTCACGGCGGCAAGGTGTCATCGTCTGTCTCCAAGAAAACGGACTTCCTATTGGCTGGAGAAAGCGCTGGCTCGAAGTTAAGCAAGGCGCAAGAATTAGGTATAACTGTAATAGATGAGGCGCGGTTCAAGGAACTTCTAGAAGGGAGTTGATGAATGCAATTCCAAACACTGGGCTTTGGTGCAGCAATCTTCATGACCTTAATTCGAATCAGAATCCGGCGTATGAAGGAAAAAGCGGACGATATCATGCCTATGAAATCGAGATTACGATTCGCGCTAGTGCTGTCCACGGCTCTGTTGCTTACTGCCGCTGGCTTGCTGCTGTCTGCGCCTGATGCCTGCGCCCGCAAGGGAGGCAAGTTCGACAAAGCTACCGCCGAACCAGCCGAAGAGAATTATAAAACCGGCATCAAACAGATTCGTGAGCACAACTACGAAGCTGCCTTAGACAGCATGCAGCAGGCTATTTATTTCTCGCGCAATCATTACAATCCGGAAGCCCAGAAGTACATGGCACTTTGCTATAAAGCGATGCGGAATTATCCCAAGGCTATTCAAACTTTGCTCGAACACCTGAAGCAAACAACGGAACCGGCACCAGATGCCCGCACAGATCTGGCTGAGTGCTACATAGAAACCGGCGAGTTCGACAAGGCCAGGCGGGCAATCGATGAGGCTTTTCGAGACTCGTCCTTTGCCTCCGGCACACATCGTCAGCGATTTGCCCAGGGCGAAATGTACGAGAAGATGGGAGACAACGGGCAGGCTATCGGTTTTTACGATTCAGCCATAAGCCAAAAGCCCTCATACACCGAGGCCTGGATGGCCAAAGCGCGCGTTATGATCAAGTTGAAAAACTACAATCAGGCCCTTAAAGAATACCGGGCAATGCTTGAGAAGGGCCCATTCTTAAAGAACGTAAAATTCGACGAACTTTATTACAACATGGGCACATGCCTGATTCAGCGCGGCGATCACCAGGGCGCTTTGGATCATTGGCGTTTGGCGCTGGAGGCAAACCCGGAGTTGTTTGACGCGCATTTGGCGCTGGCAGGCATGTTAGACGAAGAGCGCCACATCAGCTCGGCAATCAAAGAGTATCAGGCTGCCCTGCGCACATTGCCAGAAGGTTCAGCAAGTAAAGACAAAATAGAAAAACGCCTTCTTTGGCTGGAACAGCAATTGACGCCGAAAGACACGCCGATTGATATTAAGCCTTCACCAAGTATGAGGCGTGAATTCGAAGAATCGGAACGCAAGCACGATATGAATCAAGTGCCTGTACCGAAAGATTCCGGGTTTTAGGCCGCCAACTCAACCTGGTAATTGAGTTGTACGGGACCGTATTCGACGCGTACATCGATCGTGGTGTTGGTTGTGAACTCCAACCGGGTCGGACCAAGAGAATAATCGGGATTATGCCACGCGCGGGGCAATGCAACGATGACGTGCTCCGGTCCGAACTCTTCAACGTAGGCCTTGAGGACCTGGCAGATTTTCTCTTCGTCTCTGGGATCGCGAAACATCAGGTCGCCCTCAATTAGCTCTATGCGAGCAGTCGAGACTTGTTAGTCCACCCTGATGTTCCTACGGCTTCGCCCGTTCTCCAATACATGAATGAGCTCTAAGCCGTGTGGCTAACCACACGAGCACTGTCAACGCCAATGGCCGAGGTTATTGGTCAACTCTTCACTAGACGCTCTTCGAAAATTTTAAATCGATTTGATTAGTCCCAACGACTAAGAAGGGGAGTGGCTTACTCCCCTTCTTTAAGTTCAGATATCGCCTCTCTAAGCGCAGCACTTCCCTTACAATTTAACTAGCGACCACTGTAGGCTGGTTGCCGTTTCTCGATAAATGCTTTGACGCCTTCCTGGAAGTCATCGCTGCGACCGGCAATTTCTTGCAGGTACGCCTCGTACTCCAACAGTTCTTCCAGATCAGGGAAGATCGCCTTGTTCACAGCTCGCTTGGTAAGTCCGAATGCTTTCGTCGGACCCTTAGCTAGCTTTGCCGCCAGGTCCAGTGCCTCTGGCATCAGTTGGTCAGGCGCCACAACTTTGTTCACCAGGTTCAGTGACAGAGCCTGTGTTGCGTTGATCTTCTCTGCCAAGATCATCATCTCGAAAGCTTTTGTCAGGCCGATCAGTCTGGGCAATATGAACGTCGCGCCGGAGTCTGGAACCAGCCCCACTTTTGTGAAGGACTGAACGAAAGTGGCTGTTTCAGCAACTATGCGGAAATCGCAAGCAAAAGCAAGACTTGCTCCGGCACCGGCCGCGACACCATTAACGGCGGCAATTATTGGCTTTTCCATTCGTCGCAGTTTCAGTACGATCGGGTTGTATCTGCGTCGAATCGAATCACCAAGTGATGGACGAGCAGCGGAGTTGTCACTGAAGTTTCGGTTCTGCAAGTCTTGGCCTGAGCAGAAACCACGACCGGCACCAGTTATCACCAGGGCGCGAATAGCGTCATCTTTTTCTGCTTCTTTTAGTGCATCTTGAAGCTTAAAGGTAAGCTCGTCGTTGAATGCGTTCAGTCGATCGGGACGGTTCATCGTGATGATGGCGTAGCCATCTTTCTTTTCGAAAAGCAGTGTGTTCTCTTCTGTCATTTGTTTA
>JADYXS010000558.1 GCA_021772155.1 Candidatus Obscuribacter sp.
AGTGCCCAAAAGCGGCTTTTCAGAGCGGGTCCCGAAACCTTTACAGGCTAAGCTTTTCGAGCTTAACGGGGAAATAGCCCAAAAAAATGTCTGGACCCGTGTATAGAATGCTCGAATGCGTCAACCATGGATTGAGCGCCGGTATAGTCCTTGCTGTCAATCCGGTACCGATACAAGAAGGTTGCCGTAGCCTTGTTTCGAACCTTAATCTCTTCCACGCGTCCTTCGATGGTCGGCCAATCCAACTGCCAGGGGAAGGCGACAAAGGTGGCGAATGTAAAAACTGAGAACCCGACAGCAAAAGGAAGCAGAACCAGCCCCACACCAACGTTATCGATTCTCGTTGCCTTTCGCATGGGATCACATTTAGCCGGCGAACCATTTTTCTGCATATTGTACTGGACTTCGGCCGTTTCGGAGTGGGGTGCAGGTCAGAAACCCCACACTTTTTTATGCTCTCCCAAAGCCGCGATGAAACATATCGGAGATTATTAGACGGTCGTATCCCCGCCACCAGCAAACCACTTCTTCCACCAGGGCTTTTGCAGTTGCTGCAGTTGACCAATTACAGCATTTAGCTGCTCTTGTATCACCCTTTCGCGAGTTTCTTTCTCTTCGAATTTTGTTTGTTCTTCAGCTTTTAGCGTTTCCATGTCCTTCTCAAGCTCTTTAACATTTTTACGAGCTTTCGCTGCTTCATCACGCTCTTCTTCGAGTTGCTGAAGCTTGGACTGAAGCATATTTAGCTCGACCTCTTTATTCTGGCGTTCCTGCGATAGTTGTTGTTCAAGCTCTGGAATTACCTTCTCTGCCAGGTCGCGCGCCTTCTGTGACCCAGCTTCCATCTCCGCGATTTGCTTTTGCAGTGCGATTGATTCGAGCGTCTTTAATTCGGCAGCCTTTCGCTCGTCCTCAGCGCGTTTCTGGAGATCCGGAAGCAGTAGAAGTTGTCTTTCTTTGTCTTCTAGCTCTCGTTTCAGCTGCCAATTCAGTTGTGTTTGCTCATCCAATTTGTGAGCAAACTCGTTGGCAATCAATCTCACCAGCTCAGCCACCGACGTGGTACTGTCCGACGCCACGTTGTCTTCCGTCACCTGAGCGTCTACTGTTTCCACGGTTTCGGCGGAACTGTCGACGCCGAAGTACTGCGTGCTTTGTGCTGGCTCAGAACTAACCTGTTCTGGTGCCGCAGATGGAAAAACGCCCTTTCTGGCGAGCGCAGCGTCTATCTCCCCTTTATAGACAAACCATTTCTCCTTGAGCCCAATGCTTTTCTTTTCGCCCTTAAGCTGACCCTGGTTGAGCCGTTCTCTTATCCAACGTTCATCGCAACCCATCAGAGCAGCAGCTTCTTTGACAGATAACATTGGATGCTTATACATCTAGTGCACACTCTCTATGTGTTGCATATACCGGCTGGCCCGAGCTTTCCGCGTCATTATAGTGCTAAATATCATCGCCCCAACATGAAGTTCCGGAAGCGATTCTGCTCATTGCGGGTACTCTTCCGGAACTGAGGCAAAGCTCATTGAATCTAATGTTGAGCTACGCTCAAAACGTGTCGGACTATTTAACTTGAGTACTTCCGGATGCCTCGGGCTGGTACGGCTGTCGGGTAAAACCCTCCTGCTGCGCGTTGCCGGAAACTTCCGGAACTCTAGTGCCTGAAAATCGCGACGCTTCCGGAAGTTTGGCGGATCAACTTCCGGAAGCGTGTGCAAACTTCCGGAAGTTTGGCGAATTGTTCCGGAAGTTGATCCGGTTCGCACATGCAGCTAGTTTGTACTCTGTTATATATTTTGCCCGCATACTCGGTCCCTACTGTTGCCGCAGATCCGGATCTGCCGCAGAGTCCGAATTGCCAACCTGGCTTATATCGCCGGAAACTTCCGGAGCAGTCACCGATGTACCATAGGAACTTCCGGAAGTCCGGCTAACTGGATCTACTGAGCTTTTTCGGCTTTGATCACTCTTGCGTGATCTCGGGCGAGTGGTTATAGTATCCGGTGCGGTATCAAAGGGCACCATATGCGGTGTGGATATCGGAAGTATATATAGAGGCGGAAGCCTCCTAGAAAGGCTAAAAAAGAAGACAAAACAAAAACATCGCTTTAGGCGATGTCCTTTGTTGGAGACCTTTGCGGATCTTCGTATTCAGTTGTTTCAGATGGTTTAACGGACCACGTCTGAGTTTGCAACAGAATAGGTGATTGATTCGATCAGGTCAACCTGTCTTTTTTCAGGTTGTAGATTTGATGACCGGCACACAGAGTTTGCCGGCGGCGTCTGCCGTCGCGCCTATGTTGAGTTCGCTTAGCGATCTCAAGCAACAATTTCTGGCGCTGTTCCCGAGGCGCACGGACGCCATTTGGAAGAAGGCCCAGAACAAACGCTGGTTCACAAACAAGCGTGGGGACCTGGCTGATGCTGAAATATTGGCTGGCATTGATGGGGGACAGAGCTACTTTATCGGCTGCCGATTCGCGCCGAAAACACGATTTGCTGTACTGGACATAGATACAGGCAGTCCTTATTACAATCAGCTTTCATTGATTCGTTTGCGCAGATCACTTGAACGTGTCGGCATTGGGCGGATGTGCCTTTACCAAAGTAGCAATTCCGGTGGCTGGCACCTGTGGATATTCTTTGATAACTGGGTTGATTCAGCAGCGACAAATAAGTTGCTGTCGTCCTGGTTAAAGCATGATGGCTTTGCGCTTGGCAGCGGAATACTTGAGGTTTTTCCATCGGCTAATGGGCTGCGGCTGCCACTGCAAAGGGGCTTTGCCTGGTTGTCAGACAATGTTTTGCGCTCTGAGCTATCGTTGCAGCAAGCCTTACAGCGATTTCTAGTAGATTCGCAGAATGGCAATGACTGGACGTATGCGGCAAGTGAGATAGCCAGAAGTCTGAACGCTGCGCTGTCCATAGCGAAGCCAAAAAAACCTGCCGCTGGATTGATAACACAGCGATGGCAGCTTGGGAAATACCTGTGGCAAAACGGGCTACAAGAGAGAGGGCAGCGCAATGACGCTATTCTGGCGGTGGAGCACTATCTCTGGTATGGCGATCGAGAAGAGGGACTTCAGCCGTTGCCTGGATATGCAACTGATCAGGAGAGGCAGGACCTGATTCTTGAATGGCTGCAGGAGAAGCACAATGGCTATTGCCGGCATATCAACAGAGGTAGCTGGAGGAAGATAATCCAGGAGATTAGTCGAGCTTGTGAATGGCGAACGGCGGCAGATACGTATAGACCCTACGCCCATACCGAACGAAAAATTGAAAGGATGATGGAGGACCGCTCGTTAACGCCCGAGCGATTCATTACAGGAAATATTGCTCGATACAACTATGCCTTAAAGCGCATTACGCAGGCCTATGAAAGCTTAATGGCTGAAGGTGTCACAACCATTACGGTCAACGAAGTAGCTATACGTGCCGGTGCTCATTGGAAAACAGTTCGGAAACATTGGGATCACTTGGCTAGTTCTGCAGGCGATCAGATCCCGGGGAGTGGGGTGCCTGTGCTTGTTGTTTGTTCTGCTGTGCCGCCAGTAGTTCCTGTTGCTCCAGTACTGCCGTTCTTTTCCCTGCTTGCGGGTCTTTCGTGTACAAATTCTTCCAGTCCTCTGTGTTTGGATAACACTCGGCAACAATTGGATTTGTCGGCTCGATTGTCTTCGAACGGGTTTGAGCGTTTGACCGATCGTGCCTCTGGTTTGAAAGTTGTTTCTGAACAATTCGCTGAGCTTGAAACAAGTCGTTTGTTTCGCGGTCGCAGTTTATCTGCATCCTGGTTTATCAGAACTACCGCTCCTTCCTGGTTACTTGGATCAATCGACAATGTGGTGATTTTTCCGCAGCAAGAATTGGATGGGCTGAAGGATCTTGTGGGCGGCTCTGACAAAACGAGGAGCAAGTTGTTCCAAGCAGTCAGAGCGTTCGAGTTCAAGTGGTTTTGCTTGAGCTGGTTTTTGTTCATTCTCTATTTGTGCAGCAATGCTCCGAGTGTTCAGAAGGTCTTTCAGTTGCCGTCACATTCTGAAGCTGTTGATGGGACAAGGCTTCCGGTCAAAACGTTTGTAATTTCATTAGGTAAGAGTCCAGCTGTTGTCGTTGAAAATCCTGATCGCTGACAAGACGCGCAATAAAAAAATCTGAATGCTGTACGTAGTCAGCTCCTTCGTTTCGCGAGGGAGCGTGGCTTCCTTATGTTTGGACAAATCGATTGATTGACACAAATCATGGCGGCTTTCTCAAGTAAACGGGGGCAGCGCCACCGTGCGTCAAGCGGACAAGCCGCCGAGCTGCTGCGCAGTTGACATCCGGAGCCGCCCCCGTGCCCCGAGCTCCAGCCGCGGTAAGGACTGCGATGCTCGGAGTTTCATCAATGGATATACATACGATTCACAATCAAATTTGTTCAATGCTGCCTGTGATAACCAAGATCGCGGCAACATGGGATGCGCTAAATGCTGACGATATAGCCCAGGACGTAGCATTGAAATTGCTGAAAGCAGATCCAGTGCGCGTCCGGCTGACTAACAGCAGTTGGCTATATCGTGTTGTGCGCAATGCGGCATTTGACTATCTGCGGCGCCTACAGCGTGAGCGACGTTATGTAGATGACCGTCTTACGGTGGACATTACAGGCTCTGTCTGTGAACCCGGCAATGACGGGGAGTGCAAGTATCTTGTGCCGGCGGCCAAGAATGTCGATGAAGATATGGAGTATTACTTGATACCTCGTGTCAAAGAAGCACTTCTGGCAATACCACGTGAGCAACGTCGTGCTGTGGTTCTCCATCTATCGGGATATAGCTATGACGAAATCGCCGATATGACAGCGAGCAAGATGGGGACTGTGCGATCGCGCCTTCATTATGGACGTAAGAGATTGCAGAAACTGCTTGGTTAGCCAGGTTTGGGAGGCGAGCCTTTGGGCTCGCTTCCCTGCTTCTCTGTGAGCATGTCGCGCGACTTTGTTGAGTGTGTGTCCCTGGCTGGTTGCTTAAAGGTAGTCCGCCGCCGCCTGTGATGCCTAATTTAAGCACCGGGACCCACCAACTTCAAGAATCTGCGCTGCGCTTCGACCGCGTAGCGGCGGCGTTGCCGTTCTTGATGTCGGTCCTCCCCTGTTGCTGTGTTTATGGCATCCCGGCATGGGTCGGGTAACTTTTGGAGATTCTATATGAATAACTCAGTAACTTTAATTGGACGTGTTGGTCAAACACCTAAATCGATGGTGTTTGCTTCAGGGAAGCGCATCGTTGAGTTCTCGAT
>JADYXS010000559.1 GCA_021772155.1 Candidatus Obscuribacter sp.
AAAGAACGTCCGGAGCAAGGCCCACAAAGACCGGGCGGACCCGGGGGGCCCCACAAGTTGCCCTTACGAGACATACGAATGATTCGCTCTGCCGGTACGCCGACTTGCCGGTGCCAGATATCAAAGCCTTCTTCGTCAGCAGCATTCAGCTCATCACCAGCGAAAATCGTCACTGAAATGCGCTCAGCATCCAGCCCAAGTTCCTTGGTTACGAATTCCCAGGCCCAAGGAATGACTTCCTTCTTGAAGTAGTCCCCAAAACTAAAATTGCCCAGCATTTCGAAAAAGCTATGGTGGCGCTGAGTGCGACCGATGTTTTCGATGTCGGAGTCTTTCCCGCCCGCTCTTGTTACTTTTTGGCAGGTGACAATGCGTGGCGCCGGTGCCGGTGCTTGTCCGAGGAAAAATGGAACAAAAGGTACCATTCCGGCGGAGGTTAACAGCAGCGTCGGGTTGTCTGGAATCAAACTGGCGCTTGCTAAGTGCATGTGCCCGCGTTTGTCCCGGAAGTAGGAAATGAACCTTTCGCGAATTTGAGCTCCGGTAAAGGTTTTTGTTTGTGAACCCGTCGACACCATAGTGCCCTCCGTTTACAAGCAGATAAGAAATCTTAGCGAATCAATAGCCGGTTTAAGCGCGGCTGGGCTGCGCAAAAATACATCAACAAGAATGCCGTAGAACCTTTAAGTATAGCAGGGACCGGCGTTTCGGACTGGAAAGCTGATCATTTATCTGATACCCTTCACCTCATGGCACAGCTTGCAAAGGTCCTCATAGTCTTCAAGAAATCGACCTTCCAGATACAGGCGGTCGAGCACAAAGAGCCGCGCTTCTTGAAGCTTCTTGAAGAAGGGCATGCCAACGTTTCGAAAGTCAAGACCGCTCATGATGAGCACTATGAAACCCTCGAGCTGCTGCAAAGTGAACTGAAGCGACGGGAGATCAAGTTTGACAGCGTCGCCCGGGCAGACCTTGGTGAGTCAGCAGATACTTACGACCTTGTGATATCCGTTGGCGGCGATGGAACTTTCCTTGATGCCTCGCATGCAATCAAAACTGCGCCTCTTTTGGGAATCAACTCTGCCCTGTCATCGAGTTTCGGCCATTTTTGCCTGGCCAATCGCTTGAACATTCCGCAAGTTCTGGATGACATCGTCAACGATGTTATCAAACCCTGGCCCCTGCTCAGGCTGGAACTGGTGCTGAATGGCACCACGCTTTCTGAGCCTGTCCTCAACGAAGTGCTTGTCTGTCACAGTGCCCCAGCCGGTACCAGCCGCTATTTTATTGAAATTGATGGTGTTCGCGAGGAGCATCGTTCCAGTGGGCTCTGGGTTGGAACGCCCTCTGGCTCAACCGGTTCATTGAAATCCGCCGGTGGTGCGATAATGCCCATTACCGCCCAGCAGTATCAATACATAGTTCGGGAAGCTTGGACACGTCCAGGTCAGGTTTACCAATTGACTAGCGGCATTTTGGACCGGGCGCAAAAAATGTTTCTCAGCTCAAACATGCGTACAGGCGCGCTATACATCGACGGACAACACATCGATTACAGCTTTTCGCTGGGAGATGATTTGATTATCGGAGTAAGCAAATACGATCTGATGGCTTACGTCGATCCGAATGTCAACGACATTTTTCTAGAGGATTAGCGCTGTGCCGGACACCCTGGCAGTAATAGCAGGCAAGTTGTCTGCCAAAGCGATTCGTCTAATTGGAGCCGGGTTAGGCTCTAACGTTCCTGGACGAGTTTCCCGCGCGGTATCGCCTATGGTGCTTAGCAATTTGTCCAAGCAGGCCCGTAATGGTGTACTTTGCGTTTCTGGAACGAATGGCAAGTCCACGACATCTGGGTTCGTCTCTTCTGTTTTGCACAAGGCCGGACTAAAAATTGCACACAACAAGCAGGGTGCGAATCTAGTAACTGGGATTACTGCTAGCTTGATCGATGCGGCCCGCTGGGATGGCAAGCTTGACGTTGATTACTGCCTTTTTGAGACGGATGAGGCGGCACTACCTCTGGTGGCTAAAGAAGTAAAAATTTCGACGGTTGTCGTAACTAATCTCTTTCGCGACCAACTTGATCGCTTTGGCGAGCTGGACACCACTGCTTCTTTGATCAATAAAGGAATTGCTGTTAACAAGTCTCTGGCCATTTTGAACGCTGATGATCCAAACGTAGCTCAACTGGCACCCGATTCTCAGCGACTTTTCTACGGTGTGGAGAACATTTCCGAGTGGCCAATGGACGCACAGGGCGGAACGAAAGCAGCGGCTAATGAACCGGCTGCAGGAGTTCAGGAGCTTGCTTACTGCGTCAAATGCGGTAGTGAGTATTCTTATACGCAAACATTCTATGGACAACTCGGGCATTACACCTGCCACTCATGCGGAAACAGCCGGCCAAAGCCGGATGTATTTGCTTCCAATATTTGCGTTGGTGCTACCGGGTCCACTTTCGATCTTCAATATAAGGATCAAGCTTTCAGCGTCAAAATTTTATTGCCCGGATTGTTCAACGTGTATAACGCGCTTGCCGCAGCGGCACTTTCCTTGTCTCTGGGCCTGAGTGAAGACTCAATAAAGCAGGGGCTGGAAGGTCACAGGACTTTGTTCGGTCGCTCCGAGCGATGGCAAATCAACGGCAAGTCAGCGTTGATTCAGCTGATCAAGAATCCGGCCGGTGCATCGCAGGCGGTGCGGGCTGCCGTCAACGATCCAAGCGCTCGAATTTTGGTCGCTATTAACGACAACTATGCTGATGGGCGTGATGTATCTTGGCTCTGGGATTCGGAATTCGAGCTGATGGGCTCGCACGCTAAGACAGTTTGGGTAAGCGGAATCAGAGCCTATGATATGGCCCTGCGGCTGAAGTACACCGGTATCCCGAGCGCGAACATCAAGGTAATGCCTTCCCTGGAAGAGGCGTTAGCGACCGCTTTAGCGGAAACATCCGAGCACGAGACGCTCTGGATTCTTCCAACCTATACTTGTCTGCTTGAACTTCAGCGCATTGCTAAAACGATGGGCAGTTCTCTATCCGGGACCTAACCCCCGTGAGCACTACTGGTTTGTAGGGATGGCGCCGTGCGCCACCAGGGCAATTCATGGCATCGCCCCTGCATCACAGGGCAGGCCGGATGCCCAATACTGTTCACTTAACGCTTCGGTGAAACCCTGGGAGCGCCGGCGTCCCGCTGGCACCTGATTGCATTTGTGGTGGCAGCGGCTTATGCTGCCACGCCTGCGACGATCAAAAGCCGGCGGGACGCCGG
>JADYXS010000560.1 GCA_021772155.1 Candidatus Obscuribacter sp.
CGGCTGTACCTTGCACATCTGCTTTGACGATGATGTCCAGTTCTTTGACTTCGCCTGCTTGCATCATGTCATGCAGCGATTCCAGAGTTACATGGTGGCGTCGGATTTCGACTTCCTGATCTCTGCGTTTTTCAGCAAGGTCGCGAGCAAAGGACTCATCAACAACCACTTCGAAGCGGTCGCCGGCTTGCGGGACTTCCTTAAGACCGAGTACTTCAACAGGCATTGAAGGACCGGCTGCTTTTACGCGTTGACCGCGATCATCGAACAGGGCGCGAACGCGTCCCCAGCAACTGCCGGCAACTATGCAATCACCTTCACGCAAGGTGCCGTTGGCGACGAGCGCAGTGGCAACTGCACCCTTACCTCGAGACAACTCAGCTTCGATGATGCTGCCACTGGCAGGTTTTTCTGGATTAGCTTTAAGATCCTGCATGTCTGCAACGAGAAGAATCATCTCGAGCAGCTCATCGAGACCAGTTTTCTTCTTGGCTGAAACGTTACAGGTTACGGTGTCGCCGCCGAATTTATCTGGAACGATTCCGTGCTTCATTAGATCGGTAAGAACACGATCTGGATCAGCATCGGCCTTGTCAATTTTGTTGATCGCTACAACTACTGGAACGCCGGCAGCTTTGGCGTGGTCGATTGCTTCGATTGTTTGAGGCATCACGCCGTCATCGGCAGCGACAACGAGAATGGCTATGTCGGTAACTTTGGTCCCACGTGCACGCATTGCAGTAAACGCTTCGTGACCAGGCGTATCGAGGAACACGATTTGACGCAACGTGCCGTCTTCGCCGGTTACTTCAACGTGATAGGCACCAATGTGCTGAGTGATGCCACCATGTTCGGCATCGGTGAGCAAGAATTTGGTCTGCCGAATCGCATCAAGCAAGCTGGTCTTACCGTGATCTACGTGACCCATGATGGTGACGATCGGAGCGCGAGTTACGAGTGCTGCGCGATCTTCATCGGTGAGAATTTCTGGTTTTGGACCGGCCTCTTCGGCTGCGATCGCTGCATCGATAGCCATGTCGGCTGCGCTTTGCAGTTCATAGCCCATCTCGATAGCTAGCTCTCGTGCTGGATCCGGCTCAATCATTTGGTTGACTGTGCGCATGATGCCTTTCATGAAAAGGCGTTTGATGATCTCAGTCTCTGGCTGCACCATTTTTTCGGCGAGCTCTTTGACAGTTACCGGACCACTAATAGTGATCATCTTCGGTATTTCAATAATCGCAGCAGCTCGTTTGTCTTCAGCCTTTTGCTTCTGTTGTTGCTGCTGAGCGTGGCGTTCTTGCGGCTGCCGATTGTGTGATTTAGGCGGGCGCGGAGGAGTTGCTCTGAAAGATGGTGTGCCAACGCGGATTGGTTGACCTGGAGTTCCACTTGGAGCTCCACTTGGACTGGAAGGGGCGCCGCCTGGCTTCGGTGGACCACCGGAGAAAGCATCGCGCATCTGTCTTGAGGGGTCGTTGTTCTGACCGCCACCACCTTGAGGTCTTTGACCCTGATCCCGGCTGGGCTCACGAGGTGGTTGGTTGCCGTATCTGCGCCCCATGTCTTCAACTTTGCGGGCGGCTTCTTGTTTGCGCTGATTCTCGTCGCGGATTTTCTGTTCAGCCAGCAACTGAGTTTGTGCTTGCTGTTCTTCCACGCGTTTCTTGCTGCGCTCTTGTGCTACTTCGATTTCCGCCATCTGGCGGCGTTGTTCGAGTACTGCACGGGAAGGTCCTGAAGGCATTGCTGCTGATTCGTCAAGATCTTCGTCCATGTCAATATCAAGGCTCAGGTCTTCGCTCTGTTCAGCCAAAGGCGAAAGTTCAACTTGAGGCTCGGTAATGTGAGCGACGATTGGCTCTTCAATTTCTACAACAGCAGGTATCGGAGCGCTTACCGGAGGAGCTATAACGGCCGCTGGTTCCGGAGTTGGCGCAATTGCTGCCACTGGTGCCGGCTCGGCTGTTTGTTCTGTCGGAGTCTCTACAACTGGCTCACGGCGATAGCGTGCAAGAACTCTGGGCTTTTGCACTGGGGCTGGCGGAGCGGCTGCTGCTGCTTTTGACGCCGACGATTTAGATGTCGGTCCCGGTGCTTTGGTGGTAGGTGACAATATGCTTTTAGCCTCAGGTTTTGCTGGTTCTTTCTTTTTGCCGATGTGTGCGATTAGAAGACCGACGGCTTGAGCGTCGATCGTACTTGAGTGGCTTTTGACGTCGTAGCCGAGCTCACGCAGAGCGTTAATGACTACCTGATTATCCAGGTTCATTTTTCGTGCAAGCTCATAAACACGGACACGATCGTTCATCAACTACCCTCCATCCATAATTGTGGCACGATTCTCAGCTTTCTGTGCACGTACTTGACAGAGTGTGGATAAGTTGTGGTTCAAGCGGCCATTTGATCGTTCGCCGCGGTCTGTCCTTTCGTCCGCGACCGCCTTCCAGCGCGCCTTTCAGCCGATTACCCTTTAAAGCTCTTTCGACACACCCACGTTGCGGACAAAGATACACAGAACGGCCATTAACTGAATTCTTGACTGCAGAAATGCCATTTATCATTGGCACATCTGCTTTTATCGGTTTGCTTGACTGGAGATTAAGGAAAACTTCTCCAGTCAAGCAGTCCACAGTTAGCCGCAAAAGTTCCTCGCGCGAACGCTTAGCTCTGCAAACCGTGCACAACCGTAGAATCATTAACGGGCGACGGTATCCGTTGTGTTCTTGTATGTGCCACCAGCTTGGCTTTCCGATTTGATATCAATCTTCCAACCGGTCAGCTTGGCTGCCAGACGAACGTTTTGTCCGCCTCTGCCAATCGCTAGACTGAGCTGATCATCAGGCACAATCACCTCTGCGCGGCGACCACCTTCCGGATCGTCATACAACGCGACCGTTGTAATACGAGCAGGACTGAGGGCGTTGGAAATGAAGTCGACCGGATCTTGTGAATAACGGATGACATCGATTTTTTCGTTGCGCAACTCAGCGACTACGTTTTGAATACGTACGCCTCTGGTTCCGATACATGCGCCGACGGGATCAACATCTGAATCTTCTGAATGCACCGCGATCTTGGTGCGATATCCGGCCTCACGCGCAATCGATTTGATTTCGACGGTGCTGTCTTCAATTTCCGGTACATACAATTCAAATAGTTCGCGAACTAGCTCCGGATGCGCTTGTGAAATGATGATCTGCGGAATGCGACCGGTTTCACGCAACTCCAGAACATACACGCGGACGCGGTTGCCGACGCGATACGTTTCCCCAGGAAGCTGTTCTTTTGATGGCATGCAGCCTTCAACGCGGCCGAGGTTGATGATCACGTTGTTGCGGTTGTTGCTGATTACTTCGATACGCTCGATCTGACCAGTGGTGCAAGTACCTCGACGGGCTTCGAATTCCTTTTTGATTAATTCTTTCTCGGCTTCACGAAGTCTTTGCGTAATCAACTGCTTCGCAGTTTGAGCGGCGATTCTGCCGAACTCTGAGAAGTCTGCAGGAGTTACTTCAATTTCGAGAACTTCTCCGGCAGTTACGTCGGGAATGAGATCCTGAGCCTCTGCAAGTCCAATCTCGTGGTACTCATTGGTAACCCTTTCGACAACTTCTTTCGGGGCGAAGATTCCGATTTCACCGGTCTCAGTGTCGAAAATGGCGCGTACGCCTTCAACATCGTGGTCAGGTACTTTCTTCTTGTAGGCAGCAACGATGGCGTCACAAACGTACGAAATGAATTCCTCTTGTGGGATATTTCGTTCGCGTTCGAGTTCTTCTGCTGCTTCCAGCAATTTATCGCCAATTTTGATCACGATGTCGTCCTCCAGGGCTATTCAGTTTTAGGTAATTCAGTTGTCGGTAATTCTGTAATGTCATCTTCTTGATCGCTCAGTGCTCCAATTGGTTTGGGCATCAATCGAACGGAGATGATATTGCTCATTTGCACCGCGATGGTGCCAAGGGATTCCTTTTCGAGCGGTGCTTGCGCTTTGGCGGATTTGTGTTTTGGCTTGGGAGTATCGCTCAGCTTTTGAGGATCCGCGACCATCACACTGTCGTTTTCCAGTCCGAGCAACTTACCAGTGAACGCGGAGCCGAGCCCCTCAACCTTTTGCTTGGTTTTTACTTCCACAGGAAGTCCTGAGAATAAGCTGTATTCTCGCTCGGAAGCGAGTCTACGATCGATCCCCGGACTTTGAACTTCTAAATCAAAGCTGCTTTCGAACACGTCATCCGGCTCTAAATCCAGAGCGGCTTCCAATTGGCGACTCATCTGCTCGCAATCATCCAAACCGATTCGTCCGCCTGGACGATAGATTGTGACCTCCATCGTGCGACGCTTTCCTTGTTGTACCAGTCTCACATCGACGACTGAAAGGCCGATAGATGAGCTTACTGTGTCAGCAAGTTGGGTAATTCGCTCGATGTCTGCTTGCATTTAGGTCCTGACGAGTTCGCCAGAAATAACAAAGTGCCGTAGACTACGTTCCGTCTACGACAATACAGGCTATTCCAACGGCAAGAATAGCATGATAAAAACTGTGGAACAACAAGTGTCAGCAAAGTTAACGGTTTCCAATAGGCAGCGACGGCTATCCGTCGAGTTGAAGCAAATCGAGCAGATGGCAGACAAGCTCTGCGTTGCGGTCTTCGCTTGTCTGATAGGAGATACGCCCGAGCACCTGGAGCAGCAGATGCTTGAAGACATGGCTGAGCGCGGACAGTTTAGCCTCGTTCTTGTGTCCGATAGGCAGATCCGAACTCTTAACAAGGACTGGATGGGCAAAGACAAACCGACCGACGTCCTGTCATTTCCGCTTTCAATAGATCCTCCACCATCGGTGGAACTTCCTTGGGAAGTAGGGGAAATCGTCATATCGGTCGAAAAAGCGCAGGAACAGGCGATTGACTACGGTCATTCGTTCGAACGAGAGATGGCCTTCCTTTTTGTTCACGGCATGCTTCATGTGCTGGGGTTCGACCACATGGAGCCAAAGGAAGAAAAGGAGATGTTTGGACGGCAGAAGCAGATATTGAATGCGGCGGGCTTCAAACGTTAGAACGACCTAAGGTCCAGATGAACTATCCCGGGTCGACTGTAAAACTTTCAACGTGTAAGCTCAACACATCACAATATGCCAAGTGGGATACAACCCGCCGTGATATCGTCGTACCATGGGCATTCCTGCCAAATCGAGGGTTGGGTCATTAATCAGCCGCTAAGAGATACGTCCCCGCCGCCCGCTCCGACCCCTGGCTCAGAGCGCAAGCTCATTGCCATTCCTGGTTCCTGGAGGCGGAAAGCTGAGCGCACCGCCAGTCTGCTTGAATCTTTCTTTCATGCGTTCCGCGGATTCATGCACGCTTTTGAAACCGAGCGCAATCTGCGGATTCATGTTGTCGTGGCAGCGGTTGTTGCAATCACGGCTTTCCTGCTCGGTGTTGATACTACGGGCTGGGCGATGTTAACGCTGGCTGTGGGCATCGTCATTTTCGCCGAACTGGTAAATACTGCTTTAGAGCGCCTGGTGGACATCGCCAGCAATAATGAGTTTCACCGCATCGCCCGCGATGCCAAAGACACCGCCGCAGCGGCAGTTCTCTGTTCTGCGGTTGTGGCGGCAATAATCGGCGGGCTGGTTTTCGTGCCTCGCTTCATCACAATTTTTCACCTCGGCTAAAAGCTCGCGTATGTGCCCCTTTGCCGGGACTCCGGCTCGGCTCGTAAGGGTGAATTTAGTTTGGCACTTTGTGATGAAGCCGGGGTCAATAAATCCGTGCGGGATTTCCTTTCAAATACTGTACGGAAGCACATCTGGGATTCCTTCAAGAGGTACCCCGTCTACATAGCTGATTACTAATTGCAATCTTAATGTCAGGCAAAACGCGCTAAGGCGCCGTCGATTCGAATTACTCGAATCAAGCTGCGCCTGCCGGATGGGAGTTTTCCCATTGACTGGGCACGATGCCAAGGCCATCATTAGACGGTTGGTTTAACTGTGATTGGTTTTTGGGGACTTGCGGTAGAGAATGGGCGACAGAGCGAATACACGTCAGCAGCCGGATCTTGTGGAAAACTACAGGAACTACGGCGAGCCAAGAGACGAAGGTTCAAGGAATCAAGGCGCCACGGCAGAACGATCTTCTGATCGCGTGGTCCGGAGTGGTTGCGCCTGCGGCGGCGGTTGCAATTGTTGTAGATCTTCCGAGCGTTTGCGGGAAGACCTCAACCCTCGTGACGGTCGGGGGCGCACCGAAATTCGGGTAGACCAAAATGGATTTCCCATTGATAGTGGCTGCGGTGGCAACCAGGCAACTTTCCAAAGACGCCAATCTGAAGAAGACAGAATCTGTAATGCAAATGCGGCTCTGCGTTATCAGCAGCCAGGCGTCGTAGTTTATGGTTCCGAGAATCTATCTACTTTTAACCGAGAGACCGGACGTTCCGGAAATTCCACTTATACAGCTGCACAGCTGGCCTACGATATGGATCCGCGCAATAACGTGGATCCGCGTTTGGCGATTGCTCGGAGCCTGGGCTTCGGCCGTGCCTTAGACAACGCTGATGTTGAAGTTAACGTCATTCAACCGCTGGTCGGCTGCGATGGAGTGGTTAAGTATCCTGGTGACCCGGGTTATTTTGAACTTGCCAAACTCGACGCTGAAATTAACCGTCGGCAAGGATCTACCTACTCTAGCGAACGGCTTCGTCAAGGCGTCGGTCCAGAGCAAGATGGTTGGTATCTCTATTATAAAAATGGACGCATTGCAATTGGCAATGACTTCGGACGAGGCACTCGAGTTCAACCTGGCCCTAACGTTCCCGGACATGAGCCCGGCTGCAATCAGGGGCGCATAGACCCGCGCTTTGATCCACGCAATCAGCAAGGACTGGATCCGCGATTTGATCCACGCTACCAGCAAGGACTGGATCCGCGATTTGATCCACGCAATCAGCAAGGACTGGATCCGCGATTTGATCCACGCTACCAGCAAGGAGTGGATCCGCGATTTGATCCACGCTACCAGCAACGGCTGGACCCACGATTTGATCCACGCTATCAGCAACGGCCGGACCCACGATTTGATCAAGGCGGCTGTAACCAAACCGGACGGCAATTCGAGCCGCACTTAAATCTAGGGAGAATCAATCCGGGTTCATGTCAGCAAGGCGATCTTAAGAGCGTGCTGCTGAATCTGATTGGCGGTGGTGGTCAGAACCGATTCGATCCATATAACCAAAACCGATTCGACCCGTACAACCAGAACCGATTCGATCCATATAACCAAAACCGATTCGACCCGTACAACCAGAACCGATTCGATCCGTATAACCAAAACCGGTTCGATCCGTACAACCAAAATCGGTTCGATCCGTACAACCAAGGCGGTTCCAACAACCCGTTGAATCAGGTGCTGAATTTGATTGGCGGTGGTCAGAACCGACCTAACCCCTTCCAAAACGGCGGCTGTTACCCCGGCGGTAACCAAAGTGGGTCACCGTTATTGCAACTGTTGAACGTCATCAACCGTAATCAGGGCGGAAACAATCAGAACTACAATCAGCTGCGCTACCAGGAACAGATCAGGCAACAGCAGTTGCAGGAGCAACAGCGCCAGCAACAGCTTCGCCTAGAACAAAACCGAAACCAGTTTCGTCTTGATCCTCGGGAACAGTTGCGTCAACAGCAACTGCGCCAGGAGCAGCAAAGACAAGAACAACAACGCTTGGAACAGCTGCGACAAGATCAAAACCGAAACCACAATCGCCTAGATCCGCGCGAACAGATTCGGCAAGAGCAAATTCGGCAAGAGCAAATTCGGCAAGAGCAAATTCGGCAAGAGCAGCTCCGCGAACAAAATC
>JADYXS010000076.1 GCA_021772155.1 Candidatus Obscuribacter sp.
CTCCCAGGCTGGAAGGACAGCGCTTCCAGGCTACCTAGCCGGAACCGCTTTCACCAGATTCACGAAGCTACGGACGCGATCGACATCAACAGGGTTTTCTAGAATTCCCTGACGCTTAAGTGAGCTGGCGACGATCACACCATCTGCGGTGGCAAGAAGTTTGCCCAGGTTATCTTTGTCGGCACCACTTCCGATAAAAAGCGGCGTATTTGGTAGTGCTTCTCTAACGGCGTTCAAATCGTTCAAGTCCGGGGCTGAGCCGGTGCCTGTGCCGCTGACGATTACTCCATCAGCCAGACCGCGATGAACTGTGTCTTTGGCAACTTGCCGAATGTCTGCAAATGGCGTCAATGGCGAAGCGTGCTTGACCATCACGTCAGCCAGGATGCGAATGCGCCTATCTGCTCCGAGTAAGCGTCGGTATTTCAGCAGTTCGTGCGCTTCCCCTTCAATAATCCCTTGATCAGTGAGCATCGCACCGGTGTATACGTTGACGCGAATAAATTGTGCATCGGCTGCCGCGGCCACTGCCATGGCCGAATGTCCGTCGTTGCGTAGGGCGTTGATGCCTAATGGCAGATTTGCAATGGCGGTTATCCGCTTTGCCACCAATGCCAGAGCGCAGGCAGTGGCTGTATCGACTCGGCCCTTTGTAAATGGGGCGTCGAAGAAGTTCTCCACGATGATGCCATGTACTCCGCCGGAGGCTAGGGCTGCCGCCTCTTGTTCGGCGCGCTCGAATACTGCTTCCATATCGCCGCCATAGCGGTGCGATCCGGGAAGTGGTAGTAAGTGGACTACGCCTATAACGGGCTTGATGGTACCAAAGAGTTCTTGCAACATAGTCGTTAAAGCATAGCAAACCGAGGCGGCTTGTTTGCTAACTCCGCTAGCTGTCATTTCCTTCAAAAGCTTGATGCCAAGCAGGTTCTAAGATGTGCGTTTGTTCAGTTTGAGGCAGCGAAAAATTAGTGAAATTCCCTTTGCAACTACGTTGGCGGAGGATCACTGCACGATTCTTTGAGATCTTCTGAAAGATCTGAAGTGATTCTGACAATCACTTGATCACTAGTTGATCAAATACTGGGTGCTTGCACTGAGGCATACCAATTCTTAAACATTAGAACGTACTTTCTTTCACACCCCAATCACTCCAACGGTCCTCACACACACAACGGCTCCCGTCCCCGATTATGCCGATTAAGTCGCTTAGGCGATGCAATGTGTGTTGGCTGTTTGTGCGTTGGTGGTTTTCCCCTGTGGTGAATCTGGAAGAAGGTATTACAACCGGCATTGAGAGAGCATGACTCAAGCTCGGTGTGGTTCTGCTTGCGAAGGTCTTTGCTTCCAATCAGGCGTTGTCTTCAATTGGCATTCTTGCCGTCGAGACAACATCCAAACGGGGCGACAACATTCGTCCTCTAGCGAAACTAACGCCTGTCGTCAGCATTTACTGACGGGCGTTCGGAGAAACTCGAAATGGTCGAACAGCAAACGGACAGAGCAGCCTTGTTGGCTGCTGCACTTGAACATGCGCGTGACGGTCAAAACGTCAAAGCGATTGGTTTGTTCATCAGCTACATCGAAGCCAGTCCCGGCGACAGTCTGGAAACAGCTGAAGCTTGGCGGCACCTATCGTTCGTGTACTTCAGCATCGCTAACAAGCGTTTGCGTGGGCACGAGGCCCGTTTCCAGTCGGCCATTGATGCCTTCGGCAAAGCAATTGCCATCTGGCGTCGCGGACCGCACAACGACGACTTCGCTTACGCGTTGCACAATTTCGCTGCAATGAACACGCGATCAGGCGGTGGCAATATTGCCGCCATCACGCTCTATGAGGAGGCTTTGTGCATCCTCGAACTGCGTCCCGATGCTGACGGCGAGCGCCGAACTGCAACGTGGAACCATCTAGCTCACACCTATGTGGGCGTTGGCCGGCTGGACGATGCAGAGTGTCTGCTCGATCAGGCGCTTAAGGTCGTTCCGGTTCAATCCGAAAACGCTGGATACCTGAACGAAACACTAGCCTTTCTCTACGAAGCGAAGGCGAAAGTGTTGCGCGAGCATGCGCTGGCTAACCGCCATGGGCACTAACAACTTGGTGCGCGCTGGGACGGCGGGCGGCTCTCTAGCCGCGCGCCGTGCCTAGAGGCGCGTAAGCGAACTGAGGCGGGACTTGGGCGATGGGCGCGAAGTGCCATCACCGGACAGTCTTTGCCGTCGGTTTGCGAATTGAAAAACTTTTGGCTTCGATTGATTGACAGGGTCTATATGAAAATCCCAACATTCCTAAAATGGGGTCTAGTCGCCGCTGCGCTGTACGTTGTGCTCGGAATCTTTTCCGCTCAGCAACAACCAGCACCGGTCGACATGACCTACTCAGAACTGGTGAAAGTACTGGACGAACAACCCAGCACCATCACTGGTATCACCGTCATCAACGGCTCGAATGAGCTGACGGTTGAACGCAAGGACCAACCGGTCGCTAAAGTCGTGCTTCCAAGCAAGGCTGGCGAACAATTGGTACTTGAAGCGGCCGGTAAGAACAAAGTACCGGTCACCGCCAAAGAAGCGCAAGCTGGCTTCTGGAGCATCGCTCTGTCGATACTCCTCAGCCCGATAGTGCTGATGGTGTTGCTCTTCCTCTTCATCAGTCGCGCTGCCGCCGGCGGC
>JADYXS010000561.1 GCA_021772155.1 Candidatus Obscuribacter sp.
AGCTGGGGCGACACCCGCGATCCGCCGCGCCTGGTCGGCGCCCCGGCGGCGCTCGAGCTGATTCTGCAGCCCATGAACAAGTGGAACTCGCGCGAGGCGTGGCGCAAAGGAATGGTCGATGAGGTCGTGCCGGTAGAGAATCTGCTGGCCCGCGCTGTCGAAATTGCGCTCGGCGCCAAGCCCAAGCGCGCTTCGCGCTCGCTGTGGCAAGGCGTGATGAAGTTCGCCCTGGAAGGCAACTTCGTCGGTCGCTACTTCCTCAACCGGATGACCTCAAGCAAGCTGCGCGCGGAGTTGAAGGGTAATTACCCGGCTCCGCCTGCTGCCCTCAAGGTGGTCATGGCCGCTCTCACTCAGCCGGCAAAGGCTGTCTTTGAGATGGAATCCCATGCCTTCGCCAAGTTGGCGACGACCGTGGAGTCTCAAAACCTGGTCGGCATTCAGCTGGCCACGCAGGACTCCAAGAAGGCTCCGTCGAATGCGCAGCCGCACATCGACGTGCGCACAGTCGGTGTCCTCGGCGCAGGCGTCATGGGCGCCGGCATCGCTCAAGCCGCGCTGTACTCAGGCTTCAAGGTCGTGCTTTTCGACAAGGTCGAAGCCGGCCTTGAGCGTGGGCGCAAGACCATTGCTGGGATGTTCGACACCCTGGTCGAGAAGCGCAAAATGACGCGGGCCGAAGCGGACGCGTTCATGGCCAACCTGACCACTTCGCTGAAGTACGAAGCTCTGGCGAACTGCGACGTTGTCATCGAGGCGATCTTCGAAGATATGGGAGTCAAGCAGGCCGCGCTGGCCGAGCTGGAGCGCGTGATTGCAAAGCCGTTCATCTTCGCCACCAACACCTCCTCACTGTCGGTAACGACGATGGCGGAGAAGGCTCGCACTCCGGGCAACGTCGGTGGGTTGCACTTCTTCAACCCGGTGCACAAGATGAAGCTGGTGGAAGTGGTGGCAGGTGCTCAGACCTCCAATGACACCATCGCCACGCTCAAAGCTCTCGGCGCAAAGCTGAACAAGATGGCGATCACCAGCGCGGACTCACCCGGCTTCATCGTCAATCGCATCCTTGCTCCGTACCTGTTCGAATCGATCCTGCTCATGGAGCAAGGCGTTCCGCTGCAGGACATCGAAGACGCCATGAAGCGCTTCGGAATGCCCTCGGGACCGTTGGCATTGCTCGATGAAATCGGGCTGGACATCTCTTCCAAGGTGATCCATGTGCTGCACGATGCGCTCGGGGACCGACTGAAGGCTCCGGCGATCCTGGACTTCATCGAGAAGAGCAAGTTGCTCGGGAAGAAGGGTGGCAAGGGCCTGTACGACTACGACAAGGCTGGCAAGCGACTCGGCTTCAGCCCAGAAATTCGCGGAGCGATCACTGCACAAGCCACACCGAAGTCGCGCTCGGAGATCCAAGACCGGCTGGTGCTGGCGATGGTGAACGAAGCTGCTCGCTGCATCGAGGAAGGCGTGGTCAGCGACCCGGCCCAACTCGATCTGGCGATGGCCTATGGTACGGGCTTCCCGTTCTTCCGCGGTGGCGTGCTTCGGTACGCCGACAGCCAGGGACTGCGCGCAATCGTGCAGAAGCTGGACTACCTGTCGCAAGTTGCCGGTGACAACTACAAGCCGACGGACTACCTGCGTCGGATGGCTGCATCGGGCGCCACGTTCTACGCGTAAAGCGTAGGGGCACATCAGTCCGACAAGAGCGCATGTGCGCTCTTGCCGGCTATGGCCTTTGGGTGGCGACGGTTGATCCGTAGGGATCGGCAAATCGGTGGCTCAGTCCGCCGATTTGCTTTTTTCCCGACATCTACTCCTTCATATAGTTAAATAAACCACTCAACCCAAGGACCCAAGGGCTAGGGCTTTGCCCCGCCGATTGCCGTTAGCACTGAAACTAGGACTTTGGCACAGCTCACACCAGCCCCTTGCGCTAGCGTAGATCAAGAGTGAAAAATCGCTAACTTTGGACTGCTGAATTTTGACCACTTTCCTCGTAACAGTCTGGCAATCTAGCTTTCTTCCGCCACTTGATTTCTGCCAACATCAAGTCCTCATTCACGTCAAAATACCCATTAGGTGCAATCCCCGCAAATCCCCGAAATAGACGCACTCAACTAACTTTTGATTTCTAAAACTGGCTCAGAAGCCGGTGAAGAAAGGACCGCACATGAAACTGAAGACCAAAATTCTGGTCTGCCTCATCGCACTGTTGGGAACTTTCGGCGGCGGAGCCGCGGTCGGTTACCACTACGCTAAAACTGCTGTACTGCAAACTGTCTTCACTCCTTACGAAGACGGGCTGGCCAGTTACCTCAAGTTCCTCGACACCGCACGTAAAAGCGTTCACATTGCCGGATACGCGTTTACGGATCAACGAATCGTCGCAAAACTCGTTGAACTGCGCGCACGCGGCGTCAAAGTCTACGTGCTGCTGGACAGGTCACAAACCGCAGGCTGGAGCCTGGCATCCGAACGTAAAGCGATCGATGCCCTGCGAGCCGCTGGCTGTGAAGTTGTGATTGGCACTTCCGAAAAGAGCCACGAAATCATGCACAACAAGTACACCATCGTGGACGGAATTGCCGTGCAAGATGGAAGTTGGAACTACACCAAGTCTGCCAACTCCCAGGCGAACGTACTCAACTTCCACCACGACAGCTATCGAGCCGGCAAGTTTCTTTCGAACTGGCAGCGTATGCACGCCTTCATGACGACGCAGCCGCAGGCGCTGCCGGAGCCGAAGGACAACGACGCCCCTAAGGCGAAAGCGCCTAAGAAGCGATAAATGGTGCTACAGAGAAGGCGGTGCGAACGGCGCGCCGCCTTTTCTTTATGCGCCAATTCAACTATATCAATTCGTAGAAGCACTGATTAAAATTTCGGACACTCGCGCTTTCCATAACTACTTGGCCAGCTTTTGATCGGCCTTGAGTGAATTTACTCGCCGAATCAGCTCCTGCCTGTAACTGGCGGACGGGTCGGCCCCAAGTTCAACAGATAGGATTTTGCCAGCTTCCTCCGGCCGACCGGTGGCAATAAAGGTATCAACCAATCCGATGTGCAGGGAAGCGCCATACACAGCCTTCTGCCTCGGCGTTGCGAATGACAGGGCGGCGATACCTCTTCTGAAAGCCGCTTCGCTCCTATCGTATTTTTTCAAATGCAAAGCTGCAGCGCCCATTAAGGCACAAATGCCACTTTTCGCAGGATCTGTCGCTTTGCAAACTGCTAGGGACGCTTCGCAGGTTTTTATGCACTCCTCATAGAGTCGCTGGTCTGCCTGCCGCACGGCAAGCGACCTGTAGATGGCAGGTCGCCAAGCAACCATGCCCTTGGAGCGCAAGGCTTCATCTGCTAGTTTGCGCACTTCCAGCTCCACGCGCGGATCTTTCAACGGTGCCAGACGCAGATATGTGATTAAAAACTCGCCAAACAAAGGATCTCTGGCAAAATCTTCGCTACCAACGGTCTCTTTCAAGTCATTGATCAACGAACGACATCGATCGTTTTCACCAAATGCGGAGCGAATAGCGACGAACTGCTGCGAAAACTGAAGTGCTTTAGCAGCTCTCAAATATTCGTTGATGGCCGCCTGGCGAGCCACGTCCGATTCCGTCGACAGAGCTTGATGGAACAACGCTGTGGCGAGTGGAATTTTGTGTTTAGCAAGAGCGCATTGCGCCTGAATTAAATAGAAACTCGAGCGAGTACTTTTTGATGAACGCTGCACATGTGGCACTGAGCGCAGATAATCTTCAGCCCGAACGGTCGAATTAGTCATTTTGACCGCCTGAAAGTAGAGCTCATTTAGTCGCTTCCATTCGGCATCAGAGCCGCCTCTATACAAACGATCCGCGATAGAACTGAGGCGTTGGAGTAACGCTTCATCACATTTGCCACTTCGCAATCTCATCTCAGCGTACAAAAATTCAAAGGGCAGAATTTCTGATATCGGTAACTTCAAACCGGCAAATTGGCGAATGTCTGAATCAGCCAATTGCAGCGCAAGTTCCCGGTTGCTTAGCTCAATACCGACGATTGCTAATCGCATCACTTCACGGGCCTGCGAATGCTTTCGGCGCTGCTCCAGCTTGCTTAGCAGTTCATGAGCTTCTTGAAAACGCTTGCGCTCCAAACACTCCCCTGCCGTGAATATGAAAGTATCGGCGTAGGCCAGTTGCCGTGTTTCTTCGAGCGGCAATTGTCGACAAGCAAGAACCGCTTCACTAACTCTGTTTTCGATGAGTGCTTTGCGTACGACGGTATTCCAACGGGCGGCCTGCAGTTCTTTCGATATCTGCGGAAGCTCGACACGCTCTGTTACTTCGTGTTCTGGCTGCAAAACCAGGGAACTGAAAATCATCACGACAATCATCAACACAGCCAGAGCGGTCGCTACAAGGATCGAGACTTTTCGGGGAACACCGGACAATCTCCATCTCGACCGATAACCAGCGGACGAAATTGCATTGAGCAACTCGCACGCAGATTGGAATCGTCGGTTTCGATCCTTACACAGAGCCGTTTTGACTACATGAATCAAGTCCTCACTCTGCGCAGGAGCACCAGTAGTAAGAAATTGCCAATCGGGTTCGACCGAGTTGTGTTGCATCATCAGAGCAACAACGTCGTCTCCGCTGAAAGGCGGTTGACCGGCAAGGCACTCGTAAATTATACAGCCCAAGGAGTACAGATCGCTGCGCCCATCGAGCTTCTCGCCACGCACTTGTTCTGGACTCATATAGCTCAAGGTACCCACCACCATCCCGGTGCGGGTCAAACTCATCTGTCCGGATGAGCTACCTGGCGCGAATCCGCATAATCCCAGGTCTATTAACTTGACGTTTCCGTTGTCGCAAATAAACAGATTTTCCGGTTTGAGATCGCGATGAACAATTGAGTTCTCATGCATAAACTCCAGTCCCTGACACGCTTGCACGGCAATCCGGCGAACTTCCTCCAACGGCATTGATGCATTGCTTAGCAATACCTGCCGCAGGCTCTGTCCAGTGAGCAACTCGCTAACCATGTAGGGAGAGGCTCCAACGCGTACGCCAAAAGAAAGTACCTGAACGATGTTTGGATGCGCAATCGCGCATAGAGTCTTCGCCTCACGCTCGAAGCGCAGCTGGGCGTCGGCATCAAACGATCCATCAGCGTGCAGCACCTTGAGCGCTACCTCGCGACCAAGTCTCTTGTCAAAAGCTCTATGGACCGTGGCGAATGCGCCTACACCAAGCACCTCGATGACATCAAACCGCTCTGTCAGCTGTGAATCCAGTGCGCTCATCTGGTAATCGCGGCTCGGTTGTGTTTGCGCACAAGATCACATTGGACCTGCAGCGCAAGGAGATCAGGCAACATTTTCTTACGCTGGTTCGGCGAAATCGATACCATGAAATATTCTGCGTCGTCAGCAGTGTTCGTTTTCTGCGCCACCTCCAATTGCCGTTTGCAGATTTCTTGCAGTTTTGCCAGGTCGTCACTTGCAACTGCGAACCTAGTGGCTTTACGCAGAGACTCCTTGGTTGCATTTGACATTGAAGATTGCAGGGCCACGTTGACTGCCGTAACGCGCCAGAAATAGAGGCGAGATGGGCATAGCTCACTTTGCTCTAACCAAACAATATCATCGTCGATCAGCCCCTTGGCCTTTTTCGGGTCGGTCTGGAGAATGTCGACAATGCATCCCATCAAAAGTTCACTCAGCTCACTACAAGAGGCAGGATCAGAGCTTTTCCTGAGCAATGTGTGTGCCGCAAGGTAGCGACGGTCTAGCACGCAGAGGTACGCAGTCTTTAGAAAATCTCTGGTGTTGCGCTGGTGATCATCGGAGCAGACAGTCAATTTTTCGCACAACAAGACAGCATCGTCAACTCGTTTCTGGTCGATCGCATCGTCTAGATCCTCCGAAAGTTGCCTGGCCAATTTCGCGTCAATATGACTTTTCTCGGGAGCCAATTTAGGTCGCAGAACTAGATACGTATCCACTGATAAAACCAGCCCTAAGGCAACGACCATTACCGCGGAGGCAACTAGCTTTGTTTTCTTGCTGACAGAGGGCATGCTCCACGCGGTTCGCGAACGGTAGTTCGTTGATTTGAGGGCGTCGCTGAAATCATTGGCTGTTTGAAATCGCTGCTGACGCTCCCTACGTAGGGACGTTTTCACAACTTCCATCAAGTGTTCACTGCCTGCAGGCGCCCGCGCCGAGAGAACCTTCCAGTCCGGCTCGACCGACATCTGTTTCACCATAGTTGCATTTTGATCTTCAGCAGAAAAAGGCTGAGCGTTGATCAGGCATTCGTAAATAACGCAACCCAGAGAGTACAGATCGCTGCGCCCATCAAGCTTTTCGCCGCGGATTTGCTCAGGACTCATGTGGCCAACAGTGCCAACGACAATGCCGGTAGACGTAAGGCTCATTGCACCCGCTTCGTATCCACCCATGAACCCACATAAACCGAGATCGATAAGCTTCAGATCACCGTTTTTGCAAACAAAGACATTGTCAGGTTTCAAATCGCGATGAAGAATCGAGTGTTCGTGCATGAACTGGAGCCCCTTGCACGCTTCCAACGCCAGTCTTTTGGTCTCTTGTGCTGATAGAGCCCCGTTTGCAAACAACAACTCTTTCAGGTTATTTCCATCCAAGAACTCGCTAACCATGTAGGGGACATGATTGGAGACAAGACCAAAGGAAAGAATGCGCACGATATTGGGGTGGTTCAGAGAGCACAGGGTTTTTGCTTCACGCTCAAAGCGAAGTTGTGCGTCCGGATCCATCGCACTTTCCATGTGCAGGATCTTTACCGCAACTTCGCGCTCAAGCCTTTTGTCGAAAGCGCGGTAGACGGTGGCATAGGCACCAGAGCCTAATGCGCCTTTGATTTCGAACCTGTCAGCCAGGTGTTGAAGCACCGAATCCACGCGTAACCTCGCATTTGCAGATTTTGCCCGTGATTCGTCACCACTAAACAGCATGGGCTGCCTCGTTGGGCTAGTGTGACTAAACCTGACAATGTCAAACAACCGTCAGAAGTTGCCAACGGCCATTCGAGCTTGTTGAGCGGCGATGAACGTAAGAGGCAAAGGTTTGACAACAACTCCTGTTGACAATGCACAACAGTTGCTCTTGCTTCTGGTTCTTGAGCTCACGCGAGTTGTTACTGAATCGGACCTTCGTGATCTGACAATACAACGGGCGGCACGATTCACGCCGCTCCTGCCACGACTCTAAAACAATGCTATCGCGAGGTTACGCGATCGTGAACTATCCAAGTTTCCAAGAGATCCTTCTATTTTAGGCATTTCCGTCTTGATTCAGAGCTGCCGCCACCCGTAAGTTCAAGATCCCTTTTCACACTAAACAAAAACCAGAGCATCCCACACAACAACAAGCCAGCGCACCCTCTTCCCTACCAACCCCTCCACTATTCCAGTGGTTCTAACCTAGCGTAACCTCGAACAAACCAGTACCCCCGGCGCATCACGGACATCCCAAATGTTCGCTGCGGTCAATTGCCAAGTTTCACACACACAAATTCGTTTGTGCGTGGTGCTTGGCCGCCGGACTGCAATGAAGGGAGACAAAACTATGACGACTTCGAAAATCAATGTCATGGCTCCTCTCGTCGTTGGCGATCCGGCGGATCCCCACGGCAAAGAGTCACTTGACGCATGGAAGCAGTTCAAAGCGCATCTCGCCAAGGTCAAGGCGATGGGCGTTTACGGAGTGTCCACCGACGTTTGGTGGGGCCTCGTGGAGAAACAAGCAGGCAAGTACGACTGGAACTACTACGACAAGCTCTCGAATGCCATCATCGAAGCAGGTCTCAAGTGGATTCCGATCATCTCGCTGCACCGGTGTGGTGGTAACGTCGGTGACGATGTCACGGTCGACGTTCCCGCTCACATCTGGCCGAAGCTTGCCGGCAAGCTGACAGATGGACAGGTTCACGACGTTCAGTACGTCAGCGAGCAGGGCAACGCCAGCAACGAGTTCGTCTCGGCGTGGGCCACTTACCTTGTGCTCGATGACTACCGCGCGGTCTTCAACGCTTTCCAGAAGCAGTACGGCACGAAGGCCAAGCACATCGCTGAGATCAACATCAGCCTTGGGCCAGCCGGTGAGCTGCGTTACCCGTCGTACAACGGGCACGACGACGACACCGGGTACCCGTTCCGCGGCGCGCTCCAGTGCTACTCCCGCCTTGCGCGTGAGTCGTTCACCCGCTTTGTCCTGGGCAAGTACACCAACGAAGACGGCGTTCGCAAAGCCTGGGGCTCCCTCGACAAGATCGAGCCCCCGGTTGACGTGACTGCATTCTTCGCTGCCAAGCTCCACCTGATCAGCCAGTACGGTCGAGACCTTTTCGACTGGTACCAGGAGAGCCTTCTTGCTCACGGGAGAAAGGTCTTGACCGCGGCACTTGAGGTGTTCGCTGCCGACGACTCCGCGTTGAAAGGTGCGGACATCGGTGCGAAGGTCCCGGGCGTCCACTGGCGGACCGGCAACTGGAAGGGTGACAAAACGGAGTCGGGCGACCGGCTTGCGGAACTCACCTGCGGTCTGATCCGCACCAGTGCTGGTGACTGGAATGACGATGAAGCCGGCCGCGGCTATCGTCACATCATCAAGCTCTTCTCGGAGCTTCAAGCCGTGACGTCAAACGCACGGGTGGTCCTGCATTTCACCTGCCTTGAAATGCCGGATGGTGGTGGCGGTGACTCTCTTGCCTTCCAGCTCGTGCGCTGGGTGGGCACTGAGTGTCGGCGGCAAGGCGTGATCGTGAAGGGCGAGAACGCCCTGGCCCACACGCTGAACATGCGGGAATCATGGCACCGCATGCGCATGGCAATCGGCATGCCTGGCCGCGCTGGACTGTACGAAGGACTTACCATCCTCCGGATGTCCGACATCGTGACTAACGATGCCGCGCGCGCCGAAATGGAGCAAACGATTGCTCTCACATGTATGTGTGAGGGCGTCGCTGGCTCCACGGCCGAAGAGACGGATAAGGCAGGAACTGCGGCGGAACCGCAAGCGGCTTAGATGCTGTTTGCAGTCTTACTCGAGGCGTTGCTTCAAGCGCGCCCAAAAACCAACGCGGGAAGCACAACGCAACCCGCAAACCGAGGCTTGACCTCAAGTTAGATGAAAGGAACCTTCGACATGTCCCACAAAAACAGCAACATCCAAGTCTGCGTCATTCGTACCATCAGCCCCAACGACAACCAGTTCGTGCCCATCAACGAGGTCCCGTTCTTCGAGGTCGGCGAGCGCGTGTTCGTCGGACAGTTCTCGTCGCACAAGGAAAACCACGGCCCGTCCGGCTCACACGAGCGCACCATCTGCCAGCCCAGCGGCCCGATGGTGGAAGCGACGATTCCGGAACGCGCCCTCAACAACGGCAAGCTGGTCGACACGGCGTCGATCATGCAGTGCGTGCTGCGCGAGGTCGAACCCGGTGACACGCAGTTCGTGCCGGTCGGCGAGCTACCCTACCTGAACCCGGGCGAGCGCCTCTTCACCGGCGTCTTCCGCACCCAGAAGGAAAAGCACGGCCCGTCCGGCTCCCACGTGATCAACATCGCGCTGCCCTTCGGCGCGGTGAGCGAGACTCGTGCGCAACTGGCCGCCTAAATGGCGCCCTAACCACAACAAAGAATTACGAAACGGTCGGCGCCGAAGCGCCGACCGTTCTCGTACTCTTTGTTTTTTTAGAGCATCTTTACTATCTTCTTTAGTTGTTTCCCCCCAAAAAACTCCGTGGTGTTCCCCCCAAAAAGTAGACAGTGAATCTGGACGCAAGCTGCTCCCCATGACAAAATCTAAGGAGTAAAAATGAACAGCAAAGAACCTACCATC
>JADYXS010000562.1 GCA_021772155.1 Candidatus Obscuribacter sp.
AGTCACCTCACAAGGATCACAAAGGTAAATTTAGATAATGAGTCGTAAGTTCACAGCCGGAAAACTCGCAATCAGTTTGATGACGATCATCAGTTCTGTTGCAGGCACCGCTGCGTATGCCGACAACAAAAACGACGTGTTCAACACCAACACGACGCCAAGCTCAATGCCGATGCCCATAAGTGGCAACGCAGCTCTGGGCAACAACAGTCCGATTGCTCGCTGGTTCGATGGCATTGATATCGCCGTGTTCCAACATCAACCGGACCCAACAGAAAAGGCTTTGCTGAGTCAGCCGTTCAATAAAGATGCTAAAAGAGTCATCGTCTGGACGAACACCACAGCGAATGTAGCGCGCAAATACCGAGATCTAGCGCGGATTCTAAGAACCATGCCTATCCCTCCTGGCACGGCCGGTCAAGCCCTGCCGGCATACAGAAAGCTAACAGCAGACTGGTATAACGACTCTGCTGAATTGATGGAAGATTGGATCCGCCCAAGAACGCCGGCAAGCACGCAAGAAGAGTTACAAGCGCAACTCGACGAAATGCACCAGCGTTCCGAAGCCCAGACCTCCATGAAAAAAGAGCTAGAGGTGATGGACAAGAAACTGCGAGATCAGCTTGGGGTTAGACTACGCGACGATGCGCTCATGCAATACGTCGGTAAGAGACCGACCCAATAATTCCCACCGCGCCCACCTCCGAGAGGCTCCCATGGCAATTCAGCTCAGTGACCGTGATGCAATGATCTTCCGCTTTATTGAGGAGCATCAGGTCTTGCTAGAAAAACACATCGCTTGGTTCATATCCTTGGACGATAAACCTGTGTTGATCCGCGATCGTCTGCGGAAGCTCTTCTACCTTGACTATCTGCTTTGCGAACGGCATGGTGGCAAACTTCCCTGGTGGACAACGCCGACAAAACCGCTCGTCTATATGTTATCGCCAATGACTCGTCAGATACAAAATGCCGGCGACAGTGAATTTGATCTGTCCGACTGCAATACGCAACGGCATCTTCTCGAAGTCGCCAATTTACGCATGCTATTCCTGGTCGACCAGAAAGAGGGTCTGATAGGCGATTGCAACTGGAAGACAGGTAAGAAGTCGAAAATTGACGACCATATCGCAGATGCGCTCGTTACCTTCAAGCGTAATGGCGTGATGCAAAAGGTCAGTATCATCAATCACCCGACAATTGCCGCCGAGCACATTGTCTCGATAGTCGAGCAAACAATTCAGGCTGGAAACTGTGATGCCGCTTGGATTATCTCAAGAGATGAGAATCATCAACGTCACCTACAAGCAGCGTTGGTATCAACATCAGTGGCAGGCAAGGTTGCTTTCACCACGCACCAAGACATCTACAAGTCCGGCGTAGTCAAAGCGAAATGGCAGAGCAGCAGCGAGCAATTTGCCAGCGTTATGACAGAAACTGTGGCAGAGCCAATGTCCTGGGGTATGACAGCGCCAGCATTTACATAAGTCCGAAAAGCAGGCCCGTACAAGCGCAGGCGTCCCGATAACTTTTAGGCTGCAATGAGAAGCGGGTATGATGCCCGCGTAAAAAAGGCGTGCTCCGTTGGTTCAGTCCTTGTCTTCCAGCCTGTAACCGAGGCCATGGACAGTCGTAATCAGGGAGTTGCGTCCTTCGATATCGACCTTTCTCCTCAATCGTTTGACAGTGGTTGTAATGGCTTCTGTCGTCGAATCGGAATCCGATTTCCACACTCGATCCAGCAACGCCTCTGCGCTAAAGAGCTGCCCTGGATGACGCATAAAAAACTCTATCAATGAGTATTCCTTGGCATTCAATTTAACTAACGCACCATCGCAAGTCACCGTGGCAGATGAAGGGTCCACCGAGACATGACGGCACTGCAATATCCCACCTTTCATGACAGATGGTGGACGCCTCAAAAGTGCGCGCACGCGGGCAGCTAGCTCACGCACGTTAAACGGCTTAGTCAGATAATCATCTGCGCCGGCGTCAAACCCGGCTTCTTTATTCATGACCTCGCGTTTGCCGGTAAGAAACAAGATCGGCGTGTTTCCGCCACGATTGCGGAATTCGCTACAGATTTGCAATCCATTAACTTGCGGCAGATCCCAGTCGAGAATGATCAGGTCGTAGTTGTAGAAGCGCAAATGCTCAAGCCCTTCGCGTCCATCGCCGGAGACTTCCACAATATGTTTCTCGCTATCTTCGAGCCAATCTTTGACGTTGTCGGATATCTCCGGGTCATCTTCAAGCAGAAAAATTTTCGCCATGTCCAAAACGTCCATCTGTTCCTGACCTATTTGTACCCAGCAAGAGACATGTGCTTTTTCACCCACAAATTATTGATGAGGAACCATTCGTTGCACTCAACCGTCGGGCTACCAGAAGATCGAATATTGGAGGGTGGGAAATGAAACGGTTGAGCTTGCTTGTCGCTGCCTCCGCCCTGTTGGTGGCTGCTACCGCTACCACAGCGCAGGCCCAGGTTGTCATCTCGGGCCCTGGTGCTCAAGTGACTGTCCCAACTGCTGTTATCCCTTTAGAGGGCACAGTGTTGGTAGACCAGGGCATCAGAAGGATTCCGCAAGGTGTTAATGAAACAGGTCGCTACGCACGATTTATAGGCGACCATCGCCTAATGGCCGACGAAATTCAATTTAAGAACAGAGATTTCCAGGACTGGAAGCCTTTAGAAACACGTAGCAAAGAACGGATGCTGCGCTCAGTTCGCGGTAACCTAAGAACAGACCGCCATCCGATCGCGGACCAGGAAGTCGGTAGGTTGGTGCGTTTTATCGCTAAGGATGATAAGCAACTGCACAACAATATGATCCTTATGAACCGAGATTTCGCGCACTTCAAACCAATTTATGCGCCAAATTCAGGCAGCTTGATGGATCAAAGAGTCCGTGGATTGGCTGCCACCATACAAACGTCAGTGCAACCTGGGCGAATCGTTGCTGTACGCTCCTATGCAATTGAGAATGACCCGAGGCTCATGCGGTTCTATTAAGGACAAGGATGAGCGATGGAAAAGGGCGATGCGTATGCGCATCGCCCTTTTCAGCATCAAGATCAGCGGACCTATTGCGCAGGTACGCGCTCATAATCGTTCTTTTTCCAGTTGTAGCCGGCAGGACCACTGGTGCCGCGAAAAGCCGGATTGAATTGGACAGTTTTGCGACGGCTACGCTCTGGAAATTCGAGCACAAGGTCACCATCAAGAGGCTCAATAGTAGAGTTAACAGTCTTGATGAAAGCCTGTTGCAACTCCGCGGCACTCATGCGAGAAGACTCTGGCACGATGTCGTATATTGACGGATCTATCTCAACTTCGTGAACGGTCACTTGAATGTGACGGTCGCGAGTGAAATTTAGTGTCGTGGTGGCAACACCAGGCAAAACGCCAAATTGACGCCACCTGGCAAAGATCGCTGCGCAGACGCGCCGGTGCCATTCTTCCCAGGCAATAACGAGATCGGCGCTTTCCGCTTCACCAATAAGCGCGTTTTCTTTTACAGCGGCTTGCTTGGGAGCAGTTACACCATATGCAGTATCATCCTTCTGCGGACTCATTTTGTGAAAGCCGATTGCAAAATCGTTCTCTTGGATGCCCGTCTTTATGGCATTAGAGCTAATGTTGTGTTCGCCTCGCACAACGTCGGTTGAGAATATGCCTGTCAGTGTCGGAGTCACCGGGCGCTTTATGCGCGCCGGTTGGTCCTGACGTTGAAGATGCCCCTTCAATACTTGAGCCAAGGCGATTCCGTTGAGCGTGAACATCAAGCCTGTGGCTACAACGAAACCTGTGATAAATCTTGGATACCTAAAAAGCATATCTAAAACCAACGTCTGCTAGTTCTACAAATTGAAAGGGCACGACCTGCGTTAGCACCATGTCAGCCGAGTCGCTGAAGGCCTTTCCCTGGATGTCCTGCATTTCCCTATCGAGTTCAACTAACGTCTTACGGTAGAGGTCGTTATCAGGATCGAGGAATATAGCCATCTTCAGGCGGTACGCAGCCCAATTGAAATTCTTTAGCGCACGCAAGGATTGCCCGAGAGCAAACTGAATCTTTGGATCTTCCGGCATGGCATCAGCAAGATAGCTCAGATGAACAATTGCGTCGTTATAGTTCTGACTGGAGAAGGCGTCTTTAGCCATCTTGCTATGCTCAGAAATCTCGTGGTCTTTCTTCACTCTGGCAGTCTGCGCTTCAAGCGAAACGCGATTCTTTATTTTGTACTGAACGGCCTTTATGGCGTCGCTAATCTCTGTGTCTTTCGGTTTCGCCAACATAGCTGCCCGATAATGACTGAGGGCAGAGGGCAAATCATTACGCCATTCCTTGATCGCTCCCAGGTTGAAGTGAGCATCGGCATTGGTCGGATCGAGGTAAATTACCTTCTCAAACAATTTTTCGGCTTGGGGCATTTTGCCGGCGGCATACTCTTTGACTGCCTGGTCGAACAGGTCCGTCGGGTCCGGCTCGTTGGACAGATCCACCTGCGGAGTCAGAGGCTTCAAAAGCATGGCTTTCTTGGAGACGCTATTAGCCCGCATATGATTATCAGCCGAAACCGGCAGTGCCAAAAGTAAGCAGGACAGGACCGCAATAGTAGTCCAAGTGTTACTTAGTCTAGTCATGAAGGCAGGGTACCCACGGGAGACCGTCTAAGGATTAAGTACCCGAGTACTGATTGGCCGAAACTGGTTATCGTCCCAAGTTAAGCTGCCCGATACAAAGTAAAGCCAAGCCCTGTGACGAATTAGCGGTATGCTCTAACCATGCGCAACCAGAAATTAGCAAAAACGTGGATCATCGCCCTGCTGTTTTTGTTCGGGCTCCCGGCTCTATTGATCTCGACCTGGCTGCCCTACCTAGATATCGCCCAGGCCGGATTTCTAGAAGGAGTTGGCAACAAGCACGAGGAAGCACTGCGTCTTTATGATCGCGCCATCCGGGCAAAACCCGATCTGGCGGCGGCCTACGCCGGACGAGGGCATTGTCACTACAACATGGGCGACATGGAAAAAGCTACGCAACAGTTTACCAAGGCAGTCGAGCTTGAGCCCACTAATGCAGAATCATGGAACATGAAAGCTTGGATTTTAGCCAAGATGGGCCAAAACGATCAGGCGATTGCTGACGCTACTAAGTCCCTCGAGTTGCAACCGCATCCCAACACTTTCGATACGCGCGCTTACGCCTATATGCACCAGCGCAAATACGACGAAGCATTGAAAGACTTCAACAGCGCCCTAAAACTTGACCCGAAATTCGGTGACGCCCACTTCCACCGGTCCCAACTTTATGCCCAGACCGGCAAGAACGATCTTGCTGAAGCGGACAAGCTGAAGGCAAAAGAATTCGGCTACACTGGCGACGACGAAACTACAATTCCACCGCTACAGCCTTGAGCGGTAGCTTGATGCGCCGTTTAACGTCGGAGTTTATCGAGAATTGACGGATTTGCCGGGATTGGAAGGAGCCATGTTCCGGCGGTTCGAAGCGGAAGGAATATATTCCCGTCGGGATCGTCAAGCTACAGGTGCCGTCGTCGGCGGAGATGGTGACCATCGCCTCGGCGTCCGGCGCCACTGTTCCACCGTACGGTGCTCCAGTTATTCTACAATTTGCGATCGGCGCGTTCGCCTCGGAAAATACTTCGA
>JADYXS010000563.1 GCA_021772155.1 Candidatus Obscuribacter sp.
CTTCCGAAGAGATGGTCGGATGACTTCAAGATTGATGGACACCTAATCACATCTGCAGTCTGAAGCTCCAAGGAAACTGGAGGGTTATGACAATGCTAGATAGAGAAGACAGAGCAAGCGATCAGGTTGGCGAAAATGAAGGCGCGCAAATGGACCTTGAGGACCAAACTCAGGATGCACCCCGTCAAGCTAAGGGGCGCGGCCGCGGTTTCGCTTCGATGGATCCCGCAAAGCAACGTGAGATTGCCAGTAAAGGCGGTAAAGCCGCTCATGCAAAAGGCACCGCTCATGAATTCACATCCCAAGAAGCTCGTGAAGCTGGACGGAAGGGTGGACAAGCCCGCGGTAAGAACCGCAGCCATTAATCGAGTCGTGGTGGCTGGTGCATAAAGTGCCAGCCACTCGCCTCGCCTAATTGCGCCTGGATGACTTGGTAACAATAATTCGATTCACAAAGTTGGGACTTTGTGGGTCGTTTTTATTTGCGCAGATGTCGGCGTGTAGGGGCAGCAGCAAATGGCGCTGCCTCTACTTTGAACCATTGGCCGATATTCACAGTTCAGGCAGCGGTTTCCGGCTGATCTTGCGGTTCGTCCGGCGGAATTAGAGTGCCTCGATTTTGCCGATGGCGATTCAGCACTTCTGCGAAGAACAGGGCCATCACTACAACAGAACCCAAAATCGTCAAATAAGTGATCGTAGCTTCTTTACCAACAATCATCGTGGCTATCAAACCAAGGACCGCGGACCCGGCATAGATAACGTAGGCGACATTCTTTTGGGACAGCCCTGTGCGCAGTAAGCGGTGGTGAATGTGGTCAGCATCGGGTTCGAAGACCGATTGACCTTTAGCCAACCGTCTGACGATTGCCCATGAGGTATCGAGTAACGGAAAAAACAAAATCAACAATGGCAGCCCCAAGGTCAGAACAGCAGTGGACTTAACCACCCCTGTCACAGCAAGGCAGGCGAGAATAAAGCCGGTCAGGTAGGCGCCAGAGTCCCCGAGAAAGATTCGAGCGGGATTGAAGTTCCAGCGAAGAAAACCGAGCAATGCACCGGCAAGAACGGCGGCAACAAGAGCTGGATAAGGAGCCGGATTCGGGTGTGTGCCGGGGATGACTGCCATAGCCACTGCCCAGATTGTGACAGCGGAAATCGCTGACACACCTGCGGCAAGACCGTCCATCCCGTCTATAAGGTTGACAGCGTTGGCTATTCCGACAAGCCAAAAAACCGTGATACCAATAGCTAAGAAGCCGCCCATCGCCGACAGATCGATTCCATTCGGGAGATGGATTAATCCGGTTGGCACAAGGAACGAAAGAAAATGCAAGTCAAACGGTACCAGGAAATGTTTCTGCATTCGCACGCCTAGTGAATAAGCGGCACAGGCGGCAAGCACCTGCACGAGCAATTTAATGCGAGCAGGAATGGATTCTAAGTCATCGAGCAGACCCAATACAAAAATCAGTGTGCCACCAGCCGCGATACCAGCTAAACCACCCTCTTTTGGCCACCGCGCACCAATCGCCATCGTCAGAACAAGTGCGCAAACGATGCTGATGTAAAGCGCCACGCCGCCGAGTCTTGGCACTGCGACTTTGTGAATGCGACGGTCCTCACCGGGTTTGTCGACGAGTCCCAAACGCATGGCGCGAGCTCTAATCTCAGGCGTAAGCCACCAGCTAATAGAAAGCGCAATCAAAAAGCCTGGCACCTGCATCTGGTCCAGGTGTCCGCCGGATAACGTCAACGCCCAAACGATACCGGATGCAAACATAAGCGCCTGAAACAGGCGTATGAGAATGGTCGTCGGGCGGCTTGCTTTGGCCTGCTGCGCGGCAGGCTGCTTCACTTCGCTGTTACCAGCCGTTCTGCGTAGAGGGGGTATTTTTTGCACAGCTCAGATACCTGCTTCATCACTTGTTCGTGCGTTGCCTGATCTTCGGAGTTCTTAAGCTTGTCGGCAATTGCTTGACCGACAACTTTCATATCCTGAGGCTGCAGACCTCTGGAGGTGATTGCTGGCGTACCAATACGAATGCCGCTAGAGATGTTTGGCTTCTGCGGATCGTTAGGGATGGCATTCTTATTAGTTGTAATGTTTACGCTCTCGAGGAGCTCTTGCGCCTTCTTGCCCGTCATGTTGACGGACCGCAGGTCGACTGTCATCAAATGGTTGTCTGTGCCACCAGATACGATAGCTAACCCGTTGTCGATCAAAGATTGAGCCAATTGCTTCGCGTTGTCGACTATCCGCTGTTGATATTCTTGAAACTCAGGTTGAAGCGCTTCGTGGAATGCCACGGCCTTAGCCGCGATCACGTGCATCAATGGTCCGCCTTGAATGCCGGGGAACACTGATTTGTCGATTGCCGCTGCAAACTGCTCGTCACACATAACAACGCCGCCACGCGGTCCGCGCAATGTTTTGTGCGTAGTTGTCGTGACAAAATGCGCATGGGGAAATGGACTCGGATGCAACCCTGTTGCCACAAGCCCAGCAATGTGAGCTATGTCAGCCATGAGATACGCACCAACCTCATCAGCAATTTTCCGCATGGCCGCGAAATCGATAATACGAGGGTAATTGCTGGCTCCACAAATAAGCATCTTCGGCTTATGTTCGCGGGCAATTCTCGCTACTTCTTCGTAGTCAATTCTGCCCGTCTCGGGGTTCACGCCGTAGTGTGTGGCATTGAACCACTTTCCGGAAAATGCCACTGGAGAGCCATGAGTAAGGTGTCCACCTTGATCGAGTGCCATACCGAGAATAGTGTCTCCAGGCTTGAGCATGGCAAAAAACACCGCCATGTTTGCCTGCGCACCGCTGTGCGGTTGAACATTAGCGTGTGGTGCACCAAATAATTTCTTGACGCGATCGATGGCTAAACGCTCGACCTCATCAACGAATTCGCAACCGCCGTAATAGCGTTTTCCTGGCAATCCTTCAGCGTATTTATTAGTCAGCACAGAACCTTGTGCTTCAAGTACCGACTCGCTTACGAAATTTTCGCTGGCAATCAACTCCAGGCCGTTCTGTTGGCGATGAAGCTCATCCTGAATCGCCTTGTAGATTGCAGGATCGGTTTGTCTCAAGGTTGCCACTGGCAAATCTCCTATTCTGTGAGCCTAATTTCAGTTTTCAGCCGGATTGGATGGAACGCGCGAACTTGCCATATTTTAGCTCACCGCACTTTGAGCTGTTCCAGCACTTCAAGTGATTTCATGCGCTTGCCTACCCTGTATTCGATATAGCCTTGTACCAGCCGTCGAGCGGCTTCAACGGATTGTTGCATTGCTTCTTGTTTGACAACGCAAGTGCGCTCAACGCCTTCTTCCGACACTCGGCGGTCAGCTGCAATAATCAAGTTTTTCCAGACGAGTGGAGTTATATGGGCGCCATTGCGCCAGCCAGGGTCTCGCTCGAACTGAGCATCACGCAAGGTTTCCCTTGTTGCCAACTGTCGTTCCTGCCGGGAACATTGCTGGCAAACAACACCACCAAGCTCACGATTAAAGGTGCCTAGATTGTACTCCCCGAGCACTTCTCGACCCACTACGCAGTAAGTCAGCTCCGGTCTATATCCAAGGATATCCAGAAGGCCCATCTCAAACTCAAGACAAAGCCAGACCGGGTCATGTGGTGTCCGCGCCTGTAACTGGAGGCTATTTAGCAAAAAGTCGAAGTAACTTTCACTTTCTTCAGAAAGACTCTGACCGAAATGATTGGTCAGCTCGACGTAGTAAAGAGCGTATGACATACGAGTAAGGTCCGTGCGAAACTCCGGAAACCCTTCTATAGACTCGGCCTGAGTAATAATCTCGAATGTTCGACCGGTGGACAGTAGCAATTTATTTACGCACAGTGCGTCAGAGCGCCCTGACATCTTGGTGTTCGGTTTGCGGGCCCCTTTTGCGACCGCACGAATGATGCCCCTTTCCATAGAAAACAGTGTCAGAACCTTGTCGGCTTCCCCTAGCAAGAAACTACCGACATTGATTGCGTGGACTGTATAAGTTGGCATCTATTCTCGATTAAACAAGTACATCAATTATCGCTCAAATCTGGATTGCTGCGATAAATGGAACTTTTCCAGCGTCCGGCTCGACCATACGGTCACCAGTGTGGAGGAGGAAACTCTAATGGGAATTTTGATGTTCATTATGTTTTTGCTGATTGCTAGTGCTTGTGCGTGGATAGCCGCGGCTGTGGTGCCTGGAACCATACCTGGTGGCTTTCTGGCATCAGTCATAGTTGGCGTAATCGGTGCCTGGATTGGCACAGCTCTTATGGGTCATGTAGGACCAGACCTGGCAGGAGTTTCATTGATCCCTGCAATTGTCGGCTCCGGACTGTTGGTGTTTGCATTTTCGCTAATCGGCGGACGAATCGGAACGCGTAACCGATTCCACCGAGACCGGCTCTAGACGTTCAAACCAGCCAACTGTGAAACGAAGGAGCAGAAACCTCTGCTCCTTCGTTTTTGTAATTCTTTGATCAATTCGCTCAACGCGACCCGATCAATGCAACGCCACTGCAAACTTGACTGCCGCAGTGTTCGAGGGCCTTTCACGATGAGATGTCCAGGCCAAACATTACAGTCTATTCATCTGTGCGGCGTATACGGGTTACCACATTGCCAAAGACGTAGGGCAGGTATAGCATCGAAAAGGCGACAGGCTTAGGTATCGGATAAGTAATCCGCGTAAGAGGAACAGCTCTTACGCCGCTCCGGAGCTTGTTTTGATGGCCCCTCCATGTATCGATGCTTCAACAGCCAGCAGTTGCGCCGAGCAAAAGTTGTCTGATCTGTCCGCGGAACAATTGCATCAGGTAGCTCTGGACGTTTGGAGCGAAGCAACCCGCACCGCAAGCGTCTTGCACAGGATCCTTCCGGCTTCCATAACCGAACTATCCACACCGGCATTGCGCGATGTTCTGCCCACAACAGTTCAAGACACTTTCGAGAATCTTCTCAAAAACGTCTTCACCAAGCCGCCTGCCGGACAAGACAAGGCTAAATCCGCCTGGACCGTGGCTCTGAACCTGACGACAGATTTCGATGGAGATGAGGAAGGAAAGTTTTATCGTCTGGAAGACTTAAAGGAATATGCCGTCAAAACCAAAGGCACCGGACTAACCATAGTTGTGCAAGCGGCATTCGAAATTGAGGAGGCGAAGGAAGGAGTTCCGGCAAAATATTCGCTGGAACGCTATGTTGTGCAAGATGGAAAAATCCAACAGGTACTCGATGGTAATTCAAAAGGGTACGGACAAGACCTTGAAGATTTGGTCGCTTATACGGCCAAAAACTACCCGGCAACAAAAACTGCACTAATTATGGATTCGCATGGTCTGGGAAACGAAGGACTGTTTGGCGATACTGGAAAAATCAGTGTGGACGATTTCGTAAAAAGAGTGCAAACAGGGCTCAAAGGCAGCGGTCGTGAGCGCCTGGACATGGTGCACTTCGACTCGTGCTACATGGCACAAAATGGAGTGATCGAAAGAGTTTCGCAAATAGCCGAGCAAATGGTAGCGTCTTCAGAGGTTGAGTCTGCTGAGGGCATATCGTTGATTCCTGTTCTTGAAGCTCTGCGGAAAAAACCCACCAGCGGCGAACGTGATCTTGGACGAGTACTGGTAAATGAGGCTCGCACGCAGTTACCAGGGTTTTTAGAGTGGGGAATGAAACCGCCGATCTTGACCGTTTCGAGCATCAACCTCCGAGAATATGCTGGGTTTCGCAAGTCTCTAGACACACTTGGCGATAAATTGGCGGACTATTTGAAGGACGAAAAGAATCTGCCCGTAATTGACCGCGCCATAGATGCTTCAAAGAAATTCGGCAGAGCCGGCAGCGTGCAATCGCTTTCTATGAACTTTCAACCGGACAAGTACCGTGTCGATTTGAAGGGCTTCGTCGAAAACATAATTCAATCAATCGAAGACGGTACCATAACGGATGACAAGCGAGAGCTGAAACGGTGTGCGCAGGAAGTTCTCGACCGGCGCAGCCGACTAATTGATGCCAACTTCGGTGAGGGACAGTATGCCGGACACGGCGGAATTAGCGTGTTCCTGCCGGGCAGAGATATGCGCGATATTGAAGGAGAGTCTCGCTTGCGAACTACGGCTGGTCGCCTGAGTGAATCAACAAAGGCCGTTAAGTTTGCTGAGGTTAACAAGAATGAGGAAAGCAGAAAAGCGTTTGTAGCAAGTGC
>JADYXS010000564.1 GCA_021772155.1 Candidatus Obscuribacter sp.
GAGCGCGATTGCAAAAAGCCATGATTGTTGCAAAAAGATTGAGCGAGGACGAGCAGGAAGCGTCAGGAGTATGTCCGTCTAGTAGCACGGACCCCCCAGCAGGGTCGTAACCCTCGCCGGTTACGTCAAATGTGCGCTCAGCGACATAAAGCTTGCGGACGGTCATCTGTCCTACGGTAAGCGTGCCAGTTTTGTCTGTACAAATGACATTAGTGGATCCCATTGTTTCAACCGAAGGTAGCTTGCGGACGAGAGCGTGCCTTCGAGCCATTCGCTTAACACCCAGAGCGAGGGCGACGGTGACTACAGCCGGTAGCCCCTCTGGAACCGCAGCTACAGCGAGGCTTACTGCGGTGATGAAAAGCTCAAGAATGTTCATCCCACGCCAAACGCCCAGAAGGAACAGAAGTACAACAATGGCTAAGGAGGCAAATGCAAGTAATTTACCAACGGTCTGCAAACGCCTTTGAAGCGGGGTCTCCTGGTCGGCACGGGCTTCTTGAATCAGGCCGGCAATATGGCCCATTTCTGTTGCCATGCCGGTAGCGACAACTACGGCAACGGCAGTTCCTGCAGCGACGCTTGTTCCCATGTAGAGCATGTTCGAGCGATCCCCAAGCGGCAGGTCTGTTTGCTGCAGGACATCTGCTTGTTTCTCAACAGCAACTGATTCGCCGGTGAGAGCTGATTCGATACATCGAAAATCGGACTCCTCGATTATGCGCGAATCAGCGGGGACCAAATCACCAGGTTCCAGTTCGATGACATCGCCCTGCACAATAGCGGACGCCGGAAGAGAGACGAGATTTTTGTCACGGCGCACCTTGGCCTGAGGCGCAGTCATCTTTTTCAGGGCCTCTATCGATTTTTCTGCTGAGTATTCTTGGTGAAACCCGATTACGGCGTTCAGGATGACGATCGTAAGAATGGCTATGCAGTCGAGCCATTCGCCCAGGAGTCCGGAAATCACTCCGGCCACAATGAGGATCCAAACAATCAGGCTCTTGAACTGTGCAAAAAACACAATCCATGGATTGATTTGTTTAACATCTGCCAGCTCATTGGGTCCATTCTCGGAAAGTCGTTTTGCTGCTTCCGCAGCTGATAAACCATCGCGATCGGATGCTAACCTATCCAGCGTGTCAGATACAGCAAGGGTATACCATAGTATCGCCGGTGGTGCCGTCGGAAATGATGTTTCACTGTGTCCCATAAACGTCACTCCGATTCGTGGGAAGGCGGTGTTTTCTCGCGCCGTTTGAAAGTGGTGGCTACGCGGGTGGACAAATCGTCCACCAGGCTGTGCATGACGGGGATGACCAGTAATGCCAAGAACATGCCGGCGACCAGACCCCACAAAACTACGGTGCCCATTGGTGACCAAGCATCCATGCCTGTTTCCGGAAAGATCGAGACTGGCACCATAACAAGTATTGTGGCAATGTTCGTCATAAAAATGGGTCTGATTCGGCTCAAACTTCCTTTTACGATTGCCTCGTCCCTCGTCATTCCTTCTCGGCGAAGTTGATCGATCGCGTCAATCATCAGAATCGCTGTCGTGATATGCATGCCCGTTAATAAAATCACCGACATTATCGATACGGTAGAGAACGATTGTCCCATCAGCAGCAAGCCAAAAAATACTCCAGAAAGTTCAAACGGTAAGGACAGCATCATTTGCAGCGGCGCTATCCATCCGCGGAACTGAGCGACAAGCATCGTGTAAAGCAAAATCAGTGAGATCAGCATTCCCCACGAAAGCCGCCGCAGGCTATCAGACATTTGTGTCATGTCGCCTCGCATTTCCATACCATAACCTGGAGGCCAGTTAATTTGTGAAAGCGAGCGTTGCATAAGCTCCATCGAAAGATCCATGGAAGGCAGTCCACCGATACGATAAAAGCCGAGGATCGATATGACTCTTCGCATACCATCATGAGTCACAACCGTGGGGGCGCTGCGATTATCCACCGTGGCAATTGAGCCGAGCGGCACAGATTCTCCCTGACTGTTGGTTAGATAGACCTGAGTGAGATCTTCGTTGTTGTTCCGGCGCTGATCCGGTTCATAACGCACGAGAACCGTGTTTTGCCGAATGTTTGGCAAGCGATAATACTCATTTGTAAAGCCTCCACCAAGTGAGTAATAAAGCTGATTGGCGATATCTTCCGGCGTCAAGCCAAATTCCATGGCCTTTCTATAGTCGATGTTGATTTCCTTGGAAGGCAGACCCATCGACCAATCTGTAGAGACTTGCACAAGTCCCGGGATTTGCTTGGCGATTTCTACAACATCCTTGCCCAATTTATCCAAAATGTTGAGATCTTTTCCGTAGATCAGGATAGAGACAGGCGCCTGTGAGCTAGCCATTACATCAGAGCCCATCTCCTTAATCTGGACGCGGCGAAGCTCTTGCGGAAACATCTTCATGGCTTTCGCTTGAACAGAGTCTATGACTTGCCAGATTGAGCGCGCACGATCGCTCTTGTCAGACAATGTGATCATCATGGTGGCACTATTGGCCTGGTTCATTGAATAGCCGGTGAAGTAGACGGCTCGGGTGCTGGCGTATGACGGACCGCCTTCAACGCCCACTTCCACTGCAACTTTCTGTACTTCCGGCTCGGCAATAAGCAGCCTTTCGACTTCGGACACTATCTGCTCTGTACGAGCAAAACTGGTTCCAGGTCTAGTTTCTACGATGCCATAAGCCTGTCCAACATCTCCCAGCGGCATCATCTCGGTACCGATAAATTGATAAAATCCGAAGCCGATGATGATGGATGCGATGGCTAAACACATAACAATAAAGCGATTGCGCAGAGTCCAGGACACGACGTCTCCGTACTTGTTTTCCATTTTTGCGACACCGCGTTGCAGGGGATCGATCAGTTTTCTGTAGATCAATGGACGCTGACTGGATGGAGCTGGAAGACGCAAAAATTTGGCGGCGATTAGTGGAGTCAGTGTGAGCTCAACGAAGAATGACGCGGTATTACCGAGAATAATGGGCCAGACTAGCCCGACGAACATTTGCTGGACGATGCCACCTGTCATAAGTAGTGGTGCAAGAGCCAGGTTAGTCATCAAAACAGAGGCAAACACTGCGATACGTACTTCGGTAATCCCATCAATGGCAGCGCGTCGCGGGTCTTTGCCCAAGCGAAGGTGCTTTTCGATGGAGTGAATGTCCACTACCGTATCATCGGTGTCTCGCCCGATGGCAAGGACCAATCCGATGAGCGTAGAGCTATTGAGTGACAGGCCTAAAGGAATCATCCCCAAAATTGCTACCATCAATGAGATTGGTATGGTGACCAAGGCAATCATGGTGCTGCGCCAATTGTCCAGGAAAAGGAATATAACCAATCCTGTCAGCAACACAGCCATGCCGAGTTCGACGAGCATGTTGTGAAAGAGAATGTCCACGAAGTGCGAGTTGTCATATGCCACGTCGAATTTAATACCGGGATGTTGTTTTTCCAACTGAGCCAGCATCTTTTCCACGCCTTCAATCACCATCGGAGAACTCGCCTCCGGATCTTGAACCACGTTTATACCTACAGTGTCTGCGCTCTTTCCTTGAGTGACGAAATGGAATGCGCTGCGGCGTTCCTGAAAAGTATCGAGCACACGAGCCACATCTTTGACATAGATAACCTTGCCGTCTGGAAGGGCCTTAAGTGGATAGCTCGCCAACTTTTCCGGACTCAGAGCAAGGCTCGGCACTCGAACTATTGCTTCTTCTGGCCCACTGACGAGAATTCCTCCAGGCAATGCCACATTGAATTGGTCCAATGTTTTCTTCACATCGAGAATAGAAAGTCCATAAGCACTGAGGCGAGTGCGATCGATTACAACCTGCAGCTGTCGCTTCTTACCACCAAAGGTGCTCACCGATAGGACCTTGGGAACTGTTTTCAAACTATTGATGACTTGGTTATCGGCAAGCTCTCTAAGCCGAACCGGATCCCAGCGCTCATCGCCTCTAAGGCTCAAAGTTAATACCGGTATGTTGAGTGGATCTATGAGCACCACCCATGATGGCTTTAGATTTGCTCCTGTAACGGGCAGATCAGCCTGAACTACGTTCATCAGTGCCTGCACATCTACAATCGCGCGTTTCATATCGGTGCCGTAGGGGAACTCAAGGGAAACGATTGAAAAACCTTCCTGCGAGCTGGAGCGAATGTATCTGGCCCCTCTTATGGCAGTCATCCGTTCTTCGATGGGTTTTGATATGTAGGTTTCCATCTCCTCCGCGGAAAGTCCGGGCATCATTGAAACCACTCCCAGCATCGGGCTTTCAACGTATGGCATCATCCGCCTGGGCATATACACCGTGACTGCAAGTATGAAAAGCAGCAGCACGCTCAGATAAAAGGAGATAACCCAAAACGGGTGATCGACGCACCATTCTGAGACATTGAAACCGCGGCGTGTCGTTTGCACCTATTTGACCTCTACCAGAAACTCGGATGTTGCTATGTCTTTCAATCCTTCCTTTAGAGTTAAAGTCAGTTGCCAGACGCCCGGCATGATAAAGTCCACCTTGGCGCTGAACTGACCTGCTGATGATTTTGATACGCTCGGTTCGGGCACGCGCATCGATGCCATGGCCGGCATTTGCGATGTTGCTCTTAGTTCCAGATTCGAAGGCAGCTCTCCATGCGCAGGTGTGATTTGGATGTCGAATTCATTGACGCCAGTTTGCGGCGGCTTCTTCTTCAATGCAATTGTCACCACGTAATGTGCGAGAGATTTTTTCAAAAGGAAATTGTTAGACGCATCCAACCGGTTGGATGCAGCTGAAGGTTTTGGTAGCGCGACAAGCCGACCGTCTTGGAATTTCGCGCTTGTAACCATGTCTCCAAGTTTCAGATCTTTGTTGCCCAGAGTGATTACTCTGTCGCCTCTACTGAGTCCGCTAACTATGGAGGTGCGGTGTCCATCGGTACTGCCGGTGGTGACATACTTGAGCACGGCGCGGGAATCCTGTTCTATCCATACCGCCTTCTGTTGATCGCGCTCGATTATTGCCGAATTCGGAACTGATAAAGTTTGAGTCTCTGGACCGACTTTGATATCCATCGTTACGAAGTCGCCTGGACGAAGGGTTCCTCCATAATTTGGCACAACTGCCTCAACGCGCGTCGTCCTGCTATCAATATCCGTCCTGCCGAATACTGACGTAATGCTTGCGACTATGCGATCACCGGCTTTGGAATTGCCCCGCCAAATAGTGACTGGTGTTCCACGCCGTATTTGTCTGGCATCGTCCATAGAAACATTGGCTTGAACTCTGATCGGATCTATTTGGGCAACGCGCATTATCTCCATATCAGGTTTGACGAGTACGCCGATATCGATCTTGCGATCCATCACAACGCCGGAAACGGGCGCAGTTATACTTGCATAGCCGCGAATGATCTGTTGTGTGTTTTGGGCCGCAGCCGCCTTATTCATCAGACTCTTGGCTGAGTTAACTTCAAATTCAGTCGCTTGAAATGCACTTACGGAGCTTTTGGCGTTAGCAACCATTTGATGAAACTTCGCTTCGGATGATTTGAACTGGGCAAATTCGCGATCGAATTCTTCTTGCGATACTACTTGTTCTTGCAAGAGCTTGAGTTCACGCGCTATTTCTTTGGTCCAGTAGTCGAGATCGGCCTTAGCTTCTTGAATGGAGTGTTGATAATGATCTCTGTGCGCGGCAGCCTCATCTCGCCGCTTGCGGGCCGCTTCATATCTTTGCTTGGCTGACTGCGACTCATGTATCGTCTCAGCTACTCGTGAAGCAAGTTCTTTGCTGTCCAACGTGGCAAGTACCTGTCCTTTCTGGACGCGATCCCCTGAATACACGGACAGCGTCTTGACCCAGCCTTCGACCCTTGGGTAAATCGGGACCTCGTTATAAGCATCCGCTGATCCAGTGTAGGTGACTCCGGATTGAAAAATTCCCGTTTGTGCGACTTGTATTTCAACGGGCATGGCACCGGCGGGCATACTCACGTCCGTTTCCATAGTCATGGATTTGACAATGTCCATTTGGTTCGGGTTCTTGAAACGATCAACAACCGTTTGAACTACCCGAAAGAGAACCCCGAGTGCCACCAGTGACAGTGCAATCACTATGTAGCGAAATTTGCCGGGTTTCTTCGTTTTCGGTGGCGATTGCGTCATTGAACTTCAATCCAAAAGAGGGGATGGGACGAGTACGTTTTTCTTCCGTCAAATCTTTCCGGTGGACCACACCAGACGCGCCTCAGCGAGTCTGTAGTCGTAGATTGCTTGCAACAGAGCAAGCCGCGCTCGCAGTAGCTTGACACTGGCTTCGAAGTCTTCGAGGGCGATGCTTTTACCTACCAAATAACGAGCGTGAAATAGTCTTTGATCCTCTGTTGCAGACGTGACTTCGCTGTGCGCCAATTCAACGTTGCGGCGAGCTAGATCGAGATCGATCCATGACTGTGCCACTTCCTGTGCGATTTTTAGTTCTACTTCTTGCTTGGCTATTTGTGCCTGTTGGATTGCTACGTTGGCCGTCCTTAGTTCGTTGAATCGGCTACCCGAGTCAAACAAAGTGACACCACCGATAATGCCAATGGTTCCGCCTGGGCGTCCGTAAACAGTTTCATCTCTTCCCGGGGTGCGCCCCGTGGCATTGCTGCCCAGACCGTATAGATAGATTTGAGGGGAATACTTACTCAGTGCCACCAGGCGCTTGGCGCGCATTTCTGACACCTTACTTTCAGCTTGGGTTAGTTCCGGTCGCCCCTGTCCAGCCTCCACCAGGTAATTGGATAAATCCCCCGATACTTCTTTGTACTCAAGCTTGTCTTTCAGGCTGAGCAGCGAAGTAATATTCACGCCCATAACCACTTTGAGGTTCAACAAGGCTGTGTTGAAAACACGATAGTCATCATTCACTTGCGCCCGGGCTTTTGCAAGTTCGGCCTCTTCCCGCAAGTAGTCTGCGCGTGGAGCTTTTCCGTGAACCATCCGCGCTTTCATGTTGCCAGTGCTTTGCTCTTTCACGCGCACATAATCCGAGTCAACTTGAAGGCGTGCCTCAGCTATGGCAGCCTGCCAGTAAGCCTCCTTAATTTTCAGGACAACACTAAGTGTGACTGTCCGAAAGCTTTGAAGCGACTGACGTTCCTGTGCTCTTGCTACACGCAACCCTCCTATGAGGCGACCTCCTGTGAACAACGGTTGGACGCCCGCAAATATGGCATGGAATGATGTTCCCTTTGTCACCGGCTGCATTGGCGCTGACATGACGGCATCGGTTGGGAAAAATAGCATTTGATCAATTGAAGACGCGCCAAAGAAACCACTGAAGGAAGCAGATGGTCCTAGCTTGCCCATAGCGGAGCGACTCAGATACTTGGATATTGACCATGATTTTTCAGACTGCATCAATGCGAGGTTGTTCTTTTGTCCAATTGCGATGATCTCGGACAATTGAAGATGTCCTGTAACAACAGGCAGGTCAAAAGACGGCGCCCCCTTCGATATGGTGAGTCTGATTGGATTGTTGTTAGAGACATCTTGAGCAGTCGTCATAACATGGTTTCCGCTGTCGGTTGGGACATCGGAAGTTTGAGCTATGGATTCTTGCGAAATTAACAGCGTCGCAAAAAGCACAATAAGAAGACGATAAGTCATGTGAAACGCTCTTGATGTGAAACTTAGTCGCAGTTGGCTTTGCCACACGAAGACAGGCAAAGCAAGCACAGCCAAGCGCCAGTCATTTAAATCAAGAGTGTTCGTTTAAATAGATATGTTCGTGAAGAACCCATGCCAACATTGGGCGGCGGCGCTCTGTTCTTCCATCGATGACACGAGTGGGCGTCGGTAATAGTTAAGCGGCTACTCCGCAAAGGTTGGGCGGCTGCCAGCACTTGCAGCAATTCACATCGTTCAGCAGTTCCCTGCGCGCACGCGGCAAGCACAATTGACTGAGCTTTACAGCACGCTCGTTCCTCCGAAAGACCTGTTTCCACGGACGACATATGTGTACAGGACTGAGTTGCTATTGCTGTTTCGCTCGATGAGCAACATGAATGGCTTGACGAGCCCTCCGGGGCACTGCCGGTTGCCGCTGCAAGACAGCAACATGTTGAGTGTGGTCCGGCGAGCCAAACCACGAACAGTGTGAGGATGCTTATCAAGTAACGTTTCGCCATCGTCTTCGAGACTATATACTGCTTGACGGGATGGTATCGGTACTCTTGATTAAAAAAGGAATGCACCGGCGGCTGCGCATATGCGCATCAGATTGGGCGTGCGCAGACGTAAGGCATTGGCCACAACTGAAAACGAACTAAGACTTTTCGACATTCGCGTAGCGCAAGGAAAACTAATGGGCACCAGCGGTGTTATTTAGTGTCGGTTTCTGAGGCAACCGAACGAACGATGTCGGTCTCCACGGTAATTTTCTCAGTCTTACCGGTTGGCGTCTTGATGGATACATCAAACTGCCAAGGTCCTTGCATCAGGTCACTTTGGACCTTATAGGTTCCCGGTGAGATTTGCTGCGCTGTTAAGTCTGGTCCGTCCATCTTCATAGATGGCATCGAAGTGCCAATGTTAATCGAAGCGCCGCTGACAGGTCCGTTGTCATCGTCCAGTTTTACAGTGATCACATTTGTACCAACTCTGGCCGGAGCAACGGAAATTTCAGCAATGACTTTACCCAACTTTTGGCTGCTAGTCCAATTGTTGGCGCTGCTGAGGTCGGTACCTTGTTGAGTACAACCGACTAGCAGCAGTGCACTCCCTAGAATCGTCACCAGGCGTTGATTGATCATGAAATTCACCGACCGAAAGCATAGATCTAGACAGTCTGCAATCACCAAGGTTCCAGCAAATGATGGTACCGGGTGGATCGTTTCTTTGAGGGTTACCCATGTGATTGATGAGTTGTGGAACTTCCAGAGAGCTTGCCAGTCGTTGTGAGCGCCATGGTGTGACCGGCACTGCGTGATTCATGAAGCCGGAGACATAAGTCGCGCCAAATTACACTTGAATGATGCCGATCGCAACAAAGACGGAAGGGTCACCGAGGCAAAGTGGATCTGGCATCTCACAAAGAAAGCCCGTTGCACAATAGCAAGATAGGTGCGAAGTGAATGATTTGAAAGAACAGAAGCTGAAAGACGATAGCGGTGCTGTGCGGGAAACCAATCAGCCTTCCATGATGCCCATGATGTGGATGATGGTCATTTGTTGTGGATTGCCGCTCTTGCTTTTTGTGGTCTTTCCTCTCATCGGACTCAAGTTTTCCGGAGTCAATATTTTGTGGGTGGTTGTTGGTCTTGTCGCGGTGGCTGCCTGCATAGCGATGATGGTGTTTAGGCACCGAAAAATGTGATAGAAGATTCGGCTCGTTGGGGTTTTTACAAGGCGAAAAGGCGGCGTTCATGACAAACACGATTGCGCATTCCAGTAGCCCGGTTGAGCCTCCGCGAACTCAAGTAGATCCTGTTTGTCGCATGTTAGTTCCCGTTGAGACTGCTCGATATAAGAAAACAGCCGGGGCTGCAACACATTATTTCTGCAGTGAACATTGTTTGCGTAAATTCGAAGAGAGCCCGCAGGCATTTCTTCGGTCACCAACTCAAGCAGCTCCTCTAAGTCCTTACAATTACACAACACCGCCGGCAGTGCTTGAGGCGGCAGCGAATGTTGCCGAAATAGACTTCACTTGTCCGATGCATCCTGAGATTGTTCAGAAAGGACCGGGTTCGTGCCCTAAATGTGGAATGGACCTAGAACCGGTAGATATGGCGTCGGATCAAAACGGCAAAAACGAACTCTGTAAGATGTACAAAAAACTTGCAGTGGGAACAGCTTTTACAGTCCCGCTGCTAGCTATAGCGATGGGCGAGATGGTTGGTATTCGGCTGCTGTCTCAACTCACGGAAGGACTTACAAAATATATTCAATTCGCTTTGGCCTCTCCTGTTGTGCTATTTGTCGGAGGGGAGTTTTTTAAGCGTGGACTCGATTCGGTTCGCAATAGATCGCTAAATATGTTCTCTCTGGTATCGCTCGGCGTCGGTATCGCCTATGGGTACAGCGCAGTTGTGACCGTGTTTCCTGCTATCTTCCCAAGCATGCCAGCAGCACATTCCCGAACACCTGTTTATTTCGAAGCGGCGGCAGTCATCGTCACACTTGTCCAGCTGGGACAAGTGTTGGAAATGGTTGCTAGGAATCACACGGGAAGCGCAGTCCGCGATCTGCTTTGGCTTGTGCCAAAGACGGCTAAGCGCGTGAATGATGATGGTTCAGAGGAGGATGTTGACATTTCCAAAGTGGTGGTAGGCAATAAACTTCGCGTTCGTCCCGGTGAGAAAATTCCTGTTGATGGTGCCGTCAACTCAGGGACTGGCACGGTTGATGAGTCTATGCTAACCGGCGAAGCATTGCCTGTTCAGAAAGTTGAGGGAGATTCAGTTATTGGTGGCACGATTAACCAGAACGGATCTTTTATCATGGAGGCGCAGCGTGTCGGATCCGATACGATGCTTGCGCAGATAGTCAAAATGGTTAGTAGCGCCCAGCGCAGCAGAGCGCCCATTCAGAAGCTTGCGGATGTGGTCGCTGGATATTTCGTTCCGGCGGTGTTGGTGCTTGCCACCGGTACATTTCTGGTATGGCTTGTCTATGGTCCGCAACCGTCGTATTCATTTGGAATTCTCAACGCTATTGCCGTCCTCATAATTGCCTGCCCATGCGCGCTCGGTTTAGCAACACCAATGTCGGTAATGGTGGCAACTGGTAGAGGAGCAACTGATGGCATTTTGGTGAAAGACGCGCAAACTCTTCAGGAACTTGAACATGTGGATATGCTTGTAGTGGATAAAACTGGAACACTAACGGAGGGAAAACCACGGTTAGTTGATGTGGTGACTATAAACCACAATGCGTCGGACGAAATTCTCCAACTTGCAGCTAGCGTCGAGCGAAGCAGCGAACATCCGCTTGCAGAAAGTATCGTAGCGGCCGCGCAAGAGAAAAAATTGTCTCTATCGTCCACCAGACAGTTCGAGTCGTTGACAGGCAAAGGAGTAACGGCGACCATTTCCGACAGACGAGTGGATGTTGGCAATGCTCTGTTCATGTCCGACCTTGGTGCTGATGTGTCAGCTCTTCTACCTGATGTCCAGAGGCGTCAGGAGATGGGGCAGACAGTTATGTACGTAGCGATCAACAAAGCACTCGCCGGATATCTATGTGTTGCAGACCCTGTTAAGGTTGGCGCTAAAGAAGTAATAAAGTCCCTGAACGAGCGCGGTATTCGTCTAACGATGCTCACCGGAGATAACCGAAGAACTGCTGAAGCTGTGGCAAAACAGTTAGGAATCACCGAAGTTTTTGCGGAAGTGCTGCCGTCCGACAAAGCCAACACTATCAAGCGCTTACAGTCCGAAGGGCGAAAAGTTGCCATGGCTGGCGACGGCATCAATGACGCACCCGCTCTTGCACAGGCGCATGTCGGAATAGCGATGGGCAATGGAGCTGAGATTGCAATGCACAGCGCCGGGATAGTCCTTGTGAAAGGAGATCTGACGGGAATCTCTAAGGCACACATTCTAAGCAGAGCAATGATGAAAAATATTCGTCAGAATCTGTTCCTAGCGTTCGCCTATAACTTGCTTGCTTTGCCCATTGCAGCTGGTGTGCTCTATCCAAAATTTGGAATTTTGCTAAACCCAATGGTGGCCAGTGCAGCTATGGCGCTGAGCTCGGTATCAGTAATAGCCAATGCTCTAAGGTTGAACAAAGCGAAGCTCAACTGATTTCTGCCCGGCCCTGGCGATTCTGGCAAATCGAATGCCAGCGCCGCCGATATAAAGGTGACAATGAATTTGAAGAATCTGTGTACCCGTCCGGCGAACCACATCTTGAGCCGAGATGAACGTTCGACCGCCATTCAATACCACACGCTTAAGCCGCTCATGCGGGACTGCAGCGTCGTACTCTCCGCGCTGGCGAACGCCAGCAGCAGCAACGCCGGCAAAGTCGAAAATGCATTCGGCGCGGGCGCGCCCCATCTGGCGGCGAAATCCGACGGGCTGCAACTTCTGTCGCGCGCGGAGTGTGGGCTGGAACAACTGGACACCGCGCTCGATCGCCTCGCGTTGGCCGCGCCGCAAATCAAAAGGAATTTTATCGAAGCCTGCGTGCAGGTCGTCGGTGCTGACGGCCTGATCCAGGAACGCGAAGCCATCGCCGACACCCTGGATTGTCCGATCCCGCCCTTTGTGGAGATTACTAAAATCATGACAGGAAACGCCCTATGAAAAAACACGAACACGCGCCCAAGGATAGGCCCGAAATCAGGTCGGCGCATGACGCGGTGGCGAGGAAGGCATACACCAGCTATGTGAAGGAAGGCCGTCCGCAAGGAGACGCCGAGCCGAATTGGTTGGAGGCGGAAGGCAAAACGCCGCGAGCGGAACCAGATCACTCGGAC
>JADYXS010000565.1 GCA_021772155.1 Candidatus Obscuribacter sp.
ATGCTAATCCCTGCTCTTCAAACCCGGCTACCGGAGCGACTTCTGCACTCTCGTTGCTCTGAATTCCGAGCCGAACCTCTTTGCCGCCGTATTCGAAAAGCACTCCCGTATCGATTCCTTTCACGACTGCATTGACATCCTGCACGGACTCACCGACTTTATACCCTTTTGTCTGGCTACTCTTCACGTTTTCAATAAGGGCTTCATTCGTCTTGGGATCTCCAAAATCCATGATCCCCTTTATCTTTATGAGCGTGGATAATCCTGGCAAAGGCGGCGGCACCGGCTTTTCAATTACCACTGGCTTTACAATGATCGTTTTGCTCATTCGTGTCTGGGCAAGCTGCGCGATCTTGGGGTTTGGCGTGCTCGGGATCTGTGCTTGAGCGACTCCACCAGATTTTGCCGGCAGAGTTTCCGGCTTGACCGGCGGCGCTCCAAACAGAAGTCCGTAGCTCAGGGCCAGCGATGCAATAAAGCAAAGCGCGGCAAATGCTTTGATGAGCCGGTCGATGAATTTCACGCTGCTGCGCTGGGTCATGGCTCAACCTCCTCATAGCATTCCAGTTCGACGCTCGTGATCTTTTTAGCATCGAGCAGAACGGTACTGCTTTTATAAAATCCGTATGCCAGGCGGGAATGACCGTTTACATGCGCTTCAATCCGGGCGCAAAAACAGTCGCTCTTTACGGCCAGCAGGTCTTTAGCTTTGAGAAAAAGGTTCTTCGTTACCTTCATCTTTCCATCCACAAGCTGCGTTTCAACGATACCCTTCACCGTTTCCAGATCTTTAATCTCTTTAAACGGGCGGAACTGAGCATCGGACGCTTCCTTGTCCGACTTTCCCCGCCAGCGCTCAATCGCCTCCACGATGCTCTCGTCGTATCCCTGCTCCAAAGCGTAAAGCACCGCAGGATGCGCAGTGTTCAGGTTTATCTTCCCTTCACCGAAGACCGTGAACACGTCGCATAGCGCCAGTTTCCCTGCCTCCCTTTGCTGGGGATTGCCATAAAGCATTTCTTTGCTGATCCCGCCTTCACGCAATCCATCGAGCGTCAATGGAGGTACGGCCTTGTCAGTGCCGGTGAACCCCAACCGCTTCTGGGTAGCCTGTTCGGCAGCCATCCACTCTTTTTCACGTTCAGGCTCTGCCTTCTTCAGATATGCAAAAAGCCGGACCAAACACTTTCGCATCTGCGCGGCCTGTTCGCTGTCGCCTGTCGCCTTGAGAATATTCAGTTTTCCCGACTCGTCGGAGATCGTCACCACAAACTTCTCCTCTGAGCCGCACTCTCTTTCAATTCTGCGCGCCCAGCGGTCTCCGAAGTAATCCACGTCATCGTTCTTTTTAATCTGGCAAAGCGCAGCCTTGGAAAGCTCCAGACCTGAATCGATCACCCTGCGGCACGCGGCCTCACGCTTCGCCATTGTTACACGCCGTACATCGGCCATCGAACGTGAATAAAGCTCCACGGCAAGCACCGAAAGAATGGCAACCGCGCCAAGCACCAGCAGCAGAATCGCCCCGCCAGGGCGCCGGGGCGTGTGCGTATGCAGCGGCATCATTGCACACCCTTCGCGGGTTCTTGCAGAGTGGCCCGGCGTGCCGTCAAAACCGTCTCTGCTTCCGCGTATACATCGCTGATGAACGGCGAGGGTTTGAGCCGGATCTCCCGAATCTTCGCGCCTCCAGCCCGGGCTTCCAGATCGGCAAGATGGAGCACCAGATTGGAATGCTTGACGTTGACTGCGCGCCAAACCACATTGCATTCATGGACCTTCTCGCCGATCTCCTTCTCGTTATCGTTGAGATAGATGATGGTGACGCCGTGCTGCGCGCTCGACTGCTGAACCAGATTCTTGAGCGCGGCGGGCGTAAAGTTTTGACCACCGCCGGCAAATGCGCCGCGGTTCTTCTGCAGCATCGCCTTGGCGTTTTCCAGTTGCCCTGACTTCAGCTCCATTTGAGCGCGAGCGTCCGCCATTGCAACGTACTTGAATGCGGCAAAGACCGTGGCGCACGCAACGAGGATTATGGTAGCCAGACCACCGAGAGCGATTCTGTTCATTTCTTCGCCCTCTTGCTGTTAGGCGACGGCGCGTCCTGATACTCCAGGCGAAGCCGAACCACAATATCGCTCTCCCGCGTTTCGAATTCTGCGCGGGCCGTCAGCGCACTGGCATTATTGAGTGAATGTTCAAGCAGCGCTGCGTTTGATAGCGCGTCGGTCGTGCCACGGGCAACCTTGCCGGAAATCCGGCCTCCATCGGTCCCCAATTGCACGGAATCGAGCTGCATTCCGGTCTGATCGGCCGGCGGCATCGCCGCACCAATCTCGCTCCAGAAGGAAAGGGCCGATGGAAACTCGCCTGCCTTCTGGGACTCGAAGGCAAACTTGATGCTGCGCTCCATTTCGCGGGAGAGCTGGTCATCACGCACCGGCTTACCTGGGAAGACTTCGCCCCAGAGTTTTTTCTCCGTCACAGCCAGTGATTTGATTTTTTGATTATAAGCCAGTCGGTCTTTCTCAAATGACAAGCCGAGCACGACTAGCAGTATTGCCGCAGCAAGGCCGGCTACCATGAGCGTTTTTCGGATTTGCGATACCAGACTTTTGGGCGCATCGTTCGCGCCGCGCAGTAGATTGAGAGAGCTGCCGGAAGTTAGGTTGGCAGCCGCCAATGCGGCCACAAGCGAGCACTGCACGTCCTGATTAAGAAAACGAATAGGTTCTTCATCACAGGCAATCACGGCTGCATCCAATTCAATGCCCGATGCAGTCAGTATATGCCTGAGTTTCTCTTTCTTCTCGTCTGCGCTTCCATCCAGCGGAAACGAACGCCAGCGAGGCGTGCCGTTTTCGGAATGCGAGAAGAAGGCTTCGCCGCATGCTGAATAGGCGAGTGAAGACTTTTGATCTTTTAATCCGCTCATTACGGCGATGGGAACGCTGGTCAGTGAAATGAGTGTAGCATGTGGGAGTTCCTGAGTGACAACCTCGCGAAGCGCTTGAAGCTGCTGGTGCGAAATAGCAACGATGGTTACCCCAAGGCCGACTCCGGCGCGGTGGCAGGCAAAATCGATGGCCAGCTCTTCAGCGCTTTCTCCAGCACAGCGGCTTTCGGCCAGGGAACCGATCACATTCTCGATCGCGCCTTCCGAATCGAACGGCACGGCAAAACAGTCGCAGCAGGCCAGATCTCCGGCTCCGACCGCAATCGAAATCTCTGCATTCTTGAACTCGATTGGAATATCTTGCAGAACAGCTCTTAGCAAATCGGCAACGGGCTGTGATTTCTGTCGGTCAGCGGCTCGCGAAAAGACAACCGGTCCACCGTCTTTTTCAAGGCAAACAAAAGCAGTCTGAGTACGCTGTAGCGAGACTCCAATTCGGCGTCTCACAGTCGTTTGCCCTTGCCGGCCACGTCAGGTAATTCTTGCGCGAATCCAGCATCTAAAACGTCATCGGCACTTTTCCAATTGTTTTCCAGATGCACAAGGCCCGTCGAAACGATTTTATCTACTATTGCGCTCTGCGGAATCCCGGTGCGGCGCGAGAACTCCTGAAGCCGCCGAAGCGTCTCTTCCTCCAGGCAGAATGTCCCTTTGGCTTGTCGCATCTGTGTTCAGCGCTCCCCCGGATCGGTATGGCAAGTTATGGTAAGAAACTGAACTTTAGCTCTTTCTGTTCAAAAAACAGGTCATAATCGTATTTCGTCATTCAATGGATTCACGGCAAGTGTGCGACCGAGCACGTGGCTTCGCTGACGGTGAACGGCAAGCTCGCAAGCGGCGAAACCCCAGAATGGGTGAAGCAGTCGATGTTCCATCGGCTCGCGAGAAAATTTTAAAGCCGGGCGGATGATGGGATGCGGGCTGAGGAAGATTCCTTAGCTGTGCTGTGACACAAAGAACCAATCTTTTCAAGTCACGGGAACTTCTGCCGCTATGGCATGGTGGGCTTCTCTGAAAAATTCACTCCGAAACCATTGGATACCCCACATGAAGAATTTTCTCACCTATGTGCAGCTATAAAGAACAGCCTGTGCGGACAACTTCACATAAAAAGCATAAAAATTCCTCATTGCGTTTTGTGGAACGGCTGATAATGTCTGCCCACCTTACTTGATATCTTGCACCGTGATTGAAGCAGTTTTGGCTGTTCCATGTCGTGTTATTGGGACGTTGAGGCAAACTTGAATCGTTCAAAACTCATTACAGTAGCAGCAGTTCTTGTTGTGATTGCAGGCACTGCAGTTCTGTTTCTTCGGTCGTCTTCTCAAACATCGACTCAGGAACAGCCGCCTGCTGCTCAGTCCTCCAATGAGAGTGCTACTTCGACGCAGGCAACAATTTCGAACCCTTCAGGCGCTTTGAATAACGCAGCCAAGGCAGGGTTAGCTGTTACTGCACCAACCGGCATCTCAGCGGTCGGCGCGTCTGACAAATCAGCGACTGCCGCAGCAGCCAATCCAAAACCCGACCCCTTTGACTACGGACGGACACCGCCTATCCGAATGGACACAAATGCTCAAACTCGGTCGTTAGCCGGTGCGGCAGAAAAAAATGGGAACCCGGAGCGGCTTTCGGTCCTTATCTCTCCGAAACCTTTCGATGCTGAAAAGTATAAACAAAATCCTGCCAGTTATCTTTCTGTTCCGGAACCTGGTCGCTGCAATCAGCCGGCCGCTCCGTCCAGTACAACTCCGCGAATTCGTGCCATAAGCCCGACTCGTGTGCAGATCAAGCAGAACGAAGGAACAAAACTACGTGTTCAGGCCGTTCCGAAGATGCCCGTAACGTGGACCTCATTTGATTTAGGAAAATTTTCTAACCAGCTCACGACAATGACGGTTGAAGCAGATCAGAATGGGATTGCAGAAGTCACTTTCTTGGGAGCACCAGGAACGATCGCCGATGTGCACATAGTATGTGCAGCGCCAATGGCATCAGGACAGATTCGATACACAGTTAATGTCGTAAAACCGTGAATAAACAACTTAGGGAGTCATCTATGCGATTCAATATAGTATTTTTCGTTCTGTTCTTAGGCTGCCTTACCGCCCACGTCGCTGAGGGCGAAACGGTGGGCAGCAATATTTCCAAACAAAACGGCAATAAATTGGTTAGATCTGGATACTTACAGCAATGCAACAATGTGTGGCGGTGGGTCTATCCGCCTGAAAAGTATGAGCCATCTACCACGACCCCTACACCTGATTATCCAAGCGTATGTAAGAGCTGCGAAAATGCGGGCAACAAAAACACAGGGATCGGGACTGGCGCGTCGCCTACTTCTTGCACAGGCTCCTTCATTGACAATCTATACGCAAACTATCACCACCACGGTGTCGATTACTCGGTGGGTACAGTACAAGGAAAAGGATGTCAACCCTGTGGCGCAAGTGAACAGTATCACTCAGGACTGATGGATCTTGCTATAGTCCGTCATCACAGGTACCGAGAATCTTCCCGGGGCGGTTCATTCGGGCCGGGCGTGTTTCTTGAAAAGTATGAGGCTCGATTAACTCTTTACAAAGACAATGATACCAATGTAATCGAATGGTTTGACCCATTTGACGTCTGTCCGAGGAAATTTTCAGACGGTGGCGCGAATCCTAAAGACGGCGTTTTTATCGATCATGAAAATCACACTGCCAAGCAAATCGAGCTGCTAGATGCAAGCAACCAGCTGACAACAAACCTCTCCCTGGCTAAAGCTGCAGTACTCACCCTCCACGGTGGCCAAAAGCAGTTCTATGGAATCGTTGACCTGGGCGCAAGTTCGTCTGAGCCGGTCGTTGATGCGACCCCTTGGCGCAAGATTGATGTAGGTCGTGTTGCGCGCATCGGCAATACCACTGTGAGCGGCAGTACCTTTACTTTAACCGGTTCTGGACGGGACATCTGGAATCAGCAGGACGAGTTTCATTTTGCCTATCAGTCGCTGCGCGGCGATGGAACGATAACCGCAAAAGTAAATTCCCTGACCAATACCAATGAATGGGCCAAAGCAGGTGTGATGCTGCGAGAGTCCCTGGCCGATGGCAGTCGGTTCGCACTTATGGCGACCACTCCTTCCAACGGCACTTCGTTTCAGCGCCGAACCTCCACTTACGCAGGACCGCAGCATACGACAGTCCCGATTTATCATTGGGTCCGCATGGTCCGTACCGGAAATACATTCACCAGCTATAGGTCCCTTGACGGGACAAACTGGCTTCAAATAGGAACTCAAACCATTTCCATGGCTGCAAACGCTTACATCGGTTTGTGTGTCACTTCGCATAACAACGGGGCGCTGAATACTTCAACTTTCGACAGCATCACAGTGAACGGTGGTTCGGCGACGTGGCAGGGACAGGACATCGGTTCGGTAGGAGTTGCAGGATCATCTAATCTTGCCGGCGGGGTTTACACGGTCAGTGGCAGTGGCGCTGATATCTGGGACAACGCAGACGGATTTCATTATGCGTATCAGACACTAAGCGGTGACGGCGAGATTATTGCACGCGTAACTTCAATTCAGAATACGGATCAATGGGCCAAGGCGGGCGTCATGATTCGTGAAACGTTGGCAGCAGATTCAGTTCATGCCATGACGGTAGATACGTCCCGAAACGGATTGTCATTTCAGCGCCGAGCAACAACTGGCGGTTCAAGTGATCATACGACGGTGAGCGGATCAGTCCTGCCATACTGGGTTCGTCTGACACGAACCGGCAACTCCATTGTCGGATTTCGCTCCGGCGACGGTGTAACCTGGGAACAGATTGGTTCAGAAACCATTTCATTTGGGGCAGATGTTTTTGTCGGTCTGGCTGTTACCTCACACAAAGACGGCATAGTAGCAACCAGCACCTTCGACAATGTAACTTTAACAGGTACACAGACGCCCTTGGCCGAATGGCCGGCCGACAATATACAGCACGATCTGGCCGGCCGCCTGACGCGGTTGGAGGACCGCAACAGTTATGGAATCAGTCTCACGTACAAGACTTTCACGCCGGCAGAAATCGAAGCCTCACCCGACCGCCAACTGCAACTCGATACCGTTTCCGACGCCTATGGTCGTGTCGCCACATTTACATACCACGCCTCGCAGCAGTCAGGGCTCTGGGTCGTTAGTCGTGTCGATCTGCCCAATGCAGCGAACGTGCAGTATCAATATACAGACGGGAAACTCAGCGGGGTCAATCATCCCGACGGCACTCAATCGACTCTTATTTACGGATTCGATACCGATGCGCAGTGCACAACAGTTGCGTTTGACGATGCTTCCGGCGAAGGTACACATCGGCGCAAGACCGTTTACCTTAGTAATAATATCTTCATTCCCGATCTGGCTGAAAATGTCGCCGAAGTTATAAATCAAGCCTCATTATTGGCGCGCATGGTGGTCAACGGAAGCGATGAAGTCGCATACCTGAACACTCCCAATCCTAACCACATCTCGAATAACGAGAATCTAGTTTACGAAGGCGCCGGCAAAATCCGGTTGCTGCATGCATTCTGGGAATCGCCTTATTACAAGGACGGTTGGCAGGTCACGAATCCCGACTTAGGCTTCGCTGGAATCAGCGGAATAAAGGAGGCGACGTACGCGACTACACCAGTAGACCATAACGCCTATAAAACGAATACCTGGTCGACCATTACTGACATTCATGGCGTGACTTTCACCTTTGAATACGATGCAGACCTGTTCCTAGCGAAGAAAAACTATCCAGATGGGACCTTTGAGAAATTCTCGTATACGACGTTTAAGCATCTCTCGCGCTATGAAGACCGCTTGGGACGCGTTAAAAAATATTCGTACGATGCACGTGGAAACCTTCTTACAAAAGAAGTGGGGATTAAGGTCGTCGCTGGCGCCGACGTTAACCAGACGGAATACGCTGTCTACAGTTATGAGTATTACCCAGCAGGCCATGCTAACCAGTTTCTTTTGAAGACCGAATTTGATGCGCTTTACAACGTCGGCCAACCAGACATCCATCGAACGGACTATGAATACAATGCTCAGCAACTGCTGATAAAGAAGATCGAAGGAGCAGATGCGCCAGGGGGTGCCCGGGCCGAATTGATTTACACCTATGATGCCGTGGGCCGTCTCAGGACGTCGTCGGATGCGCTCTCGCGCACGACTACATACGATTACGATTCACGCGATCGTTTGGTGAAAATTACCTATGCCGACACGTCCACGGAACGGTTCATTTATGGGACGGGGACTGATGCGAACCTCGTGGTCAAACAAAAGGACCGCAATGGAAACGTCACCAAGTTTGAGTACGATCTCACCGGTCGGCCCGTGAAGACGATAACTGCGTATGCGAAAATGGATCTCGCCGACAACGAAGTCCTAATCACAGACGTTTCTGTTAAAACCGAAGAAATTTGCACTTATCTGCCAGGCACAGATAAGAAGAAGACCTGCTCGCAAAGCGGCGATTTAACAGAGTATGTCTACGACTACCGGCAGCGGGTAGTCGCTACCACAGTCCACCCTCGCAATGGCGTGACATTGACCAGCCTCAACACCTACGTCAAAAACCTGTTGTTCAGCGCCGAAGATCCATATGGCAGAAAGAGCTACCAGAACTACCGGAGTTCAGATAGTGCCTTGGTGCGCTCCGTTCGCGGAACGATGCCGACATTCTCGCTCGCAGATTTCACGGCTGTTTCTGCGCTGGCGCGTGATCTTTCAAATAATGCTCCGTATATCATTCAAGATTTTGAACTTGATGCTGAGATGCAAACGACGGCGAGCATCGATGGCCGCAATATCCGGCACACCACGGCGTATGACAGCCGGGGCCGAGCCGTTGAGGCCATTGAAGCTGCTGCTACCGCTGTCGAAGCAAAGACGGTAATTGAGTACGACGCCCAGAGCAACCGCACCCGCGTCAAGCATCCACGCACCTTCACTGAGGCCAGCAATTTCTTCACCGAGTTTACTTACAACGGCCGGAATATGCAGGCGAGCCAGACTGAAGCCGCCGGCAAGCCTGAAGCCGCAACAATGAGTTACACGTACTTCCTCGACAGGCGTCTTAAAGACACCACAGACGGTCGCGGCAAGATCTGGTCGCAAATTTGGAAAGAATGCTGCGGGCGATTAGCCGCAAGAGTTGATCCTGTTCTGGCCGACACCACCCGCCCGTTGTCCTATTTCGATTACGATTTCTTCGGCAACGCAACGCATACCGCCCGCGTGCGCGATTTGAGCGGCCTGCCCAATTGCTGCTCGCCCGACCCCAATGACGCCGACACACTGAATGAGACAACGACAAAGTTCGATGCGCGGCACCGGCCCATCGCGCAGACCGTCTGGCTGACTCCGCTGGGTCCGGTCGATCCCAACGATCCGCCAATCTTCGGCGACGCGGGCGCGCCGGCTGGAAAAACGGGGCTGACGACGCGCTGGCGCTACGATGATAATTTGAGCGACAGTATCGGAATTGATGTCACGTATTCCGCGCAGCTTACTGGATTGAATCTTGGCGCGAACAACGACGGCAGCGCTGTGGAAGTCACCAATCCAGCGGGAGAGAAGTCGGTTGCAGTTTACGATGGCGTGGGCCGCGCGGTTCGGAGCATCGATGGAAATCTCAACAAGGTCACGACCACCTACGATGTTGTTGTCGGCGGTCTTGTCGAAACATCGGTCGCCGACGGTTTGAGCCACGTCACCAAATCACGTGCTGACGGCGCGGGCCGAGTTCGCCAATCTGAGGACGCCGAGACGCGCATTACCAGTCTTGAATACGATGCCAATTCCAACCGGCTAAAGTTCGGCGACCCCAGCGGCACGGGCCAGGATTGCATCTGCGACGAACTGAGCCGCGACAAGGAATGCGCTGACACCGCCGCGCCGCCGAGCGTGACAAAGAAAACGTTCGATGCTCATAGCAATATCGTCAA
>JADYXS010000566.1 GCA_021772155.1 Candidatus Obscuribacter sp.
ACGTCAGTGACATCAACCACTTGCGTCGTCCGACCACCTCCCGTTTATCGTTACGGCATGCCGCAGAAGAGATTTACCCAGACTCGATAAAACCAAGTTCGTCGCAGCCATTTCGTTCCGTATTGTTCGAAACTGCACAGTCCAACTGCGTGGTTGCAGAATTCGTTCCAGTCCGCGATAATCTGCGGCTGAAACAGGTGTACGGACTCAAGTAGTGTAGGACGGATTCAGTGATGGAGTTTGCCGCTAACGATCTCACCATTGTCGACCTCTTTTGTGGCGCTGGAGGACTATCAGCGGGTTTCCGATCTGCAGGATTTGATCCAGTTGTTGCAGTTGACAGCTGGTCGCCCGCTGTCTCGACGTATCGTCGCAATATCGGCAACCATGTGCTTGCGGAGTACGTCACAGACAAGCTGCGTTTACCACATTGCCGTGTCATAGCAGGAGGGCCGCCGTGCCAAGGTTTTTCGTCTGCTGGTTTGCGAAAGTCAGACGATGCAAGAAATTCGCTCGTGTCCGTTTTCGCAAAACTGATTGCGACACAAAAGCCGTCAGCGTTTGTGTTTGAAAATGTTGAGGGATTCCTCACAGGTAGCGACGGAAAGTACGTGCTTGAACTCCTTGAACCGATAATTACCGCTGGATACCGCGTACATCTGAGAAAGGTAAATGCAGCAAATTTCGGCGTTCCTCAGCATCGGAAACGAGTTGTTGCTATTGGCGGGTTGGGATGGTCACCGTCCTTTCCAGGCTTTACGCATTCAGCCTTTGGGGCGCCTGGTGCTGAGTTAGCGAGAACTTCAACTGCCTTGGTGGTGCCAACGGTATCAGAAGCGCTATCAATATTGCCTAAAGCCATTGTACGAGGACTCGATTGTCCCGACGAAGACCATACGTTCACTTTGCTGGAGGGTGCTGACCTACAACGGGCCGAATTGCTGCAACCGGGTCAGAGAATGGCGGATCTTCCAGAAGAGCTGTGGCATGATAGTTATCGAAAGCGTGCGTTTCGTAGGGTCAAGGATGGTACGCCAACGGAGCGCCGCGGTGGTGCTCCATCCGGTGTGCGCAGACTCCACCCGGACGAACCTTCAAAGGCAATCACAGGGGGATCTTTGCGTGATTTCCTCCACCCCTACGAGAACCGAGCCCTTACTGTTCGGGAATGTGCAATTCTCCAAACATTCCCTATGAATTTTGAGTTTAGTGGAAGTCAGGCTGATCGAATACAGCTTATAGGAAACGCGGTGCCTCCGCTGTTTGCGCTTGCAATTGCCCAGAGCCTCAAGACCGACCTTGAGTCTTTGGCCGATCGCGAAAAAGGACCGGGCGAGTTATTAAGCTTTGTTCCGACACTTAGCGCTGGCATGAGTCCTGCATTAGAGAGCATTACGAAAAAAGTACAGATGCAATTCTGTCGAAGGAACTCGAAAGAAAGGCAGCTTGCTTTATGGGATTAACAAAATCTCAAGCATCGATTTGGCAAAAAGCCAAATCGCTTGGAAGTGGTGGGCAGGCGGTGGGGCTCTCTGACGAGAGCGCCGCGTTTCTTATCGCAACCATCGTTCATGATTTGGAGATTTCCGAGCATTTCCCTGAACTCAGAACTCCGCCGTCGCCATTCTTTGGAACGGATAAACTGGATTCATTAAGAATTACAGGGGTAGACGCAAAAACTCTCTTCGGACAACTCGTAGAAAATCACGCAGACACGGATACGTATTTTGCCTGTTTGGCGGCCTTACACAAAGCACGCCTGAAATATGACCGAATCCTTCAAACCCAACCATTGCCAACGCTCGAACAAGTCGGTCCACGAGGGTTGTTGCAGTACGGACAGCTCAATGGAGCCGGACTGGCAGGTTTTCTCTTCTGGCGAAAATGGTTCTTCGACATCGACAACCGTGCTGGGCAAGAAACCGGCTATCTGTTTGAACCAATAATTGCGTATGCCTTAGGTGGAATACCGGCCCCCGCGAAGAAAAGTCCTGTGAAACGCGACGACGATTCGTCGAAAGGCCGCCAAGTTGATTGCTTGCTCAATACCAATGCGTATGAGTTTAAGATTCGGGTTACGATCGCAGCTTCCGGACAAGGTCGATGGCAGGAAGAACTGGACTTCCCCAAAGACTGCAAGTTGAGTGGCTACATTCCGATACTGGTCTGCATGGACAGTACACCCAATCCGAAACTTGATGCTCTAGTCAAAGCGTTCATCGAGCATGGAGGTCACGTATTCATCGGTCAAGACGCATGGAATCACTTGGACGAAGTTGCTGGTCCAACCATGGCTCGATTCATTGATCGTTATGTCAAGAAACCGATCGAAGAAATGTTGTCCCAAGCCATGAAATACCCACCGGCTTTGTCCGCAGAATGGAGCGAAGAGTCAGTCACGCTACGGGTCGGTGAAAGTCTGCTACATATTGAAAGATATTCGGCGATGCCGTCGGACGTTGACGATGATGAAATGCCGGATGATGTAACCGATGATGTGGCCGGCTAGTCAACGCTGGAAAAGCGACGAACAAAGCGTTGGACACGGAGCGGCGGTCCTCGTGTTTTCGAAATGGCAAATTTTGTTGGCCGCCGCCCGGTCAACGCGGTCGTTACGCAGTGCAGGTG
>JADYXS010000567.1 GCA_021772155.1 Candidatus Obscuribacter sp.
CTCTTGATCAATTTTGCCGGTTGCTGCGCGCATATCTAGCATTCCGGCAAGAACAGTTTCCAGTAAATTTATTTCGAGTTCTGCTCTGCGGCTTGTGTTGCCGCCTTCTTTGTTCAAGCGGAGCAGCTCTTGTACCGTGGGTTCAATCTTAAGCAAGTGAGCAGCTTCTATAGCTTCTACTTTCAGTCCGAGCGCTCCTAAGCCATTTCCTTCGACAGAAGATGGAGACCGAGAAGGCGATTGCACCATTTGTAAGAGCGCAAGTAGTTGCGGATCGAAATCCTCGATGAAAGTATTGAGCGATGACAGGAGGGAAATGCGTTTGCCGAGCACTCCCATACTTTTGCCGCTGTTATCCTGGAGGCTGCACAACGAACTCTTGTTGGCAGCGTCGACTCCGTACTGCTTCTTCCAAAGAGCGAACATTGTTTCTTTGCGTGAAATTTGATCGCCCGGCTTAGGTGTGTTGAGAAACCGCTCAATAACAGGAGGCATTTGACTGGCGTCCACCGGTCCGCCGTTCAAAATACTGGACAGGAATGGCGGCGGCGAGGTGTCATGAGCTTTGCTGTGTTTGTTGTATAGAATGCCGATGATCGGGAGGGTGGTGCCGATTCCTGCTCCGATGCAGCCCAGTATTGCGGATTGCTTAAACTGCAGATGGATTCTTGAATAGGGCTCAATCGTATAAAGCGTTGCGAATTGAGCGAAGTTTAGTTGGTTAAGGAACTGATTCACACTGGCTTGCTTGGCTTGCTCGCGTTGCATGATGCCATAGGTGTAGGAACGCTCAAGTTTCACTTTATTACTTGCGCTTCGCACGTCGAGAGTTCCGACGAATATCTTGCGCAGTATCAATGCCCGGAGCGAGAGCCTTTCATCAATGGTGCTTATCGGCTGATTACCTTCCTGCTCCAGGGCCAGTAGCCGATCCACCGCTGGTCTGATTTGAAGAATTTCGGCAGCCTGATAGGCGTCAGCTGAGCGTGCATTAGCGGTAGTGGCAACGTTGGCCAGAGTTTGCTGTGGAATCGAAATTACACAACAAAGGAATCCGCAAAGCAGACGAGCTCCAAGAGTTCGATGTAAATCAAACCACGCCTTTTTTGCCCTAACTTTCTTAGGGGGTATTGAGTGATGCAAAGCGAGTTCCAGCGAGACGGAAATGCCACAAGTAAATCATCTTGACTGCATATGATGCCGCCCAAGGATTCGTGGTCAATCCGAGTCTGCCAGCCGTCTAAGTTCTGCATGAACGACTCAATCTTTGGGTGGCACAGCATTATGGCGTTGAAAGAAATTTCGATCGACGGCGAGGATCCCGGCGAAAACCGCCCAGGTTCGATATGGCAACCCTGCGTTGTTGGGACAATCCCTTAAGTTGACTTCACAACCTCTACACAAGTCGCCGATAAGTTTGAAATAGCGCGGTAATCGCTGGCTGGCAGTCGTGCTCCAGCTCCATGAACGTTGGGACCGTACAGATTCAGTCCCCCTTGCTGCGTATCAAGGGGGCACTAAATCAAACTCCCATGAGAGTCATGAATTTCGAAGTAAGAAAAAGCAGAGCCTGCTTCCGACGGGAGTAGTCGATAAAACTCACATACGCACGGTGGTTCGCGTGAGTTCTGCGAGCGCTGACACTAGGCCGGTGGGAGAAATTACTGGCTTAACAGTAGCTAAGCGTTTGGCGACACTGCTCTTGATGGTGGACATGCCGGAATGGTGATGTCAAGTCGTGCTAGCTGAACTAACCAATTATAGAAAAGACCTGAAACAGATCTCTTATTTTCCCTTGTTGTGGAAGATAAGTTCTCAGTAGTTTCAGAGATCCATCTAACTTTCTTTTTATAGGCTACTAACTAGCTTCAATCAAATCTACACCGCGCGAAACCTTATTCAATGCATTCAAGCGAATGTGTTGTTGAGACAGGCTATAGCGGAGCGAGTTCAGCCAGGAAAGTCAAATTCCCGACATACACCTTGTGTGTGTGCGGTTCGTGCATTGTCCATTTTACGGGCTCGGACACATGGCAAAGCTGTTAGGCAGTGGCCTGTGTCTGCTCGTGGTCAAGGAGAAATACTCCATGTTTCGCGGTTTTTTTAACAAATTGCCGGCAATTTTGCGAAAGCTATTGCCAACTATCTTGCTGCTGACGGTGGCGATTGTCGCCGGCGGCACGGACGTATTCAGCTCTCAAGTTCAAGAATTTGTGAGCACAACGTTCAAAAAGCGTGGAGCCGAATTGATGCCGATGGTCTGGGACCTCATCATCGCCGGCGTCATTCTCAATCTAGCGTGGTTGCTCTATGAGCCGCTCAAGAAGGTCGCCCTCAAGGCTTTCGACCGGACAAGCGTCAGCCCACGTGGTAAACAACTCGGCATGAAGGTGGTGCAATTGGGCTTCTGGGGCATCGCCACGTTCCTTGTACTTTCGATGTTCGCATCGGAGTTCATGGGGAAATTTGTGCTCGGCTTCACCCTGCTCGGTGCCGCACTCACGCTTGCTTTGCAAGGCGCTGCCAACGATTTTATCTGCGGTGTGCTCATGCAATCTACCCAGCGCGTACAGCCTGGCGACAACATCAAGGTCATCGGCTTGGAGGTCGAAGGCAAAGTCAAAGACGTCGGCTACTTCACGACTGTGGTTGAGGGTGAAGACGGCGTTCTGTCAGTTCCAAATCGAAAAATCTGGGAAAGCGCGCTCAAAGTGAAAAAGCCCGCGCCCAGCAAACTTATTTTGCCGCCCTCCTGGCGGCAGGAGAACAAATAACATGGCTTCTACCAAGTTTCAAACTGCTCGGGTTTCTCCCGGAAATGTGACCACGAAGCTTCTCGTGGTCGGTGTCTTCAAGAACGAGTTTCCGGCCGGCATCAGTGCCGCGCTGAATACTCGTTGCAATGGTGTGTTGGCGGCTCAAGCCAACGAAGAGGGATTCTCCGGCGCCAAGAATTCGACGATGGTGGTGTTCACCCACAACAAAATCGGTGCTCGCAGGGTTCTTCTGTTCGGGCTGGGCGATCGCGCCGAGTTCGACGTGACGGTGCTGCGGAGCGCCGTCACGGCTGCTTTTAAGGCGGCCAAGTCCCTCAAGGTGAACGAGCTGACTGTCAGCGCGCTCGATCTTGACGGAAGCGGCGTCAGCGCCGAAACCTTCGGCGAGACCGTGGCGACCTACGTCGGGCTCGTGAACTACACCATCAACCACTTCAAGACCGCTAAGGGCGGTCACAAGGCTGACCAAGGGCTGTCGAGCGTGCGTGTTGTCTGTGGTTCCAAGCACGAGGCTGACATCCAGCGCGGTCTGCACGCAGGCACGGTTATCGCCAGTGCGCAGAATAATGCGCGCAATTTGGTAAACCTGCCGCCGAGCATCTGCACGGCCACCTACCTGGCGGAACACGCATTGGAGTTGGGCACCAGGCTCAATGGTGCTCTTGCAGTCACGGTGTTGGAAAAGGCCGACTGCGAAAAACTGGGCATGGGTGCC
>JADYXS010000568.1 GCA_021772155.1 Candidatus Obscuribacter sp.
GCCGCTAGTGCCGAGCGAAGAGCGAGCTGACGAACTTTCTTATTTAGTGAGTGCGAGAAGTCGCGCGGCTTAGGTCCGAAGATAACGCCACCACCGTTCCATAACGGGGAGCGAATCGAACCGGCGCGAGCGCGGCCTGTACCTTTTTGGCGCCACGGCTTGCGGCCGCCACCACGTACTTCGGCTCTCGTTTTGGTATTTGCAGATCCGGATCTGGCGTTACACAACTGGCGGTGCAACGCAGCGTGCATTACGTGAATATTCGGCTCTTGCCCGAAGATACTATCCTCGAAGCTAACTTCGCCGACCGCTTTGCCTTTTAAATCTTTCAATTGAACGGAAGTCATCTCTGTATTTCCCTGTTCTCTTTGCGGGGAGAATCCCCATACTTTGTGTGTCGCTGTTAATTAATTACGGATTCCATTTGGTCTTAGAAGCCTTGATCATTACAAGACCTCCGTCTGAACCGGGCACAGCGCCCTTAATGAGAACCAGTCTCTTTTCAGCGTCCACTCTCACGATGGTAAGGTGCCGTGTGGTGGCAGTCTTGTTGCCCATTTGTCCGGGCATGTGGAGTCCCCGGAAAACGCGCCCTGGTGTGGTACCGGCGCCGATAGATCCCATACTGCGGTGGAATTTCGAACCGTGGGCCATGGGCCCGCGATGGTGGTGCCAACGCTTGATCGTGCCTTGAAAGCCTTTACCGATCGACGTGCCTTGGACATCGACAAGCATTCCTTCTTTAAGGAGCTCATCTGCCTTCAGCTCATCGCCGACGTTGAGAGCGTCGTGTTCAGTGACGCGATACTCTCGCAGGGGCTTCAGTGGCGGCAGTTCGGCTTTTTTCAAACCGCCTAGTTCCGGCTTGTTCAACCGTTTTTCTTTAACAACAAAACCGCCGACCTGGACGGCTACATAGCCATGCTTGTCTGCGGTCATCTTTTGGGTAACGATATTTTCGCCGAGCTGAATGACGGTGACGGGTATTGCGGCGCCTTCAGCGTCGAATATCTGCGTCATTCCGACTTTTCTACCCAATAAACCAATTGTGCTGTCCATTAATCTCCCTCTTTTCCGGCACCGTTGCTGGTATCACCAGGCAGTGCCGATCCATGAGTGCTGAGTTTTGTGCCAGGCAGTGACTGCCTGTTTGGCGCTAGTGCGCCGTTGTATTAAAGCTTGACTTCAATGTCAACGCCGGCCGGCAGGTCAAGACGCATAAGCGCATCGGCTGTGGTCGGTGTTGGATCGTTGATATCGATCAAACGCTTGTGGATACGGATCTCAAAGTGTTCGCGCGACTTCTTATCGACGTGCGGTGAACGAAGAACGCAGTACACGCGTTTGCGTGTTGGCAGCGGCACTGGACCGAGTACGGAAGCACCGGTGCGCTTGGCTGTTTCAACGATCTGCTCGGCCGACTTATCAAGCAATCTGTGGTCGTACGACTTCAGGCGAATGCGAATGCGTTGCACTTTTGCTCCGCCTGCGGCACCTTCTGTTTTCTGTGGTTTCGCGCTGGTGCGAGCCATCGATATCTCCTCGTACTGCGGGCAAGAATCTCTCTCGCCCCTGTAGGCTAGTCCGTTTTGCTACATTAAGCGGTTCTTATGTCCGAACCACTCGCGTGGTGGGGCTTTTCGCGCCTGGACAACAAGGGACACATTCTAACGTAGGTGTTTGTCCCATCTCTGAAAAATTTCTCTCAGGTTAATGATCTGAGCCGAGCAGTGACTCATCCGCATATAAGTACAGCTTCATCTCCTCTTGAAACCCGCATGGGAAGCGGGGTTCAGAGGGTGGACAAAAACTTCCACTTGATAACAAGTATTGCTGTTTGTAAGCTCTACTTGGAAACAAGGTGTTGACACCGAGCTGCAGAGCCAGCTTCGGCGGTCGTTTATAAGGTTCAAATCGAGCCTTAAATCCACCGCGCACCGTTTATGGTGGCATTGGTGATTGCCCACGATCGTTCGTATCGACGGCTAGCCGTCGTACAGACAGAAAGGCGCGGGTTCGGAACCCGCGCCACTCAATTGTCTGAATTATTCGATGATGCTGGCTACAACGCCTGCGCCAACGGTACGTCCGCCTTCGCGGATAGCGAATCTCATCCCTTCTTCAACGGCGACTGGTTGAATCAATTCAACTTCCATCGACACGTTGTCGCCAGGCATGACCATTTCTACGCCAGCAGGAAGCGTGATGCTGCCAGTAACGTCAGTTGTACGGATGTAGAACTGTGGTCTGTAACCTGGGAAGAATGGCGTGTGACGACCACCTTCTTCTTTGCTAAGTACATAAACTTCGCATTTGAATTTGGTGTGTGGCTTGATGCTGTTTGGCTTAGCAATAACCTGACCGCGCTGGATCATGGTCTTGTCGATACCGCGCAACAGGATGCCGACGTTGTCGCCAGCCATTCCGGAATCAAGAGTCTTTTGATACATTTCAACACCGGTGACGGTTGTCTTGCGTGTATCTTGCAGACCAACGATTTCAACTTCTTCGCCAACTTTTACTTGACCGCGCTCGATACGACCGGTGGCAACGGTGCCACGACCAGTAATCGAGAAAACGTCTTCAACAGCCAGCAAGAATGGTTTGTCGATGGCGCGCTCCGGGGTCGGAATGTATTCATCAACTGCCTTCAGTAAGGCAAGGATGTTTGCTTTCTGGTCGGCTGCGCCTTCAAGGGCTTTGGTAGCTGAGCCACGGATGAACGGAATGTCGTCACCGGGGAAGTTGTACTTAACGAGCAACTCACGAGCTTCCATCTCGACCAATTCCAGAAGTTCTGGATCATCAACTAGGTCGCACTTGTTCAACCAAACTACGATGTAAGGTACGCCTACCTGACGGGCAAGCAGAATATGCTCACGCGTTTGGGGCATAGGACCATCGTTGGCTGAAATAACCAAGATTGCACCGTCCATCTGAGCGGCGCCGGTGATCATGTTTTTGATGTAGTCAGCGTGACCAGGGCAGTCAACGTGGCTGTAGTGGCGAGCGTCGGTTTCGTACTCGACGTGCGCTGTGTTGATTGTGATACCACGAGCTTTTTCTTCCGGCGCTGCGTCGATATCAGCATAAGCTTTGAATTTAGCTTGGCCCGACTCAGACAAGACTTTTGTGATCGCCGCTGTGAGCGATGTCTTACCGTGGTCAACGTGACCGATCGTGCCAACGTTTACGTTGGGCTTGTTTCTTTCGAATTTCTGGCGGGCCATCCTCTCGGTTCTCCTTACTCAAGATCTAACTTTACAAACGTCATCTTGGTTCTGAAGGCGCACGCTTGTTAAATGCACCTTTGATTCTCTGTCGTCCGCTTGGACCATCGGGCGCGGCTATTGGCCGCCCGAATTAATGGAGCCCATGACGAGATTTGAACTCGTGACCTCCCCCTTACCAAGGGGGTGCACCACCGCTATGCTACATGGGCGTAGCACCGCATGCTCATCTTGCGACTTGCACGACCTAATTCTGGCTGCCTAACCTCCCAGTTGAGCAATTCTATATACAAGGTTAAGGTTTGACCTTAATGCCTTTTCGCATCTCGATCAAAGGCAACGCAACTTTTCTGTGCCGCCCAGTTCTCTCCACGCTCTGCAAGACGCACAGTGTCCCGCTTAGCTGGTTTATATGGAGAGAAAAAATTTGGGTAGAGCTGGATTCGAACCAGCGTAAGCTTACGCTAACGAGTTTACAGCCCGTCTCCTTTAACCACTCGGACATCTACCCATAAATAAGCCGGTGATGGGATTCGAACCCGCAACCTACGGTTTACAAAACCGTTGCTCTACCATTGAGCTACACCGGCACACAGCCGCAGTTGACCATTCTACTAGCCTAATTTAAATGGTGTCAAATGCCTTGCAGTCGGCATTGACGCACAACTTCGTAAAAGAATATGCCAGCAGCCACTGACGCGTTTAATGACTCGGTTTTTCCGAGCATGGGAATCTTCACAAGCATGTCGCAGTGTTCTTTGATCAGCCGCCCAACACCTTTGCCTTCACTCCCGATGACAACAACCAGAGGAACTAGCAAATCGGCTTCTGTATAGAACTGCTGAGCATCCAGATCCAATGCCGCCACCCAAAACCCATATTTTTTCAAAGTCTCAAGCGCTTGCACGAGATTGGACACGCGGACAACAGGCATACTGGCCACCGCGCCGGCACTGATCTTGGCGACCGTTCCGGTTAGACCGGCAGCTCTGCGTTGTGGTATCAAGATTGCCTTAACGCCAGACGCTTCGGCAACGCGAATAATCGCGCCGAGGTTGTGTGGATCTTCTATGCCGTCAAGAACTGCCACCATGTAGCCAGCCATCGTCTTGCCGGCCATCTCGCGAGAGATGCGGTCCAGGACCATTTTTTGCAAAAAAGTATCCAGTTTCCACATCTCAGCCGGGCTAATCATGGCAACGACACCTTGATGGCGTCGCTGAGGACCGGCAATTTGATCCAGCTTGCGGCGGTCAACGCTTTGTATGGGAATCTTCTGCTGACGAGCCAGCGCTTTGATCTTCTCCACCCGGCCATCGTGCTCGGCTCCGGTGGCAAGCATGATTTTGTTTACCTTCACTGAAGGCACATGCTCGAGCTGCCTGATGCTTGGCAAGTCCAGCGTTTGGCCGGTTTGCTTATGCAGCTCTTTCAAGCGAATTCGAATTTCCTTTTCAAGACCGTCGATATCTTCAGCATCATCTTCAGCGGCGCTACCGGAGTCCTTCCGCAGCGCGGCGCGCAGAAGCTCAAACTCGCTGGAGACACCTTCATCTGCGCGTTCAAGGTAGGAAAGAACGGCATTTTTGCCGTATATAAGTTCTTCTGGCTCAATCATTCGCCCAATTCTATGGGCAATCCACGATAGACACCAGCTTTGTGGAGTGATTTATTAAAGGCGAGGAGTCTGCCGCCATGATATTCGATCTTTTCTTTCTTGGACTGCCGCTTGCCGCAGCTATGTGTCTGGCAAATCTGGCATTGAAAGATGGTGACATGAAGCTGTGGCGCTGCGCGTTTTCATTTGTCGCCTACTCCACTTTCTACCTGGCCGGCGGGCGCGATGTAATCCTATATATATGTTGTGGCATGTTGATCAGTCACGGCTGGGTGTCGGCAGGTCAAGTCGCGCCGTAGACTATCGACTACGAGCTTGTGAGCGCCGGCGTCCCGCCGGCTCGTTCAAAGGCTTTAGTTCATACAAGCCACCATGAGCTCAAAAGAAGCCGCCAAGTTGGCAGCTTCTTGCGAACGTTTTATTGTCCAGCCGGCGGACGCCGGCGCTCCCCGAGCAAAAGCACGCCCCTCTGCACGTTCAAGGTCTAGCGCGCGCGCTTGCGTCCGGCAGCGGCGGCTGGAGGCGTAGCCACCTGGTGTCGATTTTGCTGAGCCTCGGCAAGGGTTCTCATTGGGATGTCGTGTTTTTTCAACCAGCGCGAAATCGTGTTGGGATCGCACCAGCGATTGCACTGGTCGCGATAGTCTTTGGCAATTTGAACTGTACTAAGCTTCTCTTTGACGTACTTCTGATAAAGCCAGTCGTAATCTTGATAGAGCGTTTTGGATCTTAGTGTCTTACCCATGTCCCATTCCTCGCTCGCTAATGCGCCTTCATTCGGCGCTTCATCGATCAGCAACCGTCTATAGTAATTCTGCTTCTCGGCCGCTGTTCTTGCAATAGGATTTTCCGCAATCGCCGATCTATTATTTCAAAGACGGAGATGAAACATGACCACTACGAGACTGCCACAGGTCGACCGAATACTGCGCCATCCGTTACTGATTGAGGCCCAAAGCCGCATCCGTAGAGATCTTCTCACTGATCTGGTGCGTCAACATCTGGAGAACCTTCGAAGTTGTCCTGCCGAAACTGAGGCGGACATCGAAAGCATTGCATCGAGCGTGGTGTCAAAAGTAGACTTGCTTCTCAAGCCCTCACTTCGCAAAGTCATTAACGGCACAGGAGTAGTCCTCAATACGAATTTGGGACGGGCGCCTATTTCCAGTCATGCTTTAGCCTACTTAGCCGAGATGGCATCGGGCTACTGCAATCTGGAAGTCGATTTGCCAACTGGCAAAAGAGGCAAACGATCACTAAAAATTGAGGAGCTTCTGCGGCTGATAACCGGTGCTGAAGCCGGCATGGTCGTCAACAACAACGCTGCCGCTGTCCTCCTAGCGGTTAACGCGCTTGCAAAAGGTCGAGAAGTTATCGTTTCCCGCGGCGAACTAATTGAGATCGGTGGGAGCTTTCGCCTGCCTGACGTTATCGAATCTGCCGGCGGTATTTTGAAAGAAGTTGGCACAACCAATCGGACCAGGCTCTCCGACTTCAGAAAAGCCATCGGAGCCAACACCGGGTTGCTCATCCGTTGCCATCGATCGAATTTTGAAATTCGCGGGTTCACCGAACAGGTTTCTCTTGAAGAGTTGTCTGCCTTATCTAAGGTATCGGCAGTACCGTTTCTGGAGGATCTCGGTAGCGGTGTCCTATTTGCTCTCAGCGCGGCAGGACTCAAAGACGAGCCGACGGTGAGCGAAGTGATTCTGTCCGGTTGCAACCTTGTATGTTTCTCTGCAGACAAATTGCTCGGCGGTCCCCAAGCAGGAATCATCGTCGGAAAGAAAGAGCTAATCGAACGACTATCCAGCCATCCTCTATACCGAGCCCTGCGACTGGATAAAGTTTCCCTGGCCCTGTTGGAACACACCTTGATGGCTTACCTTACTCCGAGTCCGGAGGATCTTTTGCCAGTGCTTTCGCTGCTGACGGCAGCAACGTCTGATATAAAATTGCGCGCCGAAAATTTTGCCCGCACCGTATGTGATGCCTCGGGAAAGATCGGTTGTGTTGCCATCAGCACTAATGCCGCCGCAGGTGGTGGCTCTCTTCCTTGCGAATTGTTGGATAGTTTCGGAGTGGTCCTCTCGATCGATCAAATGCGTCCGACAAAATTGGCAGAAGCTCTTAGGAACGCACAACCACCTGTGATATCAATTGTGCAAAATGATCAAGTCATCCTTGACTTCCGGACAATTAGCGTAAACGACGAAAAGCCGCTGTACGACGCCATTCTATCGATTGTTGCGTTGCGAATGTGAAAAGGTTTTGAGAAATCCTATTCAAGAGGTTATAATGCCAACGCTATTGGGCCCCGCCCGCGTGCAACCGGCAATTGACTTAAACCAAATGGAGTAGTGTATGACTGACGAAGCCACATCAGCAGGCAGTGTCGACAGAATTA
>JADYXS010000077.1 GCA_021772155.1 Candidatus Obscuribacter sp.
GTCCAAAACCTTCTTGTGAGCCCCCTCCAGCGTTTATGAGAACGTCACATTTGTCGGTCTTAATGGACTCTTTGCAGCTAGATGATTGAATTAGCTTCAACTGAAAGGTGGACTCGCGTTGAGCCGACTGGCGAGAAGTACAACCATTTGCTTGATTTTTCTTTTGCTTGCAGCAGAGCTGTCCTATCGCGCAGTTCAAAGCAGCATGCAAAAAGCACCAACGGCAGTCGGCGCGCCCGCAGTCGTTGACGAGACGGCACTCGTGCGAAGCATTCAAAAAACCATCAGTAACAAAAGAATCGATCCAGACGTCCTCGTTGTGGGGTCTTCCCTTAGTCACTGTTTCACCTACGACGTCGACCACGAGAAAGGTTCAACACCTGCAGTCGAGCAGCCGAACTGCGCGCGTGCCCCGTTCTTACCAGGCGCAATCGAAAAGATAACCGGGCATCGTCTGGAAATTGAAGTTATGGCGCTGCCGGGTGCCATGGCTACGGACATCGCGGACATTGTTCAATCTGCTATGAACAGCGAGCGGAAAGCTAAGACAATTGTCTATCTGGCTGCGCCGCGTGACTTCATTGACCGACGAAGCACACCGAAATCTGTCTCGCTATTCGTTGCCGCGAAACCAACAAATGTCGACACTGCGAAGAAATTACCGCAGGAAGATTTAGGCGTAAGCTTCAAAAACTGGATGGTTTTGAATATGCCGGCTGGCATGATCAGGTGCTTCGATCAGTTCCAGAAAAACCCAACACCGGCATTGGCTTTTGAAGTCGCTCTGGACTGCTGCTCGCAGCTTTATGAACAGCGTTCGCAAATACGCTCAGCCGTCGTCGACTATGCGTGCGCTGCTTTAAATCGCGATCGGGATCTTTGGTCTGCAGCTCACAACGAACGTGCAACGCTCAAAACGCAAACTCGATTTGATCGTGATCTTGGCGATTACAGTTTCCGATATAACCCGCCAGACTTCGCGCGACTGAAGATTGAGGCAAAGTCCCTAGATCGGCTGGCAGCAAGCTGTAGAGCCAAGAGAATCAGACTCGTGATCGTCAACATGCCTCTAACAAAAGAAAACAAGGCGCTGCTCGACAGCAACCTGCATCGTGATTACAAGCGAATTTTGGCAGGTGCCGCGCGGTTGAATGGATGCGAACTAATCGATGCTGATCGCAAGGAATTTGTTCGCGCGGACTTCATCGATTCTGTTCACTTGAATAACTACGGCAGCCGAAAGATACAGAATTTGATCGCTCCTCAGCTAGCTCAATCAAGCACGCATTCAATGTAAATGGTTCAAAGGGCGGCGCATGGCGCCCGCCCCAACAATTAATTGCTGGCTTGCCTGGTTCGATAGGCGAGGGGCTGACCGTAGCGCGTGCACAGCTTGCTGTGCCGAGGACGGTCCCCAAGTGGTGTCCCCTCCCGCTGCACTTGATGCTTACGAATGAGGTCGTACCATGTTGATTGTGCGTATGAGCGGCGCGGTTAACTTCCAGGAAGTGCTGCTGCGTATGCTGTTAAACTCGTTTGTAATCGTGCGCTTTCGCTTTCGCCTGTAGCCGTATTCAACGGACAAGGAGCGACCTGCTGTTGGGAGTTTGGATGTGCTTCCCGGAATCACTGGGCCTTAATCAACGGCCGTGGTAGGCACTTGCCGATGATGCGAAATGGGCGATAGCCTCGGACTGGGGCGATGTGCAGGGCTCGGTTTGGTGTCCGCACATGTACCCCGACAACCAAGTTAGTGTTCTGCGGTCCGACTTTCTCCGGAGGGGTACTCCGGTTGCCGGGTCCGTGAGCATTTGCTAATGTGATTCGGCGCGTAACCGTCGAAAGTTCCTGAGACAGGGTTAGTCTCATCTAATATACGCATCCTTTAAAGGAAGTTAAAACCGCTTGCCTACCTGTTCGGCGAGAATTAGAGGCGACGAGTAGTTTCCGGTGAGCAAATACTAGAGGCGAATTAGCGTTTCTGGAAGCAAATCCGAAAGCATCGTCTTCGTTCGTGCTGCTATGTAAGCGTGCGCACGATATTGCTCACTGAGCTGAAGGATGCTTGATGCACAGTGATAAGGTCGCGATACTGCAATCGAACTACATCCCGTGGAAGGGGTACTTCGATCTTATTAGTTCAGTTGATCATTTTGTTCTCTATGATGACGTGCAATACACACGCAGAGATTGGCGTAATCGGAACAAGATAAAAACTGCTCACGGAGTGCAGTGGCTCACATTGCCAGTTCAAGTAAAGGGACAATACCTTCACAAGATCAGTGACATTCAGGTCGCTGATACACAGTGGTGCAGAGAACACTGGCTTTCGTTGAAACATAGTTATAGCCGCGCTCCGCAGTTCGATCTCATGAAAGATTTTGTTGCCGGTCTATATGACAGAGCCGGCGGAATGCAGAAGCTAAGTGACGTTAACTACTTGTTTATAAGCGAGATCTGCAAGTTGCTTGGGATTAACACTCAGTTGCATTGGTCATCCGAGTTCACCTTGCTCGATGGAAAGTCCGAGCGGCTTCTCTCTGTTTGCCAGCAATTGGGTGCCACCGAGTACGTCTCTGGTCCTGCTGCGAAGGACTACCTCGATGTCGCCATGTTTGAACAAGCGGGGGTGTCCGTTTCTTGGTCCGACTACTCCGGTTACTCGGAGTACAGTCAGTTGTATCCGCCATTTGATCACTTCGTCAGTATCATCGATTTGCTCTTTAACACGGGTATGGGTGCCACAGAGCATATGAAATTTGTTCCGGCAGCTTCGGCCGTTCTGTGAACCGAAAGTCTGTGTTGGAGATTGATTTTGTAATTAGGGAATTGAGTTAATGGGTTTGTCTAGCATAAGTTTTCCAATCAAAACACCTAAGCCTGCTTTGCTCAATGTTGCAGACAAACCCCGTCCGCACATGGAATTGGCGGCCATACTCACTGCAATAATTCTGTTCGTTGGTGTAGTGCTCTTGTTTTGCGTGAAGAGCAAGCACGGTCTCTTTGATTCTGGTATCCATCCTTATATGTTGAAGTGGGCTGGATCATCCAGCAATGACGCGGCCGGACAAAGGGCTGCGCAGCGGTTTGTCATGGTGGCGTCGGCATTATTATTTTTAGCTGGGCCATGGTTGCTGCGTTCGGTAAGCCCGTTGGTAAACCGTGCTTGTTCATTCGCCCCACAATTGGTCGTGCCACTGTTGTTTGTTTTTTTTGCTAGCGCGCTAGCCTTCTGCTCTGGCGATAGCTTGGCTGTCTCTTTGGCGTTGGCGTCTGCTGGATTTATCACCTTTGCGGTTCAGAGGAATAGTCCATGGCAATTCTCGTCCAAAGACTATCTCTCCCTTACGGTAATTTTGTTTTTGCTGGCGACCGTCCCGAGTCTATTGATCCCATTGGATTTGACCAGAATCAGTGCGCAACAACTAGTTGAGATTCAAAGCCACTTCTCTACAGTGGTGATGACCGGTGATCGGCTCGCTGTCGGGCAACATATCTTTAGCGACGTTCGGCAGTATTACGGATTGTTGTTTCAGCCTGCCGCTGGTATTTGGCAACGCTTCATAGGGGTGATTTCATTTGGAGACTATGTTCAGGTTGTTCGCTGCCTTACCACGATTTTCTTGGGAAGCATGGCCTGGCAATATCTCAAGTTCGCACGCAGTCCGGGTTTGGCTGGCTTTGTACCGTTTTTGCTGCTGCTGCCGTGGATGCATACCAATCAGCTGAGCATCCTCTATCCGAACCTGTCTGCCTGGCGTTTGATAGGTATCCCACTCTGTTTTGGGACCTTGCTGTACTTGCGAAAGAGAAACGGTGCTAAGCGCTGTCTCCTTTTGGGGGTGCTGTCATGTGTGCTCTTGATGCTAAATCTCGAAACTGGTTTAGCGTTAACCGCGGGTGTTCTGGCATTTGTAGCGGTTGACGAACAACTGTTGAAGTTCCGATCAGGGAAATTGTGCGCCCGGCACCTGGCAATATTGGGTACTGGCCTGGTCCTTACCGGAACATTATTTTTACTGTTGGCGCGACTCGGGTTGGGCTATTGGCCAGATTGCGCCGCGCATGTTCTTACCCTTAGTCAACTTTTTCGTACAGTGAAAACTGGTTATTCGACGATGCCGTTTGTCTATGATCCCATGGCCTGGTTGATCCTGGCGCACTCGGTATACGTTATCTTGAAACTTTCATTCAAAAGGGGCCAACAGTATTGGTGCTCAAACGATAGTTTTCGTGTAGCCGTCACAGTAACCAGCATTGTGTGGTTTTCATATTACTTCAATCGTCCTGATCCATGGTGCCTTTACAGCCAGTACCCAATTTACGGCTTTCTTGTTTGCGATCTTGTGCGGACGATAAAAGTTCAGCGCAAACGCTATTGCAAAACAATGGAACCTCTTTTACCTTTGGCTCTGGCGTTGAGTTTCGTCGTCGTGCCTCAAATGATCGTTGGGGCAAGGTTTGCGCAGGAGAGCTACTGTTTCGCTTGGTCCAGCTTATTCCACGGTGCTGCCGAACGTGGTGGCGTGGAAGTATCTGGGGTGTTCGTCCCGCAGGATGTCGCATCGTCCTTGGTGCGAATGGCAGAATTTATTAAACGCCAATCCAAGGATGGTCCGGTGACATATGTGACATCCAATGCGGTTTTTGTGCACAAGCTTTCCGGGGTCTACTCGACGGTGCATATTGAAGATCCATTCCAAGAACTTATATTCGATCATCAGACTGCTGCATTCGTCGACGCCCTGGTTAAAGAAGGACCGGCGATAATCTATTTTGATGCACCTAATTCGTTGATGTCTGGCGATGTGCTCCATAATGAGTGTTTTAATCAGCTTCGCGCTCGATTGAGTCCCTATTACAAGAAGGGCGCGATTCTCGATGGATGGGAAAGCTGGCACAAGATCTAAGATGCCGAGGATGGCCAGCCGCTTAAACGTCCGTCTTGATTGGGCTTAACTTCTCGTGGCTGCGGGCTTTTGTGCTGACCGTTCCTGTTGGGTTCGTAAGCCAACGGACCCTACTGCAAGTAGCGTCAAGCCGAGATTCGTTTGATAGAAGAATCGCTGTAACACCAGGAGCGGTAGCAGAGTGAAGCGATTTAGAATTAGTTTGCAGAATGGCGGAAACACTGTTTTGAATGGTATTTCCCGGATTCCGCTCATTTGCGTTTGATAATTCGCGGATGCTTGGAGCTTTTGTTTTTCGTCGCTGTTTCGAACCATAACGTCCGAAAGTTTTAGAAGCAGGTTCGCTGTGGGCACGGCGACTGACCAAATTTCGGTGTTGCTGAGGCCTGCTTTTTTGAATGTGTCATCTAGATTCTGACGCTCATAGCGCCTGAGGTGACCGACTGTGTCATCCTCAAATGTCCAGCAATCCATGCGCGCCGGTACGGCAGCAATAACACAGCCTCCAGATTTGACCACAGAGGCGATCTTCATCAAGAATTGAACGTCGTTCTCGACATGTTCCATCACCATCATGCTGATGCCTAAATCGACGGGCTCGATTTCCGCGGTCAACTGCAAGATATCTCCCGCTATAAGTCTGTATTTGCCTTGCGATATAAACGGCTCTAAATTTTTCTCGGCTAGCTTGATTGCCTCTGCTGAAAAATCCAAACCGATGCCAGTGAGTCCCATCTCGCAAAGCTTTCGCGATAGATCTCCACTGCCGCATCCGATTTCGATGAACGTGCGAGCCCCTTGTTGCCGAATCATCTCTGTCACGGCCGCATAGCTACAGAAGCTTCCTGGCGGATCCAATTTGATGAACTTCATCTGGCTCGCTCCACTTCTAGTTTAGCTGCATTGCTGGCGCTGACGTTCGATTGAGTCTGTCCGAAAAATTCAAAGGTAGCCGAGAGCACTTCTTGTTGTTGTTCGTAGGTTAGACCAACCCAAAGCGGAAGTCGTAATAGCCGGCTGCTTACTTCGTTGGTGACATCAATCGAGCCGCTCACTTTGCCGAACTTCTGCCCGGCTGGAGCGCTATGCAACGGAATGTAGTGAAAAACAGCGTTGATGCCCAGTTTATTTAGATGGTCCAGCAGCCTGTTTCGTGTTGTCTCGTCTTGGAGCAAAATATAGTATAGGTGACCATTGTGCTTTGAGCTTGCAGGTACCACTGGGCGCCGTATACAACCAAGGTCTTCGAGCGTTTCCAGCGCATCGTGGTAGAACTGCCAATTGTTCAATCGGCGCTCCGTCAGATCCGCAGCTCCTTCCATTTGCGCCCAAAGAAATGATGCTTCTATTTCACTGCAAAAGAATGAGGAGCCAATATCTCGCCAGGTGTACTTATCTGTAAGTCCTAGGATGAAACGCGTCCTATCCGTTCCCTTCTCCATCAGCACTTCGGCTCGTTCGATTAGGGATTCATCATTAATGAGCAGGGCTCCGCCTTCGCCACACGTAAGATTTTTGGTCTCGTGAAAGCTTAATGCTGCCATATTGCCGAAAGAGCCAAGCGGCTTGCCATTGTGGTCCGCGCAGATAGCATGGGCGGCGTCTTCGAGCACGGACAGCTGATGATTGTCGGCGATTGCTCGGATAGTTTCCATGTCGCAGCCGATGCCGGCATAATGCACTGGGATAATCGCTCGGGTTCGACTGGTTATTGCGTTTTCTATTGCTGTTTCGTCTATGTTGAGAGTATCAGGACGAATGTCGACAAAGATTGGCGTAGCTCCACGTAACACCACGGCGGTCGCCGTCGTCACAAAGGTGAACGAGGGCATAATGACCTCGTCGCCTGGTTGTATGTTCAGAAGCAGTGCACCCAACTCAAGTGCGGCAGTGCCAGAATGTACGAGGAAAGCCCGTCGGCAACCGCTAGTTTCTTCCAGCCAGTTCTGGCACTTCTTAGTAAACGCTCCATTGCCAGACAGGTGGCCAGCGTTGATAGCGGCTTCGATATAGCCAAATCGATCTTGCTGCGATGATGGCAGGGAAGCTCGAGCCTGAGTCTCGCGCCGCCCAATTGCTAGGCCTATGGACTGTGCCACCGTGCAGTGTCGAA